>JAZRCE010000141.1:0-26903 GCA_045635445.1 Candidatus Aphodosoma sp.
CTCTAAGAAAATTGCTAAAAACCAATTCGACCTCAACGACTTCTACAATCAAATCCAACAAATCAAGAAGATGGGTAATATCAAAGAACTTGCTTCTATGATTCCTGGTGTTGGCAAAGCGTTGAAAGATGTTGATATCGATGATAACTCGTTCAAAGGTATCGAGGCAATTATTCAGTCAATGACTAATGAAGAACGCACAAACCCAGCAATTATCAATGGTTCACGCAAAAACCGTATTTCAAAAGGTTCTGGCCGTTCAATTGTAGAGGTAAATCGTTTGCTCAAACAATTCTCCGACATGCAAAAAATGCTCAAAGGCGTACAACAACTAAGCAAAAATCCTAAATTGATGCGTCGTCGTTAATGATGATATTGATATAAAAAAAACTCTCTTTCGTTGAGGAAGAGAGTTTTTTTTGTTGTATGGTTGTGTTGATTATTTTATTGTGTATTGTGTGAGGTCGGTGCCTCGCATGAGGTCGGCGGCTGGCATACGTTTTTTGCCGGCAAGTTGCACTTGGTCGAGGTGGATGTAGCCGTCTTGGACAGCAACTTTTAGGATTTTTTTGCCATCGCAAACGAGAGTGCCTGCGGGGTGAGATGGGGCGCAGAGTTCTTTGCTGATTTCGTAGATTTTCATATTAGTGGTGTTGCCTGCGGGGTCGGTGAGTTCAATCCAGGCTGCTGGGTATGGTGCTAGACCACGCACGAGATTGCGCACGGATTCGGCAGTGGTGTTGAAGTTGATTAGGCAGGTGTCTTTGAAGATTTTTGGGGCAGCCTTGAGTTCGCCGTCGGGTTGTGGTATTGATGCTACGTTACCAGATTCGATTTGGTTGACGGTTCGGAGTACGAGGTCGGCGCCGAGTATCATGAGGCGGTCGTGGACTATGCCGGCATTATCGTCGGGGGCAATGGTGATTTTTTCTTGCATAATGATGTTGCCGGTGTCGATTTCGTGTTGGAGGAAGAAGGTGGTGATGCCAGTTTCGGTTTCGCCATTGATGACGGCCCAGTTGATTGGGGCGGCTCCACGATATTGTGGTAGGAGTGAGGCGTGGAGGTTGAATGTGCCGAGTGGCGGCATGTTCCATACGATTTCGGGCAACATGCGGAAGGCTACGACTATTTGTAGGTCGGCTTGATATGAGCGGAGTTCTTCTACGAATTCAGGGTCTTTGAGATTGCCGGGTTGGAGAAGAGGAATATTTACTGATAGTGCGTATTCTTTGACAGGAGAGAATTGGATTTTGTGGCCACGACCGGCAGGTTTGTCGGGCATGGTGACTACGGCAACGATGTTTTTGCCGGCTTCGACTAGGCGGCGTAGTGGTTCTACGGCAAAGTCGGGGGTTCCCATGTAGATTATTTTCATATTATATTTTTTAGTAGTTAGTGGCGAGTAGCGAGTAACGAGAGATAGTAGTCGCTATAGTTGTTATAGTCGCTATAGTATTTACAATATTTTAATTCTCAATTTTCAATTTTCAACTCTCAATTCTTACGTCGGCTCCCCACATGAGTTTTGTTTTGAGGGTGTTGAGGAATGAGTGACCTTCGAGACGGATGATGCGGACGGTGTAGTCGGCTTTTGAGATTGAGATTGTGGCGGTGTCGGGCATGGTGATGCTTCGACCGTCGATGGATGCGAGGTAGGAGTGACTACGGCTATGTATGGCGAGGTCGATTTTCCAATTGTCGGGGATGATGAGAGGTCGCACGTTGAGCGAGTGAGATGCTACGGGTGCGATGATGAGGTTGTGGTTTTCGGGCATCATGATTGGTCCGCCGACGCTGAGGGAATAAGCAGTTGAACCTGTTGGGGTAGAGACGAGAAGGCCGTCGGCTTGGTAGGTGTGTAGGGGTTCGCCGTTGAGAGTGACGTCGATAGAGATCATTGAAGAGAGGTCTTGCTTGAGAACGGCAATTTCGTTGAGGGAATATTCGGTTAATGAGGTGTGGTTGTTGTTTGTGATTTCGGCACGGAGGACCATACGGTCGTCGACTTTATATTTTTTGTTGAATATAATGTCGTCGAGGTTGTCGAGTTCGTGGGCTTGGACATCGGTTAGGAATCCAAGACGGCCGAGATTTATGCCGAGAATAGGAATTTGTTGGCTGCCGATGCGGTTGGCAGTGGTGAGTAAAGTGCCGTCGCCCCCTAGGCTAATGGCTATATCGCCTGAGAAATTGTTGTCGAATACGTCGAACTCTGATATGTCGAGCATACCGGAGTTTTGTATTTCTTTGGCGAATTCTTTGTCGAATAGGATGTTTGCTCCTCGATGTTTTAGCTTGAAAAACAACTCTTTAACAGAGTTGATGAATTTTAGTTTGTATTTATTGCCGAATACTAATATTTGCATAAATTAGAGATATATAAAATAGTTAAAATTTTTATGCTGAAATATGGTGTAGATATGGTCTTTTTTTTGTATTTTTGTAGTCAATTTGAGATAATATCTTTAAGTGCAAAGTTACAAATAAAATTTGATATATAAAAACTATGACACAACTAAGTGTAAATGTAAATAAAATAGCGACTATACGTAATGCTCGTGGTGGGAATAACCCAAATGTGTTAAAGGTTGCGTTGGATTGTGAGAAATTTGGGGCGCAAGGTATTACGGTGCATCCTCGTCCGGATGAACGACATATTACGGGGCAGGATGTTTTGGATTTGAAGCCTGCATTGACGACTGAATTTAATATAGAGGGTAATCCTGATGATAGATTTATTGATTTGGTTAGTAGGGTAAAACCAGCACAAGTTACTTTGGTACCAGATGCTCCAGGAGTATTGACTTCGAATGCAGGATGGGATTGTGTTGCGAATTTTGACCATTTGAAAGGGCTTGTTGATTTGTTTAAGTCGCAAGGTATTAGGGTTTCGATATTTGTGGGCACCGATATAGAAAATATTAAGGCGGCTGCTCGTACGGGTGCTGATCGTATTGAGTTGTATACTGAGCCTTATGCGTCGCAATATCATCAAGATCGTGAAGCCGCGGTGGCACCATATGTGCATGCAGCAGTGGCGGCACATGAGTTGGGTTTGGGTATTAATGCTGGTCATGATTTGGATTTGCATAATTTGGCTTATTTTCATGAGTGTGTGCCTTATCTTGATGAGGTGTCGATTGGACATGCGTTGATTTGCGATGCTCTTTATCTTGGTTTGAAGGAAACGATTAAGCGTTATTTGGAGTGCTTGAAATAGTTACTAGTTATTAGTTACTAGTTATAAGTTGCCGGATAATAAATTATGTTTTTTTTCGTTAATGTATTGGGATAAGATTTTTTTGAATTTTAAATTTACAACTTTATAAAATTATGTTATTTTTACAAGAAACACACATGGTGGCATCGATGGCTGCCGACACATTGAATTCTATGCCTTCAGCGGTTGAAGAGCCAGTGAAATTGAATTTTATTGATATGTGCCTCAAAGGTGGTTGGATTATGATTCCGCTTGCTTTGATGCTTATTTTTGCAATTTATATTTTTATTGAGCGTTTGATTGTGACACATCAGGCATCGAAAGAGGACGCTACTTTTATGAATCGTATTAAAGATTATATTTACGATGGTAAATTGGATGCAGCATTGAAGCTTTGTCGTGATACGAAATCGCCATCTGCGCGTATGATAGAGAAGGGTATTTCGCGATTAGGACGACCAATGTCGGATGTGTTGGTGGCAATAGAGAATGTTGGTAATATTGAAATTGCGAAGTTGGAAAAAGGTCTTTCGTTGTTGGCTACGATTTCGGGAGGAGCTCCGATGTTGGGCTTTTTGGGAACTGTGATGGGTATGGTTCAAGCATTCTTTGAGATGGAACAAGCTGGGGGGAATACAATTAATCTTAGTCAGTTGTCGGGAGGTATTTATACCGCAATGGTTACTACTGTGGCGGGACTTATTGTAGGTGTATGTGCTTATTTTGCATATAATTATCTTGTAGGTCGTGTGAATGAAGTGATGCGTCGTCTTGAGATGCGTAGTATGGAATTTCTTGATTTGTTGAATGAACCAGCAGCTGGAAAATAATTATGGCATTAAAGAAATCAAATAAAATAGATTCGTCATTTTCGATGTCGTCGATGACTGACATTATTTTCTTGTTGCTATTGTTTTTTATGATAGCATCAACGATGTCGGCACCAAATGATATGAAAGTGAATTTGCCTCAAAGTTCGGCTAAGACCGCAACTAAGGCAAATATTGTGAAAATTGGTATCACAGCAGAAGGAGAGTATAGCATAGCAGATAATGGGTCGAAACCACGTCAGGTGCATTTTGATGAGATTGAGCCGTATCTTCAAACGGTGCATGCTGCAGATTCGACAACTTATGTGGCATTGCATGCTGATGAATTGGTGCCATATAAAGAAATAGTGAAAATACTTGATATAGCTAATGAAAATCGCCTTAAATTGGTGATAGCTACAAAAGTAAAAGAATGATGAAAATTAAAAAATCAGAAATACAATCGGGCGTTGTTACGACTATAATCTGTATTATCATTTTGATGATACTGATATTTTGCGGAATGACAGCACATCGTAATGAGATGGATGAGGGTGTGATGATTTCGCTAGGATATGCAGAAGATGGTTTTGGTGAAAGTATGCCTGATCCGACACCTGCATTGGAAGCGGCACCTATGCCATCGTCAACTGCGGTAGTTCCGTCTACACCATCTGAGGAGGATTTGATGACCCAAGAAGATCCTTCGGTAGCATTAGAAGCTGAAAAAAAGCGTAAAGAGGCTGAAGAAGAGGCTCGTATACGTGCAGAGCAAGAGCGTATAGCTCGAGAACAAGCGGCAGAAGAGGCACGCATAAAAGCTGAACAAGAAGCAAAAAGAAATCAAGCTAGTAGTCTTACGGGTTCTGCATTTCAAAATATGGGTAAGGGTCAAGGTAAAACTAAGGGGGAAACTCAACAGGGAAATCCTGCGGGACAAGGTTCGCAAGGAGGAAACACGTGGTCGCTTAATGGGCGTGATTTGTTGGGTACGTTGGCACGTCCATCATATCAAGGAAATGAAGAGGGGCGTATAGTGGTGGAAATACGAGTAGATGCTTCGGGAAAGGTAGTAGATGCAGCTATTGCAACTAAGGGTACAACTATAACAAATGAGAATTTGCGAAGATTGGCAATAGAAGCAGCGAAGAAGAATAAGTTTTCGGCAGGTAGTAGTGTCGCTATGGGGACAATAACTTATAATTTTAGATTAAATTAATTGAATTTGAAACTTTTAAAATTAAACATATATTATGGTTTATTTATTTTTAGGAACAGGCTTCGAAGAGGTTGAAGCTATAGCAACGATTGATGTTTTGCGTCGTGCAGAGGTTGAACTTACTATTGTTTCGGTAATGAACGAACGTTTGGTGGAAGGTGCTCATGGTGTGCGTGTTGAGGCAGATAAAATGTTTGATGAGGTTGATTGTACAGAAGCTGAAATGCTTATTCTTCCTGGTGGTATGCCAGGTACACTTAATTTGGGTGAGCATGTAGGTTTGATTAATGTACTTCGTGAGCAAAATAAGAAGGGACGATGGATTGCGGCTATTTGTGCAGCACCTTCGATTTTAGGTAAAATGCATATTTTGCGTAATTTACAAGCTGTGTGTTATCCAGGATTTGAAGATCAGTTGGAAGAGGCTTTTGTTTCGAAGGAGAGAGTAATGGTGTCGGGTAATGTGGTGACATCACGCGGACCTGGTTGTACTATCGAGTTTGCTTTACAACTTGCGACTATTTTGAAAGGAGAGAATGTGGCAAAAGCGGTTGCAGATGGGATGTTAGTGAAGTAAGTTATTTTAAAAAAGAAATTTTAATATAAAAGAAGGGAATATAGATCGATCTATATTCCCTTCTTTTAGTGTTTCGTATTGTAAATTTTATAATTGGACATAGTATGTTATTATGCTATGTCCAATTATTTGTTGTTTAAATTATTACTTTGTGATTGTTAATAATGTAGACACCTTTAGGAAGGTGGAGTTGTATTGTTCCTATGTTGGTTGGTTTGAGCGTTTTAATTGTTTTGCCATCGATGCTTAGGATTATTATTTCAGTAGGTTGGACTATATCAATGAATATAGTGTTATTGTTGACATATATTGCAGATATAGTTGATTGTGTGTGTTCTAGAGAAACAGTTTTTTCTTCTTCTAGTGTTATGAGTTTTTGAGCATAGACTAGGGTGTCGATATCGGCAATGGTTGCTTGGACTAGAGCTTCTCCGCTATTGATATATGTGATTTTTGCGGAGTTGGAACCTAAATCGGTGAGTTGAATTAGCTCGCTACCTAGAGGAATAGACCAAGAGACGAAACGAGGTGTAGTATCGTTAGTGATGATGTTGGCTTGTATTATGAGTTCGTTTTGTTTGTTGGTGAGAGTGTCGGATGGTGCAGATAGCAGGAGTTTGTAGTCGAATTTTATGGTTTCGGGTATTGTGTCGTTAGGTATTGTGTCATCGGGTATGGTAGGTATTGTATCGTCGGGTATTTCGATAGGGGTGTAATGTACAGGTATGTTTAATGTGGTTGCTATGTTGCTACCATCGAGTGTGCGAGCTTCGACAGTTATGTTGCCTGATTTGTTGATTGTAGGAGAGAGGTTTAGTTGTCCGAATGTTGTGATTGAGGCTAGATCTGTTCCTTCGAGTATGTTCCATGCTACGTTTTTGTAGGTTGTGAAGGCAGGATATAGTTCGGTGTAGAGATGCAGGGTTTTTTGTTTTGTGTTTTCGAGTAAGATGTCGGATTCGATGGCATAGATAGATAGGTTTTGAGCAAGTGTGAATTGATGAGAATTGAGGGAGTTGGCAGTGTTGGATGTTCCGACGAGTTCTTGTGGTGCGGCACGGTGTTGTGGTGCTGCGGATTGGTGTGGCATAACGGTATAGCCTATGGCATAGAAAGCTTTGGCTGTGTCGGATTGGAGATAGTCGGTGTATGCAGTTATGCGGCCAGATAGGCGAGTGATTTCGGTCATTTGGTCGGTAGAATATCCACGTGAGATGATATATCCTGAAACTTTGATGCCGTCAGGGGCAGTCCATATTAGGTTGACAGAGTTGGTGTTGTAGCCTTGGTTGAGCATTAGGTGTACGGTAGAGTATACGTCGCTCATGATGCCAGCAGCACCACTCGTTGTGGCATAAGCTATGCGGTAGAAGTTTTGTTGAGAATTAGGGTCGCTAGTATGGTCGATGAATCCGGTTTCGGTAATATCTACTTCTGCTATTTTGACAAAATTGTCGACTATACCGATTTCTTTGTATACTTGTATTTTGTTAAAGATTGATTTTATGTTGTCGGATATGGTGCCCCATTCTAGATAGTTTTTGCCAGATGTGGCATCGACAGTCACAAGGTTGATATAAGGTTTGATATCTTTGCCTGTTACATTGAAATTTCTGCGGTATGTAGATTCGCCACAAGTAGGTGTGAATGAGGTGAATTCGATCCAGTGGTTGCCATTAGAGAGGTTGGCAACGATTGAACCTATAGTGTCGTTGAGAGGTTTGAAAATGACAGATTCGTTGGCGTTGGCAGAAGAACGGAGTGTGATGTTGTATTTGCCAGAGCGATATGCCTCTGGGAGTTTGAAGCGTACTTCGGTGTGGGCAATTATTTCGGTTGGGAATTCGAAAACGAGATTAGGTCCGTCGTTGATGACAATGGCGGTTTGGGCTTCTACGTTGGCATTAGTAACACGTATGGTGTATGCACCTTCTTCGGGGAAAGATGTTTTGAGGGTAGAAGATGTGGTTGATTGTTTTTGATCGTTGATGAACCAAGTTAAATCGCCTTCGGCATTGCCGATGTATTGGAAAGTGACGATGTCGTTGATGCAAGCTTCGGCAACAGAGTTGATCTCGGCAGAGTAGCCTATTTTGAAGGTGTATGGTTCGGAGAATGGAGAGTGTGCCATCCAACCATCGAGGGCTTGAACTGTGAGCTGGTAGGTTTTGCCTACTTCGAATAGTGTTTGAGGTAAAGATAGTTGGTTGGTATTATAGTAGTGATATGCCGCAGATAGGGCAGATAGAGTGTCGCCAGCATTGAGAGGAGAAATGATGTAGGTGTCGGAATTGAGTTCGCGAAGAGATATGTTGTATTGCATGTGGGATTGTGGCGTTTCTTTGTCGGTGGCATGAGTCCAAGATAGTATGACAGATGCGCCTATTTGGCGAGCGATGACATTGATAGGAGCAGCTGGTTGGCTATTGGTGTGGTTGGTTGACGATGTGAAACGATATGTGTCGAATACACCGTCGTTGTTGATATCGCCATCTAATAATTGAAAATCTGAATTAGAATATTGGTTGTATGAGTATTTGTCGACAATGAATTTTGTGCCGTAGTTGTATATTACTCGTGAGCAGTAAGAGGCGTTGGCGTTGCAAATGATGTCGAGATAGCCGTTGTTGTCGATGTCGAGAATGTTGATAGAAGAAGATGTGTTGGATTCACCTTCATAGAGAAGATCAACTTCGGTAAATTCGTTGTTGCCGTTGTTTTTTAATAATTCGATATATGATAAATTTCCGTAACTTTGGCTACGTGATATGATGTCGATATCGCTATCGTTGTCGAAATCGGCAAATTGAAGGTTTTTTAGATTAGAGATTTGGGCTATTGTTGTGATGTTTTCGATGTCGAATTGTTGGTCGATGCCTTTGTTGAGTATTAGATATAATTTTTCGTAAGATCTGTCGGTAAACAATATATCTAAATAGCCATCGCGATTGATGTCGTGTAGGTATAAGTTGTTAATATTGCGAATGTTTGTATTTAAATTGGCAGCTGTAAAATGGAGAGGATTGTCGATGTTGGCATTGTTCCAAAGTATTACAATATCGCTGTTTGTGATAGCTATAGCGTCGATAAATCCGTCGTTGTTGAGATCGGCTATTGATTTGAAAGTTTTTTGCGAAAAACCTTCGATGACAACTTCATCTTTATCGATTGTAGAGAAGTCGGCATTTCCTTCGTTGATGTATGCAGCACCTTTTGAAGAATTATAGTCGAAGAAATCGAATAGACCGTCTTTGTTTATGTCGCATATAGTAGGATTTTTGAGGCTGAGGTCGAGATTGTATATGCGACCGAGGCGGTCGAAGTTGCCGTTGCCATTGTTGATATATACACCAGAAGTTTGTCCAGCATTGCCAAGAAGGTCGAGATTGCCATTTTGATTGACGTCGGCTAAAATGCCTTCGATGGTGATTGGGTTTATTTCTAAGAGTTCTCTATCGGTCCAAGAAATAGGAATAACTTCCAAATCGGTGGTAGAATATGCTTGTTGTCCATTAGGAGTTTGCACTGATAGAGAGATTGTTTTTGAGCCACCATTAGGATATATTAGTTTGCATATACCTTTGTTTTGAGATAAGATAATGCAATCTTCCCCGAAATTCCATGTGTAGGTATATTCGGGATTGTAGGTAGATGATAGGGCTACAGAGATAGTGTCGACAGTGTATAATTGGTCATTGTTGTTTTGGATGATAAAGTCGGCAAAAAGTCCGTTGTAGTCGAATACGAGCTCGTCGCTCCAAGGACCACCAAGGCCATTGGCATCGATAGTTTGTACAGCAATATAGTATTTGCCTTGTTGCCAATTTTTTGTTGATACGAGTTGGTAAGTTTGATGTCCGACATTACCTTGTTCGAGTTTTAGTCGACGACCGTCAAGGTTTGCATCGCCATACCAAATGTCGTCGGCCCCAGGGGTAGAACCGATTCTAATAGAATATGTAAGGTCGCAAGTAGAAGATTCGTTATCAACGCCAGCATTCCAATTTAGTTTGATGAAACCAGCATTGACATCGTAGACCATTGTAGGTTTAGAGGCTTTGGCTGGAGGGGTGTTTGGTTTTGAGGCATTTATTTTACCACTGTAGATGCCGTTGTAGAGACTTATTTGGTATTCGGTGAATCCGTCGTTGTCGAAGTCGGCAGAGAAGAATTTACCATTTCCGTTGTAATGTCCTGCTATATCATTATCAATTAACAACATTTCGTTGGAAATAGTAAAGTCTTTGAGGTCGACCATTAATAGATTATTGTCGGATGAGCCGTAGATATGTTCGGCAAAGAATAGTTCGAAAATACCATCGTTGTCGGCATCGACACAATCGAGGAAATTTATGCGACGACCTTTATCAAACATAGCTTCGTGTTTGATAAATTTGCCATTGTTGTTTTCGAAGAAAGCAACGATAGCATATTCGGATTTAGAGTTGTGGTCGAATAGGAGTAGTATGTCGATATCAGTATCGTGGTCGAAATCATAGCATTCGACACTAGAGAGTGCTAGGTTGGAAATGAGTTTTTTAGAAGAATAACTTTTGCCATCATATATGTATAATGTGACTTGGTCATTGGCGAAAGTAATAAAATCGTAGTATCCATCGTTGTTGAAATCGCGCGAGATGATTTCTCCTCCAATATTGGCAAAATAATATTTGCCATCGGCAACAGATAGTAGCGAATTGCCTTCGTATATGTTGATTATATCTTTGTAGCCATCGTAGTTAATGTCGATGATTTGAGCATTGGTGTGTTGATATGCAGTTATAGAAGGACGATTGTCGGATATTATCATTCCATCTCTGAGAGAAGGTATTGTGAACGACCAATCGATGAAAGTTTGATTTGGACGACCTAGATAGAATAGAGTGTTGTTTAATTCTTCTTCGGACGTTATTAATTCGACTTTTTTGCTAATGAAAGAAGCATCGGGTTGTTGGTATAGAATATATAGTGATTTTTCGTGTTGATAGAAAAAGTCTTTGCGGCCATCGTTGTTTGCATCAAAGGCAATATATAGGCCTTTGTCGGCTAATTGATTATTTATCCGATATTGTTCGAGAGAATATGTGGATAGTGGATTGAGAAATAATTCGACATTGCCCATTCGGTCGATATTGTCGACAAGGATAACGTCGTTTTCGGAAGCAAAATCATTAAGTAGTAAACCATCGAAGCGGCGGTGTTCGATTGTTTTTTTGTTGTTTGGAGCAGCACAAAAATATTCCATCACACCATCGTTGTTGGTGTCGTAAAAACAATTGAACACGGCAGGGAGTTGGGCATTTTCGACACTGCCATATTTGATAGGAGAATCGGATACTTTTGTTGTTGAAATAGAAATGTTAGATATCTTCCATGTTACACCATATTCTTCTGTAGCAGTATAGAAGAAAGCTATTTGTAATGTTTCTGAGATGTATTGCGATAGATCTATTTCGACTGTCATATCCGACGATATATATATATTGTTGAGATATTTGAAAACAGGATATAAATCGAATGGGATATCTTGCCAGTGAAGGCCGTCGTGAGTTATTTTTAATCCAATGTTTTTATGCCAGTCAAAAGAAGATATATCGGAACCATAAAATTGGAGTGAGGTGCGAAATTTTAGTTTTAGAAGTTCAGAATTAGAACAATCTAATACTCTAGATTTGGTCAATTGTTCATATCTGATAGGTTGAGTATTACCATTGGAGTTGTCGTATTGGTAGTTGGCATTATATTTTCTATATTGTGTCCAAGAATTGTATACTGAACCACTTATTTGGTAGTAGTCGTTTAACTCGGTGTATATGATTGTGTCGGAAAGTGATAGGTGGTTTTGATCGGCAATGATATTGTTGCCATTTAGAGTTGTATTGTAAGGGCAATAATCATAAGTAGATTCTTTTTCTGTGAGTAAATAGCAATATATTGTATCGCCTGATAAAAGTTTTAAATTGACATAGTGCTCATATTGGTTGGTAGTAGTTTGGGTATAGTCGTAGTTTAGTTTGGCTTCTGTTGAAGTTGATTTGTCGTACCATATTAGTGAATAACCTTCATAAACTTGAAAATCGTCACTTTCATCACCTTCAAATTTACCCCAATGACCATTAACGCAAATAGGTGTGCCACTAGGGAATGTATAAGTTAAGTCGTTGCCAACAAGAATACCTTCAGTTAAAATTGGATCATTGGAATTTTCGCATTTGAGGTAGATTTGATTTATGTCCCAAGATGTGTTTTCTGGGAGTAGTAATTTGATAGTACAAGGTTCGGTTAGGGTAGGAATGCTGCCTTTAGCTACAAGAAAAGGTAGTGCTATGTAGAGACAAAAAATAAAGGAGATGAACTTTTTCATAAGTATTTAAGTTGAAGATTTTGGGAATATGAATTTGTTTGCAAAGGTATGAATTATTTTGTTATAATGCAAGAGATAAGGATTTTTTAATAAAAAAAAGCGAGATATTTACATAATATCTCGCTAAAAAAATATTAATGGAATTAATAGGTTAACGTTTGATACCATTACGTTCGAGCATAGCGTCGATTGTAGGTTCTTGCTTACGGAAACGGATGTAGAGAGTCATAGGATGTTCGGTGCCTCCACGGCTCAATACATTGTCGAGGAAAGATTTAGCTGTTTCGCGGTCGAAGATGCCGTTTTGTTTGAATAGAGCAAATGCGTCAGCATCGAGTTGTTCAGCCCATTTGTAAGAGTAGTAACCTGCAGCATAACCACCAGAGAAGATGTGGTTGAATGTTACGCAACGGCCTGTGCCTTCTACGTTAGGGAGGAAGTTAGTAGGAGCTGTTGAAGTACGTTCTACTTCGCATGGGTCGCCGTTGAAAGGTTCGGTGATAGTGTGGAATGCCATATCTTGTAAACCAAAAGAAACTTGGCGGAGACACGCATAACCGCAGTTGAAGTTAGATGCATCAACAAGTTTTTGGATGAGTTCAGCAGGGATAGCTTCACCTGTTTGGTAGTGGCGAGCCCAACCATCGAGGAATTCTTTCTCAGTAGCCCAGTTTTCCATGATTTGAGATGGAAGCTCTACGAAGTCGCGATATACGTTAGTGCCTGAAACAGAGAGGTAAGTACAGTTAGAAACCATGCCGTGGATAGCGTGACCAAACTCGTGGAGGAATGTTTCTACTTCGTCGAAAGTAAGGAGAGCAGGAGTGCTTTCTGTAGCACGAGTGAAGTTCATTACGATAGTGATGTGTGGACGAGAATCTGTGCCATCTGCGTTGCGCCATTGACCTTTGTATTCTGTCATCCAAGCACCTGCACGTTTGCCAGCGCGTGGGTGGAAGTCGGTGTAAAGAACAGCTACATAGTTGCCGTTTTCGTCAGTTACTTCGTAGGCATCAACTTCTGGGTGATATACAGGGATATCAGTGTTTTTAGTGAAGTTGAGTCCATAGAGTTTAGTAGCCAAACCGAATACACCAGCTTTTACGCTTTCGAGTTCGAAATAAGGTTTTGTCATTTCGTCGTTAACATCGAATTTTGCAGTTTGGAGTTTTTCAGCATAGTAGCTCCAGTCCCATGGCATGAGTTCGAAATCAGCACCTTGAGATTTAGCAAATTCTTGCATTTCTTTAACTTCGGCTTGAGTAGTAGGTGTATAAGCTTCGATGAGTGCATTGAGAAGGTTTTCTACGTTTTCAGTTTTTTCGGCCATACGATTGCGAAGAGCATATTCAGCATAAGTTTTGCAGCCGAAGAGGTTGGCAATAGCAAGACGAGTATTGATGATTTCTTTGATGTTTTCTACGTTAGAAAATTCGCCATCGAGACATTGAGTGCTGAATGCACGCCAGATTTCTTCGCGAAGAGCGCGGTTGTCGGCATAAGTTAAAAGAGGAGAGTAGCAAGTAGCTTTGAGGTCGAGCAACCAACCTTCTTTGCCAGCAGCTTTAGCGTTAGCAGCAGTCATTTCCATGAAATAAGCAGGCATACCAGCAAGTTCTGTTGAGTCTGTTACAAGGCGAGAGTATGCGTTAGTAGCTTTCAAAGAATTTTGTTTGAAACGCATAGAAGCAAGACTGAGTTTTTCAGAGAGTTGTTTGTATGTTTCTTTGTCTTCTGCAGAGAGGTTAGCTCCATTGTCGGCAAAGTTTTTGAACGTATTTTCGAGCAACATAGTTTCTTCTGTGTTGAGGTTCAAAGATTCGCGAGTTTCATACACAGCTTTTACGCGTTCGAAAAGTTTTTCGTTAAGGTTGATTTCGTTAGAGTGAGCTTCGATGAGAGGCATTACTTCTAACATGATTTGAGCCATTTCGTCGTTAGACTCAGCACCGTCGAGAGCGAAGAAAACAGAAGCGACATGGTTGAAGAGAGCGCCAGAACGTTCGAGAGCAACAATAGTGTTTTCGAATGTTGGAGCTTCAGGGTTGTTGATAATTGCTTCGACTTCGGCTTTGTGTTCAGCTATAGCACGATCAAATGCAGGTTTGAAGTGCTCATTTTTCAATTGATCGAAACGGAAAGTTCCGTGAGGAGCAGTTGATTCTACGAAGAAAGGGTTTTGCTCAGTTTGTTTGCAACACATTGTGAGTGCTAAAATTACGGTTAATAAAATACTTAATTTTTTCATAGTTATAAATTTAGTAATTAATGATTATTTGCGTTTTTCCATTTCTTCAGCGGTTTTTACGCGGAAACGGTTTGGATTAGTACGAATAAATTCTCGTTGGATATATTCAGAAGGATATCCTGGGCGAGTTACTTTGTTAGGAATACGTTTATGATTGCCATCAAAGTCACTTCCTTTTTCTCCTTTGATAGCGTCATCGAGGTATTTAACCATAAGGTATTCTCCTAGTTTGCGCCAAGAATTGATAGCTTTTTCGGCTTGGAGTTGGCAGAATTGATTTAGAAATGTACGTATTTCTTGAGTTTTGCCATCTTGGGCAAGAGTAGCTACATGTTTATCAGCTTCATTTACGTCAGTAAAGAATTTTTCTTCAAGTTTGCTTTGGCGTTTTTTTACTTCAGGATAGAGCATAGAGTAGCGAGGATATACCATGCTAGCAACCCAGTTGTTAATCCAGAAAGCAGAAGTCCATGAGAAATCGAGAATAGAGCCATTTTGTTCGCTCATAGATTCTGGGATTTCAGTAATGCAAGAGTAGATAGGAACATATACGTTGCAAGTAGCATCATCAAGACCGAACCAAAGGATACCGCCGGCTTCTGTAGGAACGAAATTGCGCATTTGAGCGATGAAAGAGAATCCTGTTTGTTGTGTAGCGACAGGACGTTCGTGGAAATATTCTTTACCATTATGTTTGTAGATGAGAGGAGTCATTCTATAAACAGAATTAAATGGGCCAGCACCAGGACCTTTTGACATGTCGAGAGGAGTACCTTCGTAATGATCGCGCATAGCATCTTGTAGATCTTTGACAGAGAGTTTGCGTTCTGGTAAAATCCAAAGAGGCATACGTTCTTTAGTTTCGCAAGTTATATATGAGAGATATTTGTTCATAGATTTGTTATGACGACGGAAGAAACTCCATACACGAGCTTCACAAGCACGAACGCCACTAAAATCTAGTGGATTATATGTGTCTGAGAAACTAAATTCTGCATCAGTGCCATTGAAATAACCTTTTTCGCGAGCGAAAGAGATTACGTCATGTGCATAAACAGTTGTAACTTCAGGGTTATAGATTTTTTTGAGGTTTTTGCTAGAGATAGTAGTTTTATTTTTGCGATTTTCGAGAGGGAAAGTGGTGATACGAGCTTGGTTAGCATGACCAGAAATGCAGTTGTCAGGGATGCGGCGAGCTACCCATACAAAACTTTTAGAACCAGGGCCTTTACCGATTAGTTCCATAATCCAAGCCTCGTTAGGGTCAACGATAGAGAATGATTCGCCTGAAGAGAAATAGCCATATTCATTTACAAGATTGACGATAGTGACGATAGCTTCACGTGCAGTTTTAGCGCGTTGGAGCGTTACATAAATGAGACTACCATAATCCATAATACCTGTAGTGTCGATTAGTTCTTCACGACCGCCCCATGTGGTTTCGGCAATAGTGAGTTGGTGTTCATTCATATTACCTACTACGTTGTAGGTTTGAGCAACTTGTTTGATTTTACCGAGGAAATTGCCAGAGTCCCATTCGTAGATGTCGAGCATAGCATCTTCAGGATATGATGCGGCAGGGTAATGATACAAAGAGCCATAGAGCCAATAAGAGTCTGCGGCATAAGTTACCATAGTTGAACCATCGACAGAGGCATTTTTGCCGACGATAAAGTTAGTACACGCATTAGTGATACTAAATGTTGCCAAAATAAGGGCAAGTGCAAATGTGATTCTTTTTTTCATAGATATTTGTTTAGTAATTAGTTATTAAAATTTATTGATAAAATTAGAATGGATATCCAACAGCAAAATGAAGGGCAAAGTCATTCTTCCAAGTTAATTCAGTTCGCCAGCGTTCAGATTTTATAGGGAATCCTGGGTCGTATAGTTTTATGCCTAGATCAACACGGATGACAAAAAAGTCAAAATCAAGACGTAATCCCGCTCCATAGTTGCATGCTATTTGTTTGTAAAATTCATTCCATTTAAATGCTCCTGTAGGTTGCTCGGTATATTCACGAATTGTCCAAATATTGCCTGCATCTAAGAATATAGCGGCTTCTAATTTCCAAACAAGTCTGAATCTAGCTTCTAGATTTAAGTCTAATTTGATGTCGCCAGATTGTTTCATGAAATCGATACCACCAGTGCTATTATTGAAATTGCCGGGACCAAGTCGTCGAGCAGACCAACCGCGCATACTATTTGCTCCACCGCTGTAATATCGTTCTTCAAAGGGTAATATAGATGCATTAGCATATGGAATACCAACACCTAAGGCAGAGTGAAAGACTAATCTTGCTTTATCTGTTAAATGCCAATTGTAGGCAAAATCAATATCTGCTTTTGCAAATTGTGAATATTGAATATTGAATATTTCGTATACGCCATCTTCATTTTTTTGTTGATTAATAAGATTACTAATTCCATATAGTAAGTTGCCTGCTGTTCGTATATTTGCTCTGAATGTGTAGAAACTACTTGTGTTATATGTTATGTTTCTACGATTTGACATGTTTATACTAAGTCCCCAACGCATTATAAAGTGGTCTTCGTAACTAAATCGTATACTAGAAGTAGGTTTCATATATTTATCTTTGAATGCATCTGAAATATAAGGTAAATATATGTAACTTAGGTCAAGTAGATTGAAAGAGAAATTCATTCTGCGCCATCGCCAATTATATTTTATTCCGGCATTAGCAATGTTGCGTTGATATTCTGGCCTTTGTTGGAAGTTTACTGATGTTGCTATTTCTGTGGTTCCAATGGCTCTATTTTTGAAGTTTTGTGACATTGGAATTAATAGTGTAGGGAAAGTAAGAGAAGCCTCACCACCGATATCCCATGCTGATTGATATTCAGATAAAGAACCGATAGCTTCGTATCCTCCGTTTATATTGACATTTAAAATTTCTGATCCGTGAAAAATATTATTGTTTTTATATCCAATTGTAGCACCAGCACCAAGGTCGCCACCAGAATAAGTACCCTCCAATTCTAAGGATACAGTGTGGGGTTTGTTTTGTGTTATTGTTATGTTTGCGTCTAATTTATTATCTTCTTTTTCGTTAAAATAGATATTAACGTATTTGACTGCGTTTAAAGAATTTAATCTTGAGTAGGTGTTTTCAACGCTATAGTCAGAATAGAGTCGGCCAGGAGTAATTTTTATTTGATTAATGATGGCATTGGGTCTAAATGCTTTATTGTTAGGATTGTATATTACAGTGTAGTTGTTGTAAAATATTGTATCAAGTTGAATGTTAGGATTGTTTATGTCATCATTATCTTTTAATGCAATAATCGTGATTTTGTCAAATGTTTTTTTTGTAAATATAATTTGTAGAGCAGAGTCGTTGTTGAGAAATTGTGGTTGTATTGATATTTCGGCATCTACTTGTTTTGAGTTTAGGGCACTATCTACGTAAAATGATAAAAGTTCTTTTTGAAAATTGAAGTAACCTTGATTGCGTAATATTCGTGCTATTTGTTCTCTTTCTGCATTTAATTTATCTGCATCAAATAAATCTCCTTCTTTGATTGATGCGTTTTTTCGTTTATTGATAATATTTAGTGCTGTAGAATCGGGAATCGTTATGATATAGTGACGTAGAGAATAAGGTTCTCCTTCGGAAATATTATAAGTTACTTTTGCTTTTTTCTTTTTGAATGTGGTTTGCGTAGATACTTGTGCGTTAAGATAGCCTTTATTGTATATGACTTTTTGCAATTCTTCGCAACTGTATATGGTTTTGAGCGAGTCATATATAACAGGAGGTTCACCTATGCGACGCAACCAGCGATTGACCCATTTAGTAGTATCATTAGTAGATAAATTATATAGGTTTAATTTTAGTGGCCAAAAACTTAGGACTGTGTTATTAGGTGTTTGTTTTAGATAGTATTTTAAATCGTCGTTATTGAAATTTACAGAAGTAGATTTTATATTTACTTTTGTTAGTAAATGTTGGTTATCAGGGACATATTTTGTTGTAGAACAACCTATAAATAGGAGTGCTATAACAATTGTAAATATGTAATATGTTGATTTTTGCTGCATTACTAAAAAAGTTTTTGGATAGGGCATAATTCGGGTACAAATATACAAAAAAATATCGAAATTTTCATTATCTTTGCACATTGATTTTTATAATAGTTTTTTTATGGTGTTATCAAAAAATAAGATTAAATATTTAAATTCTTTATCATTAAAAAAAAATAGAGATAAGGAAGGGGTTTTTATTGCAGAAGGGCATAAGTTGGTTTTTGATTTATTGCCTTATTTCAAAGCGAAGTTGGTGGTAGCTACTTCGGAGTGGCTTGGTAAAAATAGTTTGATTTCTGAGGAAGTTATTGAAATTGAGGATTTGTCAGAGATGAAAAAAATCACACAATTATCGACTCCTTCCACTATATTTGCTGTTTTTTATAAGCGTGATTATTGTTTGGATTTGGATGATTTAATAAAAGAAAAGTCGCTTATATTGGCATTAGATTCGGTTCAAGACCCTGGAAATTTGGGTACTATTATTCGTATCGCAGATTGGTTTGGTATAAAACATATAATTTGTTCATATAATACAGTAGATATTTATAATTCAAAAACTGTGCAAGCTACTATGGGGGCTATGGCACGTGTAAAAATATATTATACTGATTTGTTTTTTGCATTGCAGCGTTGTAGGGATTTGGGTGTTTCTGTGTATGGAACTTTTTTAGATGGAGAGAGTGTATATGATAAAGAATTAGAGAGTAATGGAGTTATTGTTATGGGGAATGAGGGGAATGGAATTTCGGAGGATATTGGAAATTTAGTTACGGATAGATTGTTAATTCCGAATTATCCGTTGGGGGAGGTTACAAGTGAGTCTTTGAATGTGGCAGTAGCTACTGCTATTATATGTAGTGAATTTAGGAGACGATAAGTGGTGAAAGTATAAAAAGAGAGAAACAAAATTAATTTTGTTTCTCTCTTTTTATTGTTGATAGATTAGTATCAAAGTTTTATGATAGTTTTAATAATTCCACAAGTCTTGTTCGAAATTGAGGATTTCGTTTTCAATACGATCTTGTTCTTGTTTTAAGTAAGTAGGATCGTCAGAAACAGTTCTCAGCTCGCGATTTTGTAAATCATGATCTTTTACAATGTAACCATAGAATTGACGAGTAGTAAAGAAATCATCAAAATTTACAAGAGGAGTGATATTGCGACCAGTCATTTTTACGAACTCTTCTTGGAGGAAAGGACGTAGTTTATCGTAAGGGAACCAAACTATACCATCGGATGTATTTGGAGCATCTTCATTATCAGCATGAGGATGATATCTCTTGTCAAAGAATGGAGCAATCGCAATTATTTTATTGTGGAATGTTGAGGTAGTTTTATTAAAATACCAAACTTCTTGGATATAGTATTTTATGATACCTGCAGACAAATAATTGATCTTTTCATATATATCTTCTGGATTAGGCAAATCTTCATATGATATAGCGGTATGGAAGAAACCAACATCTTCATATTTTACTTCATTCTCTTTTATAAACTTAGGTACATTAGGTCCACCTTCAGGAGAATTGTATCCTACTAGTTTACCGTTTGCGAAATTATATATCATAATCGCAAAGAGATTTTTTTGAGAAGTCTCATCCATGTCTTCTTTAGGATAATAGAGAGGACGATTAACTTGTTCTCTAAGGTCAACGACGCGAGTAACAACTTTGCGCCAAACAACTTCGTCGATTAGCGGATTGATTTTGATTAATTTAGCATCAACTTCTTCTGGAGTATTTATAACACGAGTGAAGCTTCCGTTATCGTCGAATAAGACTTCTGTACTATCCGGAATCTCTTTTTGAGCATTTGCAAAGAAAGAGAAAGATAGAATGAACAATACGAATAAAAATTTGTTATGTTTCATATACAAAGAATATAATAGTATTAAGGCATAGTCACGTTAGGCATAGAAAGACGACCTGATCTTGCTCCAGTATATTCAATATTGTTTATAAAGAATACTTGTCCAATTTTGAGTTTTTTCAAACTTTCAATTTGTTCACTTGAAAATTTATTTCCAGTTGCTTTTATAGGTTCAAAACCTTGTCCTTTTTGTATGTTAAGAGTAAAACCTTTAACTCTAAAGTTAGCATTTAACATACCATCAGGATATATAGCTACAACTTCAGCGTCGTAGAGATCGCGTCTTTTGAGTTTAACTCCTTGAGTATCAGGATTCCAATAGTCGCCAGAAGCAAATTGCAAGAACGCAGTCGGAGAAGGGACAGGACGAACACGGAATTTCTTTTGTCCAACAGATTGAGTTTTTCCATCTACTTCTGCAGAGACATTGATAGTTACTTCTTTATCGGCAGAAGGTCTACAGATGTACTGATTTCCTGATTTTGTAATCGAAGCACCAACAGCACTTACGCGGAGTTGACTTTCAGCGATACCTGGGACAGAAATTTCCATCTTATTGTCGTAACCTTTGTAGACAACATTCATGTCTATGTTGGCAACAGTAGCTACAGGAGCTGAGACCATATATTGATCTTCGAATGAGTATACTTGAGTAGCACCATATTGGTCGATAATTTCGAGACGACCATTGATAGGGAATGTACCGATTTGATTACAAGGTACTTCTATTATTGAAGAATCAAGTTTGTTATCACCTAAGTAATAAGTAGGGGCTTTTGTTGTATCCACAGCCATCAAAGCAATTTCGGCGCGGAATTTGCCACCTTGCATAATGCTTTTAGAATCTGGGATAAGACGAGCTTCGATTTTATTTACGCGGAAGTCTCCAGCATCTTGTTTTTGGATGAAATATTGGATGAGTTCTGCTTCGGTATTACGTACGTCGCTTTGATATTTAGAAAGCATAGTGATAACAGCAACAGCAGGCATATTAGCGAAAGTGTTTTCGACCCAACTGATAGCAGGTTCGTCTGCTTTTTTCTTAATCGGTTCAGTGCTGAACATTACGTCGTAGATTTGAGTGCGAAGAGAATCTTTTTCGAACATTTCTTCCACAAAAATACGATAGTTGTCGATAGCCTCTTTTAATTCATTACCGCGTTTTTGGGTTGTTCCTACCTCGGCATATGTACCAGAGACATTTGTATCGTCGCGTTTTATGATAATATTGCCTTCAGGGTCAGCCTCTTTACCATCGGCGAGAGCAATGATACCGATTTTGAATTCTTGTAAAATGTTGAACATTTTATCTGATTCTTCTTTTACTTTATTTGCTTTGTCAAGCCATTCTCCAACTTTGGTAGGGTTTAAATCATAGAGAGCTTGCATATCTATGTATAGCTTGTGATTTCTAGTAGCAGAGTTTTCGATAGAATTACTAAGACTACTATTAACCATATCAAAACCATTTAAGATATCTGCAGATACATTCAGAGCCAACATAGCAGTAAGCACCAAATACATCATACCAATCATTTTTTGTCTCGGGGTTTCCGGACAGTTCTTTGCACCACTCATTTTTTTTTAATTTAGGGATTTAAAATTTTGAGTTTATACTAAAATGAGTTTAAATTATGCTTTAATAGCATTAAGCATATTGCCATAAACGTTGTTAAGATCAGAAACGTTTTTAGCTAGTTGATCAGTCATTTGTTTGTAAGCATCCATATTTTTAGATGAAGCGCTAACAGCAGAATGAAGTTTTTCGAACTCTGAGGTTACTGCATTGATTTTTGCACTTTGAGATTCGATAGCTGAAGCTTGAGCTTGGATGCCTTTGAGTTGGAGTTCGTAAGAAGTATTAATAGAACCAAGGTTTTTGCTAAGTTCGTTAGCTTTTTCTGCGAAAGATTTTGTTTTATCTTCGGCAGCAAGCATATTGTCGGCAATGCCTTTATAAGAAGAAAGAAGGGTATTTGTTGCTTCGTCGAGATTTTGTTGTTTTGTAGCGAATTGGGCTGCGGCTTCAGATGCTTTTTGAAGGTTGTTAGCATAAGAGTCAGTAAGACCAGCAACACGACTAATATTAGCGAGTTGGGCAGCAGTTTCGCTCATATTTTTGATGCTTTCAGTAAGTTTTTTAGCATCTTCGTCAGAAAGTTTTTCCATTCCAGGCATAGCAACAGGAGTACCGCCAGCCATACCACCACCTATAGCGCCATTGATTTCGATAGGTTTAGCTTCTTCTTCTACAAGTTGTGGGAATACATGATCCCAGTGATATGTTGCATGTGGTTTTTCGAAAATACCAATAGTAAACAAGATAGCTTCAGTCATCATACCAACAGTAAGCATTGCACCTGCACCAGGCCAGTGCATGATTTTGAAAAGCGCACCAACGATAACGACAGCAGCACCGATAGAGTAGACCATACCTACTGCCATTTGAATACTAGGTTTAGCGTACCAATCTTGAATTTTTCCCCAAAGACCTTGTTTTTGTTGGCCTTGTTCTGTTTTTGTTGCCATAATTTAATGAGAATTGAAAGTTTTTTGATTATAGATTTAAAGTTATTATTAATCGCCAATATGAGTGCGGACACAACGGAATCCGATAGAAGGACGGCAAACGTCTTGATACTCGAAATCGCGCATACCGCATTGTAGATAAGCACCTACGTCTTTCCAAGAACCACCTTTGATTACTTTGCGTTTCATCACTTTAGTGTCACCTTCGCGAGCTTCGTATCTGTAACTTGGGTTCATATCGAGAGCAAAGTTAGGAGTTGTTTCGTCGTAAGTATCGTCGGTCCATTCTGCAACGTTACCAGCCATATCGTACAAACCATAGTCGTTAGGGTCGTATGTACCTACGGAAGATGGGATTAGGTAACCATCTTCGGTGTAGTTACCACGTAGAGGTTTGAAGTTAGCCATAAAGCAACCTTTTGCATCGCGGATGTATGGACCACCCCAAGGGTATGTAGCATTGAGTCTACCACCACGAGCTGCATATTCCCATTCTGCTTCGGTTGGGAGTCGATATTCTTGAGCGCGAGGTAATTTGCTTACGCCATGATATATTTGATTTCTCCAGTGGCAGAAAGCTTGAGCTTGTTCCCAAGTAACACCAACAACAGGGAACATACCATAACTAGGGTGAGAGAAGTAGTTTAACATAGCTGGTTCGTTATAGCTATATGTGAACTCAGTCATCCAACACATTGTATCAGGATAGATGTTGATGATACGGCGAGAGATGAGGTCTCTACGATTGCGAAGTTTTTTGGTTTTAACTTCATTTATGATTTTGCCATTAGCATCGTAATAGGCTGTGTCGATGCGAACTTCTGCCCAATCGTGGTATTGTCCTGTTTTAGGGTTAAATGAGTTGCCAGGCAATTTAGCTTGGTCACGAGCAAGCCATTGATAGCTATAATTCATTTTTTTAGCATTTAATTGGCGTTCTTCTGTTTTGTCGTCACCTTGATAGAATACGCCATTAATTGCAGCATATACGATAAGATCTTCGTTAAGGTTTTCAGAAATATCTATTCTGCCATTGTCTAGAACATCGGCTGTGATTTCTTCACCGAGAGCGTTTTCGATGAGTGATTTTTCGTTGTAGCGTTTGTCCCATTTGAGTTTGTATTTCCAATTCAACAAAGTATCAGCGACGAATTCATTGTAGCCGATGATGTTATATTTCACTGTGAAATACTTGTCGGTGTTGATTGCACCATCATTTTCCTCGTTGTATTTTACAACTTGGTCGACAATTTCTTGACGAGCGATAGAGTCACGAACCCAGTGAACGAATTGTTTGTATTCACCGTTTGTGATTTCGGTGATATCCATCCAAAACGACTCAACAGTTACATCGCGTTGAGTAGGCTGTGTAGCCCAAATAGCAGATTGGTCGTTTGGACCCATAACGAACGATCCACGAGGGATATGCACCATTCCATAAGGAGTGGTTTCTGGGTTAACTTTTTCGTATACACCAACCAATTGACCTTTTGGTTTAGAACAACTTGATAGAGCGATTATCGCAGTTGTTAATGCGAATAGAATGAACTTTCTCATATTTATAGTAGTCTAATGCTTTTGTGTTTTTGATTATATTTTGGTTTGAATATATTGAAGTCGTAAGCCATGTATATTTCGTGTGATCCATGTGTTGCATTTATCATGGAAGAGGTAGGGATGTCGTAGCAATATCCGAGTTGTAGGCCATCGATAATTTGAGCTCCGAATTGAAGAGATACGGCATTTTGTATGCTGTATGCTACACCTCCCCAAAATTTATTTTTATAATTTAGAATTAGGTTTATGTGAGCTTGCCACGATATAAAGTCGGTATATAATAGTACAGAAGGTTTGAGGTAGTAGTCAGGGTTATTGAGTTTTATATTGTATCCTCCTACTGCAGTTAGTGTTTGATTGATTTTGAAGTCGTGCCTATCACCAAGTTTAATTTCGGCGCCGGGTGCATGTAGAATAGAGACTCCGGCAAACCAAGTGGGGTTGTAGAAATAGACGCCTGCGCTTAAATCGAAACCCACTCCAGATTGAGTCCCTGTTGGGATCGCTGGGTCGTTGGGAGTATGGTAGTCGCTTTCTACCATTTTTATGCTATCGCCGTAACAAATTAGATTAAGCATGCCTAAGTTTGCTCCGATACTTAAGGTGCCATATTCGAACTTGAATTTGTAGGCATATTGAATTGTAAATTGTTGATTGGCGAATACGCCAAACATATCATTGACAAACTGAATACCTACGGCGTGGTGAGTTTTTCCTAGTTTGATTGGTGTGTTTACTGTGAATAGTGTTGTTTTAGGTGCGTTTTTTATGCCGATCCAATCAAGTCGTTGTGCAACTAATATTTTCATTAATTCTTGTTCGCCAACTGCAGCTGGGTTATAGAAATGTTTGATGTGCATATATTGGCTATATATTCCATCGAATTGTGCTACAGAGTAGTGAATTGAAATTATTGATAATACTGCTATGAATATTATTTTTCGTAGTTGCATGTTTGCTTTTTGAGACTTTCTATTGTGTTTATATAACGATATTTTTGTGTGAAAATTGTGGTAATAGAAAGTTTTTTTGTTTATTAGTATTCTTCTTCGTTGAAGAAAAAGTCTTCTTTGCTTGGGTAATCAGGCCAAATATCTTCGATAGATTCGTAGATTTCGCCTTCGTCTTCAATGCCTTGGAGATTTTCAATTACTTCGAGTGGGGCTCCAGAACGCATAGCATAGTCGATTAGTTCATCTTTAGACGCAGGCCATGGTGCGTCTTCGAGTTTTGATGCAAGTTCAAGTGTCCAATACATATTGTGTGATTTGTGTTTATAAATTAGCGATTAGAGTATGAAGTTTCGAGGGTATAACATACCCGCAAATTATAGTACAACTTTCAACGTGCAAAAATAACATTTTTTTTTCAATTATTTTACTTTTTCCACAAAAATTCGCTTTTTTCTTCATTTTGGGTGTAAACTCGTGCCAGAACGAAGAGGAAATCTGATAGGCGATTGATGTATGTAATGACGTTTGTGTCGATTGTATATTGTTGATTTACAGTGATGATTTCGCGTTCGGCGCGACGGCAAACAGCACGGCATACGTGACAAATTGCAGAAATTTCATTTTCACCGTAAATTATAAAATTCGTGATTTTTGGTAAATTTTCTTGAAAAAAATCGATTAAATTCTCGATTTTTTCGATTTTTTCGTCGTGGATTTGCGCGAAATCGGGAATTTTTTCGACATTTTCGTCAAGGGCGAGGTGTGCACCGACGGCAAAAAGAGTGTTTTGGATGTCGAGAATTTCGGTTTTGATATTTTCGTCATTTGTTTTGGCGCGGAGGAGTCCGAGGAAAGAATTTAGTTCGTCGATAGTGCCGTAGGCGTTGAGTTTGTCGGAGTTTTTGAGTACGCGTTTTCCGCCGATGAGGGAAGTGGTGCCTTTGTCGCCAGTTTTGGTGTAGATTTTCATATTGTTGGGTTAGATGTTATTAGTTAAAAGTTATGTATTATTGGTTTAGAAGGCTACGATGTAGTGTTGTTTTGGAATGTCGGTGTTGAACCAGATGATGCCCATGTGGAATATGTCGATAGAAAGGCGGATATCGGGGTCTTGTCGGATTTCGTTCCAGGCTTGTTGCATACCTTCGGACCAATGGATGTCGTCGAAGACGATTATCGTGTTTTTGTGAACTTTGGATTTAGCGAGGTTGTAGTAGTTGATAGTGGCTTGGTATTGGTGGTTGGCGTCGATGAATAGGAGGTCGATTTGAGGAATTTGTTGTATTAGCAGAGGAAGTGTGTTGTCGATGTTGCCTTCTATTATATTAATATTGTGTAGGTTGAGTTTGTTGAAATTGTCGTGCGCTATGCGGCAGAGTTCGGGTTGGCCTTCGAGGGTGTAGACTTGTGATTTTGAATTGTTTGATGCGAGGTATGCAGTAGAGATGCCGAGATTAGTGCCGAGCTCTATTATATAATGTGATTTGTTGGATGCACAAAG
>JAZRCE010000142.1:0-7783 GCA_045635445.1 Candidatus Aphodosoma sp.
GGACAAAATAGCACAAGCCCTGAAACTCAAAAGTTTTAGGGCTTTTTTATTGATATTTGGAGTTTTTTTTGTAACTTTGCAAAAATAAATTCAAATATACCAGCATAACTGATAGACCAAGTAATCTAAGACTAACATCTTTACACACAAATAACAAGACAATATAAAAAAAACGCAGAATTAAATAATCTACATCATTTTTTAATAATAAAATTACATAATTTTGAAAATTACAACTTCATGAAATTCAAATATATCGTTCTCATAATATTTACCATTGTGCTATCTTTTACTTCTTCAGCACAAGAAGTGATCGATTATGCCGATTTTTTCAAGCAAAAAGAACATCCCAAATCACTACTATACATGAAAGTTGGTTACGAACACTCTCAAATCAACAATTCTCAAATCAACACAGAAATGGTAGCCATCTACTCTCCTACTCGATGGGTGGATGTATATGGCGGATTCAGCGTATCTTCGCGTAATTTATACCAAATTGGTGCTCGTGGAGACTTCAAATGGTGGATTGGAGAAAATCGCAACCTTGCTCTTCGCAATCAATATACATATAGTGCATATGCTAAAGAAAACCTACAAAACTTCAACATGTCGCTACTTCTCGTATACGACCAAGAGCATCTCTATGCTTCATTCGGCGGATACGCACAATTCTTCACCAACTTTTTTATTAAAGAAGAAGCAAAACGCACTTACATTTGGGAACCAGGTCTAGCATATGACTTCAGAACTCGCATATTCAAAAAATCTCACATATGGAATCTTGGTCTACAAATTACAAACATCCGCCATTTCCTAGTAGAACGCTCTTATGCTCCTAATATCATATTAAATGGTAACTACCGTATTTACGGCGAAAATAACGACCACCTAAATCTTCTACTCGAAGCAGGATTCCAACCTAGCGGAATCTTCCATATAGTAGCAAATTATTATTCATTCTTTTTCAACGTAGGAATCACATGCAACATCTAAAACACATACTCATCGCAACAATTGCAATACTTACAACTAGTTGCGATAAATACGACATACAAGGATTTTTCGTATCGCCAAGCAAAGAACGCGTCAACCAAAGATTCGAACAGTCTATCGAATATAACCAAAATCACCCAAACGACACACTTATTATCTCAAATAAAGAAGAATACACATTCCTTACAGCAGCTGATTTTCACGTAAAAAAAACAGCTGTAAACTTAGCTAAATACACAAAAATAACAGCTACAAATCCCGATATTTTATTTTCAACAATTCTAGGAGATATTACCGATCAACTCGGTGGTCTAAGTATTGCCTACGACTCAATCAACAACAACAAAGGAAATGCTACTATGCGCATATTAGCAGGTAATCACGACACTTATTTCGACCAATGGTCTGAATACTACAAACTATTCGGTAGCAGCACATACTTCTTCATAGTAGAAACACCAACAGCAAGCGACCTATTCATCGCACTTGAAACCGCTACAGGCTCACTTGGTAAATCACAAAAAAAATGGCTCGAAAACATCCTTTCTCAAAAACGTTCACAACATCGCCATTGTTTTATACTAACCCACACAAACTTCTTCGACCGCGAAATGAGTCAATTCCCAACTGGAAACTTCTCTATCGAAGAAACAGCTTTTTTAACAAATCTATTTACAAAACACAACATAAATTTAGTAATAAGTGGTCATGATCACCACAACGAAAACTATAATTTCAACGGCGTCAAATATCTCGTACTTGATGACATACAAGATTTAGATCCAGAACCAACTTATTTCAGTATCAACATAACAAAAGAAAACATTACCTTTGAACGCAAATTATTAAAATGAAACACCCCCTAATAAACTTTGAATATTGTCCATGCTGCGGATCTCACAATTTTATAATAAATGGCGAACGTAGCCGACAATGCTCACAGTGTAAATTCATATACTATGCCAATGCAGCAACATCCACTGCAGCAATAATAACCAATTCCAAAGGAGATATTCTACTCGCAACACGAGCATTCGATCCAGCCAAAGGCAAACTCGATCTCCCTGGCGGATTCGTTGACATGAACGAAACAGCAGAAGAAGCCATAATACGAGAAATAAAAGAAGAACTAAACATCAACATCAAACACCCACAATACCTATTCTCTTTACCAAATGAATACAACTACTCCGGCATAACAATCCACACACTTGACCTATTTTTCAAAGTAACAATAGACGACAACGCCCAAATTTCCACAGCAGACGACGTAGCCTCTGCACAATTTTACAACCTAAACAACGTTAATATAGAAGACATCGGTCTAAACTCAATAAAACAAGCTATCAAAAAACTAAAAAAAGAACTCTAAATATATGAAGCGAATACTATTCATTTTCACACTACTCTGCGCATCATGCCTAATCAACCACGCATCAGCACAAGAATCACGCGCTAACACAACTCCAAGCTACAACTTCTACCAAGGTCGACAACTATTCGATCAAAAACAATATGCAGTGAGTTCACAATACTTCACCAAATACCTTAAACAACAAAACAATAACAAAATATGCGAATTATGCCAAGAAGCAGAATACTACATTGCAATTTGTGCATATAAACTTCGCGACAAACAAACAACAGACATACTAAAATCATATATTACAAAATACCCATATACACCAATGAGAAACTACATCAACTTTCTCATCGGACATTCCTTATACATCAAAGGAAAATACAACGATGCCCTAACATATTACAATCAAGTTAACGAACAACACCTATGTGCCGAAGATAACGAAGAATTCACATTTACAAAAGCCTTCGCACACCTCACCCAAAAAGAATACAAACAAGCAAGTCGATACTTTTATTCACAAATCGGTTTCAATAAAAAATACAACCAAGAAGCCGAATACTACTACGCATACTGCGAATTCAGCCAACAAAACTACCCAGATGCTCTCGAAACATTCATAAACATCCCCGACAACAGCAAATTCTACGAATCTGCACAATACCACTCACTTCAAATTTATGACCGCCTACAATATCGCAACCTCGCAGTCGAACTCGGAAAAAAACTCACAAAACAATTTCCACAAAGCAAATACAACAGCGAAGCATATCGTATACTAGGCGAAAACTCATACTTCCAACAAAATTGGACAGACGCAGTCGAATACCTTAAATTATACGCAAAAAATCAACCCCAAGTACAACGCGCCAACATGTACATGCTTGGCATCGCCAACTACATGACAACCAATTACCCTGACGCAATCACATACCTTGGCAAAGTAACCACAGAAAAAGACACCCTCGCACAAAATGCATATCTATTCATCGGACACGCCAATCTACAACAAAAACAAGCCGACAAAGCACGCATGGCATTCCAAAACGCGTCACTCATCAACGCCGACAACCAACTAAAAGAAGAATCACTCTACAACTACGCCCTAGCAACCTACGAAAGCAAAGCTCCTTTTGGTGAAACCATTAAAGCATTTGACCGATTCATCAACGAATACCCAAATTCTAAACACCTCAATTCAATCTACGAACTAATGGTCAACGTATTCCTCACCGACAAAAACTACCTCGGTGCAATACAAGCCATCGATAACATCAAAAATCCAACACAAAAACTCCTACAAGCCAAAGAACAAGCACTCTTCAATCTCGGATACGAAGCATTCAAAAAACGCCGCTATGACAACGCAATAGAATACTTCACACAATCAACACAACTCTACAACCCACAATCATTCTCTAGCCAAGTATACCTCTGGCTCGGAGAAGCACACTATATCCAAGAAAATATGATAGCAGCACGTGAAAACATAATCAAATTCATCAATACACCACAAGGCAAAACAGCAGAACAACTCCAAAAAGCATATTACCTCCTAGGCTACACCTACTTCGGAGCCAAAGACTACAACAATGCTGCAACATACTTCAACACATTTACCACAATCACAGACGCAGACAAATCACCAGTCTACGACGACGTACTCAACCGCCTAGGCGACAGCTACTTCAATAAACGCGAATTCAATCAAGCACGCAAAACATACAACCTCGTATCACCAAAATCAAAAGTAGCCGACTATGCCCAATTTCAAAGCGCATTCATCCTCGGTCTACAAAAACAATACAACACAAAAATCGAACAACTCAACTCACTCATATCTAAATATCCACATAGCGACTACAACGACGACGCAATGTACGAAATCGGTCGCACCTACGTACTCCAAGACAAACACCAAGATGCCATCGAAGCCTATCGCAAACTACAAAAAGCACACCCACAAAGCCGCCTCACACGCAAAGCATCCCTTGAAATAGGCATGCAATACGCCAATCTAAACCAAAACGAGAACGCAATAAAAGCATATAAATACGTAATCGAAAAATACCCATCAAGCGAAGAAACACGCATCGCCCTCGAAGGACTACAAGCACTATACATCGACGCCAATCGCGTCGACGAATACCTCACATACCGCGAATCAATAGTCGGCACAACCATCTCAACTGTAGCCAAAAGCCACGAAGACTCAATCTCATTCATCGCAGCCGAACGCGCTTATGCTCGTGGCAACTACACCGAAGCCATCCCTTCGCTCAATAACTACATCATCAAATACTGCGATAGCCACACACTCAACTGCATCAGCGCACAATACTACCTCGCAGAAGCACTCTTCCAAACCAACGACCTCGATCGCGCACTCACACACTATGACAACCTCACACGCCTCGATGGCAACGAATATGTCGAACCATCACTTCTACGCGCATCGGCCATCACCTACGACCGCAAAAACTACGAAACAGCCAAACATTACTTCGACCAACTCCACACCGTAGCAAGCAACAAAAACAACAAAGAAATAGCACGCATAGGCATCCTCCGTTGCAGCTACTTCACCAACGAATTTGAAACAACAATCAAAATCGCAACCGAAATACTCGACGACATAGCATCAAACGACGACAACAAATACGAAGCACACTACTGTCGCGCCAAAGCCTACATCGCCACAGGAGAAGAAACATCAGCAATCAACGACATCAAAACCATCGCTAACGACATCTCAATCGAAATGGGAGCCGAAGCAAAATACCTATATGCCGAATACTTCTACCATAAAGGCGAATACAAACAATCCGAAGAAACAATCATGCAATTCATCTCCGAAGGCACAACACATCAATATTGGCTCGCACGCTGCTTCATCCTACTCGCTGACATCTACATCGCACAAGGCGACGACTTCATGGCAAAACAATACCTCCTCAGTCTACAAGAAAACTACAATGCCAATGACGACATAACAACCCTTATCAACGTTCGTCTCGAAGCCATCACTGCCCGCGAATCACAAGAAATACTACAATAACCAATACACACTCACAGTGTATATCAACTCTCAAAAAATTCACCCTACCCACAAGCAAGGTGCAAGCAACCTATACCGAAGAAAACCACCACACACTCACAGTGTGTATTCACAACAAAAAAATAAACAAAATAATATGAAAAAAACAATAATCATAGCACTTATATCGCTACTCACAACCACCACCATCGTTGCACAAAACAACGACACCACCATCATCGAACGCAATATAAACATCGAAAAAGAATACATCCCAGAGATAGAACCAGCAGAATCACAAAAATTCAACATAAAAACACAAGAACCAAATATTCCAGAAGCAAAAATCAACTACTCAACCTACGCTTCCGGCATACAACCAAAATCCAACTTCTACCCACTCGACCCACAAGCACAAACCAAATCCAAAACAAAAAACCTCAAAAAAGGTTTCGCCGAATTCGGATTTGGCTATCCAATCAACTGGACAGCCGAACTCTTCTACCCACTCTACAACAAAAACAAAACAAACTTCGACCTACACCTCAATCACGATGGTCTATTCTCAAAAAAAATAAAACTCATCGAAACAGACTTATCCCTACTACTCAAACAAAACATAAACACAAACAACCAACTTAACGCAACCGTCAACTATAACAACAACTACTACAACTACTACGGAACATCAACCCAAACACCCAACTATAACTCACTACAAATCATCCATCGCGCCCAAGCCCAAATAGGCATCGAATCCACACGTCGCATCAACGGATGGGCCTATTGCATCAATCTCAACTACAATGGAATGTTCCTGCACACCCTACCAACCAACGAACACCGCATTATACTCGATAGCGAAATCAGCAAAACACTCGGCAAAAAACCACTCAACATAGGCATCTTCGCCGACGTCAATCTCCTATCACAAGACACCACACTAACAACAACCACCATCATTGGACTCCACCCATCTTACGACATCGTACTCGACAACCTACACTTCCACCTCGGAGCAAAAGCCTACTTCTCAATAAACAAAGGTCGTATAGTCAACGCAATGCCAGACGTAACAATCAACTATAACGGAGGAAAACTCTTCTCAATCTACGCAGGCATCACAGGCGACTACCAAATCCACACACTCTCAACAACACTCAACCTATGCCGCTACTTCAACCCAACTAGCGTAGGTCTCACACAAAACACCTACACTCCAGCTAACTTCTTCGCAGGTTTCCGCCTCAAACCATATCTCGAAGGACTTATGATTGATGCACACATAAACTATAAATTCGTCTACGACGATTATATTATACACAACGAAGCAGACACATTACCAGGAAATTACAAAAACACCTTCACTGCCAAATACTCTAACACACAAATACTCACAACAGGAATGCGAATAAACTACAATCACAAAAACAAATATGTAGCACACGCAGGACTCAAATACAACCACTATACCATCGCCGACTCAACACTCACAATGACCAACCGCCCATCATGGGAAATCGAAGTAGGCACAGAAATGACCCCAATAAAAGGCCTATCTATCAATGCCGACTTCTACGCAGGTCTCGGTTACAAAACAATGCTTCCAACCATAACAGAAGCAATTCCTATGCCTAACCATTTTGACCTCAACCTCGGCGCAGCCTACACATTCCACGAACAATGCACCGTATTTGCCCAATTCAACAACATCATCAACAGCAAATACCAATACTACTACGGCTACGAAAACATAGGATTTAACTGCCTCTTCGGCATCAAAATCACATTCTAAAAAAAACATAATAAGGGCAAATACCATACTCTTCAACTTCATTATAAAAAAGTTACAAAAACCTTTGGTCAATCCAAATAAAATTTGTAACTTTGCATCCGAATTCGCACAGAGGTCACTAAGCAGTTCTACCGACATGTTGTCGGCACCCTCACCTCCCCGTCTAACTAATTAAAACACATTAAATTAAATGTACGCAATCGTAGAAATCCTTGGTCAACAATTCAAGGTAGAAGCAGGACGTAGAGTATACGTTCATCGTATGGAAACTGCAGAACGCGGTTCACAAATCGAACTCGACAAAGTATTGTTAATCGACAACGAAGGCAACATCACAGTTGGTGCTCCAGTTATCGAAGGTGCAAAAGTAGTAGCAGAAGTTCTTTCACACGTACGTGGCGAGAAAGTTCTTGTATTCCACAAAAAACGTCGTAAAGGCTACCGCAAACTTAACGGTCACCGTCAAAACTTTACAGAGTTAATGATTAAAGAAATTAAAGCGTAAAACCTATTAAAATCAGAAGAAAATGGCACACAAGAAAGGAGTCGGTAGTTCAAAGAACGGTCGTGAATCAGAAAGCAAACGACTTGG
>JAZRCE010000143.1:0-11255 GCA_045635445.1 Candidatus Aphodosoma sp.
TCGATTTTGATGATGAGATATTCAATTTGTATGCGTGGTCGCCAAACAATTTTTTGATTGCTTTCACCTCTGAGATATCACCAAGAGGAGTAGAAGTACCATGCACATTGATATAATCGATATCTTCAACCGACATTTCTGCGTCGTCGATAGCATTTTTCATCACCATGTATGCACCATGACCATCAGGATGTGGAGCAGTCATGTGGTGAGCATCAGCGCTAAGTCCGCCACCTACCATTTCGGCATAGATATGAGCACCACGAGCTACTGCGTGTTCGTACTCTTCGAGAATAAGAGCAGCACCACCCTCGCCCATAACGAAACCATCGCGGCTCTTAGAGAAAGGACGAGAAGCACCTTGTGGGTCGTCGTTGCGAGTAGAGATAGCACGCATTGCAGAGAAACCACCTACACCACCTACAGTGAGAGCAGCTTCGGCACCACCAGCAATGATAGCATCTGCTTTGCCAAGACGAATATAGTTGAATGCATCGATAAGTGCGTTGGTTGATGATGCACAAGCCGATGTTGTAACGAAGTTAGGTCCACGCAAACCAAACATAATGGAAATATGACCAACAGAAATATCAGAAATCATTTTTGGAATGAAGAATGGATTGAATTTAGGGCCATTCTCTTTGGTGCGTTCATAGTATCCATACTCTTCTTCAAAAGTACGCAAACCACCGATACCAACACCATAAATCACACCTATACGGTCAAGATCCACTTTTTCCAAATCCATTTTTGAATCTGCCATAGCTTGTTTAGCAGCAGCAACAGCATATTGACTATAGAGGTCCATTTTACGAGCCTCTTTAGGATCTATATAGTCTGCTACATTGAAGTTTTTTACTTCGCAAGCAAATTTTGTCTTGAATTTTTCAGTATCAAAATGAGTTATAGGTCCAGCTCCACTAACGCCATTCACTGCGTTATTCCACACCTCTTCGACACTATTGCCTATTGGTGTGATAGCACCCATACCAGTAACAACTACACGTTTTAATTCCATAGAAAAAAGAATAAATAGCAAATAACGGCAAATATCGAGTAACGAGAATTGAATCAACAATCGAATCAATTCTTGTTATTCGATATTATCAGCCGATTTTAGTATAAAAACCAGAGATTAAGCTTTAGCAGCTTTAATACACTCAATAGCTTCACCTACAGTATTAATTTTTTCTGCAACTTCTTCTGCAATTTGAATATCGAATTCACGTTCAAATTCCATAATCAATTCTACTGTATCCAATGAATCAGCACCAAGATCATTTGTAAAGCTAGCTTTTTCTGTTACTTCAGTTTCACTTACATTAAGTTTTTCAACGATAATCTCTTTTACTCTGTTTGCTACTTCAGACATAATAGTAATTTTTAAATTAGTTAATAAATTAATTTTATTTTTTTACGAACTAAAATTCAAAAAAAAATCATCAAATTCTAGTCATAAACTTTTTTGCACTGCAAAGTAAATGCTTTTTTTTCATAATACCACATTTTTTTTTCAAAAAATCACTCATTTTTGCTCAATATACGCAAATTGAGAATTTTTCAAATTTGTTGATTTCTGACAAAAACTACAAATTATATTGATTCATAAATAGTTATATAAATGTTACTGAAAGTTAAAAAAATGCCTTAATTTGTTAATTTATGTATAAATAACCATCACAAACCTAAATAAATATAAAAAATCACACCATATCGTCACTTTTTTTACATCAAAAAAAGACGAAAAAGAATATTTTTGACAATATAATTTGAAAAATGCAGAAAAAAATGTACCTTTGTGGTCTAATTTGTCTACATATGGAAAATATAAAAAAATACTTCCCAGAACTTACCGAAAAGCAACTAGAACAATTTGATGCTCTTTTCAATTTATACAAAGATTGGAATAGTAAAATCAACGTCATATCACGCAAAGACATTGATAATCTATACCTTCACCATGTTCTTCACTCTCTTGCTATCGCCAAAATACTCCGTTTCCAACCTGGCACCACACTTGTCGACGTAGGCACTGGAGGAGGCTTCCCTGGCATACCCCTTGCTATAATGTTCCCTGAATGCCAATTCCATCTCGTCGATTCTATTGGCAAAAAAGTCCGCGTTGCACAAGAAGTTGCTACTGCAATCGGACTCACAAACGTTACATTCCAACACGAACGTATGGAAAACGTCAAACAAAAATACGACTTCGTAGTTTCACGAGCAGTCATGCCACTTGCCGACCTCGTCAAACTCACCAAAAAAAACATAGCCCCAAAAAGTAAAAATGCCCTCCCAAATGGTCTAATTTGTCTAAAAGGTGGCGAATTACAACACGAAGTTGCACCTTTCAAAAACATCTCCACATTATATAATATAAGCGACTTCTTCACCGAAGAATTCTTCCAAACTAAAAAAGGCGTATATCTACCACTATGAAAATAAAACAAATACAAAATAACCCCTTCCAAGAAAATACATACATAATATACGACTCCAAATCTTGTGAAACCGCTATTATTGACTGCGGTGCCCTTTTTCCACAAGAAGAAGAGACAATAAAACAATTCATTGCCAACAACAATCTAACAGTTAAGTACCTACTCAACACCCATTTACACCTCGATCACTGTTTTGGCAATCACTGGGCATCACAATACTTCGGTATTCAACCTGCAGCACATGCCGACGACCAACCCCTACTTACTCGCATGGCAGACCAACTCCGCATGTTTAATCTACCATTCCAGGTCACACTACAACCCCTTGGCTCACACCTCAACGATGGTGATACCCTACAACTTGGTTCACACACCATACAAGTCATCCACACTCCTGGTCATTCTCTCGGTGGTTTATGCTTTTATATTCCATCTATTCAATGGTTAATATCTGGTGATACCCTCTTTGCTGGGTCTATCGGACGCACCGACCTAGAAGGTGGTTCATACTCTACACTCATCAAATCTATTCAAACAAAAATCATGACTCTACCAGAAACCACTATTGTATACCCAGGACATGGTCCTTACACTACAATTTTAGACGAACGACAAAACAACCCCTTCCTCTAAAATAAGTTTCTTGCGCTCAAAAAAAACAACAAAAAAAACAACATGGAATATCAACAAAAAGAAAAACTAATCATCGACATAAACGGAACAAAATACATACGCATACCAATAAAAACACATATAATAACCAAAGAAGATAACTTAAGCGAAATCATTGATAAATACACAAAAAACATACGACAACCAAACGATATTATTTTTTGTAGCAAAAAAATCGTAGCTATCACACAAGGACGTTCATTTCACATCAACGAAATTCAACCATCTTGGTTTGCTCAAATTCTTGCAAAATTCGTAAAACAATCTCATTATGGGATCGGTTTAAGTACACCTCAAACAATGCACATTGCTATAAAAGACATAGGTCTTCTTCGCATTTTGCTCGCCATTATAGTCGAAACCATCACAAAACCACTTGGCCTACGAGGTATATTCTACAAAATATGCGGTCCACGATCATACGCAATCGATACTCCTAGCGAATACTCACTACCACCATATAATCAACACATCAAGATGGCACCAGCTAATCCAAACAAAGTTGCGCGCCAAATAAAAGAAGATATTAATCTCGAATTTGTAATTATTGACACCAACGATCTACAAATCGAAATACTTGGTAAATCCAATAAAAATACAAATAACAATTTTCTTGAATCGCTCATTTGGGATAACCCATTTGGCCAGTCAACACAACAAACACCAATCGTTATTGCACGCAAAATCCAATAAAAAAATAATAACCTATTAAGAAATAAAAAAAATGCTAAATGCTATTATTTGGGATATAAATCCCGTTGCTCTATCTCTCGGACCATTGGAAATCCGCTGGTATGGTATAATATATGCACTCGGATTCTTCATTGCCATCAACATTATTGGTAAAACTTTCCAACGCGATGGCGCACCCGAAGAGTGGCTCGATAAAGTTTTCGTCTATTTCATCCTAGCCGTAATCATTGGTTCACGCCTCGGACATGTATTCTTCTACGATTGGGAATACTACTCTCAACACATAGCAGAAATATTTATGGTATGGCGTGGTGGTTTAGCATCGCATGGTGGCGCTGCAGCTATGGTACTAACAGCATGGTTGCTAACCAAATATATGACCAAAGTCAGCTTCTTTTGGCTCACCGACCGTGTATTCATCGGTTCGGCATTCGTTGCATGCCTTATCCGCCTTGGCAACCTTATGAACTCGGAAATCTATGGCGAACCTACAGATTTGCCTTGGGGCTTCATCTTCGTACGCGGCGACATAAACAACACCATTCCTTGTCACCCTACTCAACTCTACGAGTCATTTGCCTATCTACTCGTTTTCTTCCTCCTCTATTGGATGTACTGGAAAAAAGACGCAGGCAAATATAATGGTTTATTGACTGGCGTTGGCTTCTTGGGCATTTTCATATCTCGCCAGATTATCGAAATGATTAAGAATCCTCAATCGGATTTCGAGGTAGATATGACCTTCAATATGGGTCAATGGCTCTCTGTGCCATTCATCCTATTCGGAGCATTCCTCGTCATTCGTGCTCTCAAAAAAGGTCCTGTAGAATATCATCTACCTACACCTAAACCTCAAAAAACTAAGAAATGATTAAATTAGAAGAAATATCGCCAATAGGTGTATTCGGAAAAACTCATGGCATCAAAGGCGAAATCAACCTCGAACTCAACGTTGATTTCGACCTTGATGACACGAAGTATATCATTGTGGATATCGACGGCATATTCGTACCTTTCTTTATCAACGAATATCGCTATAAGACCAACTCTACTGTCCTCGTTCTTTTCGAAGATATCAACTCGGAAGAGAGCATACGCCCATTCTTTGGCAAAACGGCTTATGTCAAAAAAGAGGCTATTGCCGACAACGACACCGACGAACTCTCAATTAACTACTATGTTGGCTTCACAATGCTCACCCCACAGCGCAAACCTATCGGTCAAATCGTTGAAATCGACGACTCTACTGCCAACGTGCTCTTCATCCTCGACAACGACACACTCATCCCTGTAGGCGCAGTCGAAGTGCTCGACTTCGACCCCGACCACCACACTATGATAGTCGAACTTCCTGAAGGTCTTATTGATTAATTCCACAACTATTATGAATCGCACCCACATAGGCATTTTCGGTCCTCGCAACGCAGGCAAATCTTCGCTTGTCAACATGCTCACAGCACAACAAGTGAGCATCGTAAGCCCTGTGGCTGGCACAACAACCGACCCTGTAAGCAAACCCATAGAAATCAATGGACTTGGAGCGTGTGTGTTCATCGACACAGCTGGATATGACGACCATGGAGCACTTGGCGAAATGCGTGTCACCAAAACCAAAGAGACTCTACGCAAATGCGATATCGCCATATTCTTGATTCCCGATACTATTCTCAACAACAAAGAGCAACTACTCGAAGCATCAAAATGGTTTACTCTCATCAAAGAACGCGCTAAAACAATACTCGCAATCAACCATTTTCCGAATACTACGCCCCAAACTACCGACATCGCAAAACTTTTCGGCACATCCGATTATATCAACATCAATATTGCTCAAAACCAAGGGCGCGACGAGATTCTCAAAGCCATCGGCTTCGTTCAATCGCAATACCAACAAGAACTCTCCATCGTCTCTCACTTAGTGCAACCTACCGACACCGTAGTGCTCTGCATGCCACAAGACATTCAAGCACCTAAAGGTCGACTCATCCTACCTCAAGTACAAACCATCCGCGAGCTTCTTGATTATGGCTGTACTACCATCTGCACTACTACAGCTAAACTCCAACAGACCTTCGACACACTCAAGTCAGCCCCTGCCCTAATCGTCACCGACTCGCAGGACTTCAAAACAGTATATGAACTCAAACCTACCGAGTCGCGCCTCACATCTTTCTCTGTGCTATTTGCCCGCTGGAAAGGCGACATCGACGAATTCATTCGCGGTGCCGAAGCCCTATCCACACTAAATGCCAATAGTCGTATACTCATTGCTGAGGCTTGCTCTCATGCACCCCTCGCCGAAGATATCGGACGCGAAAAAATACCTGCCCTAATTCACCAAAGAATAAACCCAAACATTCAAATCGATATCATCTCTGGCAACGACTGGAAAGAAGATTTATCACAATATGATCTCATAATTCACTGCGGCGCATGCATGTTCAACCGCACACAAATGTTAAATAGAATTAAAAATGTTAAATCTTCTAAATGTAAAATCACAAACTACGGCGTTACTATCGCATACCTCAATGGCATTATTAACAAAATTATATGGTAAAAAACAAAAAAATACCTTTAATACAAAAACACAAAACACAAAAATAACAAACAAAAAACACAATAACAGCACTTATAAAAACATTTAACAAAAAAAGATTTGCTATTTTATTAAAAAACTATAAATTTGCAGAAACAAACAAAAATCTATTTCAAAAACTCATTAGCAAATTTAGACAATGCAAATCGACAAAATTATTTTAAAAGAAAAAGCTATTTTCTCTAACGACGAAACACTCAAAGAACTCTACACTACTACATGCTCTTCTGTTTCTATTGTCGCTCTCAACAGCAACAATCCCCACTATTATTCTACCTTAGAAGAAGCAAACAGTTACGAAATCATATACATTACCGAAGGAGAATGCGAATGTGAGCTTACAAATAATCCTAAAACCATTCTAAAAAAAGGTGATTTCCTTCTACTACGTGCTGGTTTAACAATTAAACTAACATGCGACACAAATCACAACACATTATTCTACAATATCAAAATCTCAGGCATACAATACACCTTTTTCATCAAACAAATCAAAATCCTACAAAATAGTACCATATTTTCTATTGGCACAAATGTTGCCATTAATGGTATTATTCAAAACATGATACAAATACTCAACGAGAACAAAAATGGTTCACAAGCTCTTCTAAGCACCTCAACATTCCACATCCTTGGCATAGTCAACTACAAGGTTCTAAACTACAACGAGCGAGAAGCACCAATCATAGCAAAAATAAATACCGCAAAAGAAATCATCTGCAATGATATCGAAGCAAAAATCAGTCCAGAAGAAATTGCCAATCAACTAAAAATAAGCTACTCTCTTTTCCGTTGCGAATTCCGAAAATTCGTAGGCATATCTCCATCCCAATTCCAAATGGACATCCGCCTACAACGAGCACAAGAATTGCTAACAACAACCAATCAATCAATATCACACATCGCCAACACACTCGGATTTACCGATACGGCTCAATTTAGCACATTCTTTCGCAAGCGACAAAACATCACCCCTCGCGACTACCGAAAAAAAAATAGATAAATTTACAAAAAAAGAGATAGATTATTCAACATCTATCTCTTTTTGCATAATAAAAACACCACCCATACGTTTCAACAACAAAAAAAACAATAGCACCAAACATACATATATGCTAAAAAAACTAATATCTACCATCATCATCACCTTAACAACACTAATTGCCACAGCTCAAGACATCGTGATAATCGGACAAATACTCTCTGCCGAAGACTCACAACCTCTCGAAGCTGCAAGCGTTTGGTTCAAAGGTACAAACATCGGATGCATCACCAATGAAGAAGGTTTTTTCATGCTCCGTAGTCCCGAACCACAACGCACAATCATAGCTAGTGTTGTCGGCTACAAACAACGTCAAATCAAGCTCGACTATGGCAAAGACCAAATGCTCCGCATCTACCTTCGCGAAGATATCTCCATCCTCGACGAAGTCATCGCCATGCCCAAACAAGACCAAGCCATCACCCTTCTCCGCAACGTATACCAACATCGACACATCAACAATCCCGAGAACATAACAAATATCACATCTACACTAAACAACACAACATCCATAAATCTCACAAACATAAAGAACAAAACCCTCCAACGCAAACTCTTTAAAGACCTACAAAAAGGCATAATCGACACCAACGACACAACATTTTCACTACCCGTATACCTCGAACAATCGACATACAATCTCACCTTCTCCCCCGACAGCAACACAAAAGCCCTCATAAACACCAAACAAAACTCTCTAAACATATTGCCACCCGAACATTGGCAACAAATCATCATGGCCTACACACCCGACATCAACCCCTATAAAACCTACTCCACTATCCTAGGCCATAACTTTATGAGTCCAATTGCACCAAATGCCAAACTATACTACAACCTATACCTCGCCGACAGCACACACATCAACAACCGCAAAAACTATCAAATTCTCTTCTCTCCAAAACACAACCAAGGTCTACTCTTCAAAGGAGACCTTTGGATCGACTCCGCCACATATGCAATCACTCAATCCAATATCACAATTCCATCACACACATCAGTCAACTACCTCAACACTCTCAACTATAGCTTTTCAACACAACCACTCAACAACACCATTTTCCCAGACCACGAGCAACAAGCTCTAGGTCTATCAATCAACCTATATCCAAACACAACCACACAATACTTTGGTGCACTACTAAACGAACAACGCACATATCACCACACAACATCCTCTACCGACACACTTAGCCTACTAAAACAAGACACCAAAATCGAAATACCAATCGACAATCGTCTCGAAAACACTTGGAACAAAATCGATTCTCTCAACCAAACTCGCATACAAAAACTCTCCACTTGGGTCATAGACATCATCCTCAACCAATACATTCACCTATGGAAAATTGACATAGGCCCACTACTCAACATCTACCACTACAACCAACTCGAAGGAGCCTCTCCTCGACTCACACTCCGCTCAGGCGAATCTTTCGCCAAATACTTCACCTTTGGCGGATACTATGGTTATAGTCACAAAGACCAATACCCCAACGACACCCTAATCAACAAAGGGATGCACACCTACGGCGGAAACATCCAGTGGCGTTTCGGTCCAACCAAACGCAACATTCTCGCCCTCACCTACGATCACAAAACCGAACGCGTAGGGTTCTCCGATGTCGACATATATGCCGAATCACGAGTACACGAAATCGAAAACCTCGCCAACGCTTGGATGCTAATGTATCGCCAACCTTCCGTTCTAAAAATCGCACGCATAAACCTACTATACCAATACGAAAAACCAGGATTCAAATTCAAAATCAACACATTTGCCCAAAACTACTATAGCAACCACTACATCCCTTTCATCCACCTAGGACAAAAAATCCCACACTATAGTCAAATAGGTCTCCGCACCGACTTCCGTCTATCGTGGCAACAAAGTTCGCTCGACTACTTCTTCCATCGCATCTACCTTGCAAGCAAATATCCAGTTGTACACCTCACAGCCGAAGGAGGCTACGTAAAAATACCAGGAACAGCATTCAACGAACCTTACCACACCCTATTTGGCAAATTTGGCATCTACGCACAACAACACACCGCCATCGGATTCGGCAAACTCCATTGGGCATTCCAGGCCAATGCCATAATAGGCAATGCCCCATTCCCTGCCCTAATCACAGCGCGCACAGCGCGTACATCCTATCGCCACGACACCGACTTCATGCTTCTTGGTCCAATGGAAATGATAAGCAACTACTACGCTGCACTCAACATCCGATACCAAACCCGAGGATACATCTTCGGATACATCCCTTATGTCAAAAAACTCGGTATACGAGAAGACCTATTATTTAACATCGGCTATGGGTACCTCAGCAACAAATACAAAACCGACAACATCCTAGCCCTACCAGCCAACCTCTATAACCCCAACGACGGGTGGAACAAGATGCCATACATCGAGTGCGGATTCGGATTCTCCAACATCCTAAAAGTTGCCGACATCGCTTTCGTATGGCGACTCACACACCGCAACAGCACAAACCCCGACGCCCAAAACTTCGCAGTCAAATGGCGAATAGGTCTCGACTTCTAAACACCCCTATCAACCCCTTACATCCCCCTACCTCCTTCATAGAATAACCCTACCTTCAAGCAACCTATGTCGAAGATGTGCGACACACTAACTTAACACAAAACTAATATGAAAATAGAAATAGACAACAACTCAGGCTTCTGCTTTGGTGTAATGCGCGCCACCACAACCGCCGAATCCGAACTCAAAAAAAATCAACCTCTCTACTGTCTCGGCGACATTGTTCACAACGGACAAGAGGTCGAACGCCTCACCCGTCTCGGACTCATAACCATCAACCACACACAACTTACTCAACTACACAACGCACACGTGCTACTCCGTGCTCATGGCGAACCACCACACACCTACGAAGTAGCTCGTCAAAACAACATCACAATCATCGATGCCACTTGCCCCGTAGTGCTCAAACTTCAACAAAAAATCCATCAAGCCTACACCAACCACCCCGATGCTCAAATCGTCATCTACGGCAAGATTGGCCACGCCGAAGTCATCGGCCTCGAAGGGCAAACCAACGGTAATGCCATCGTCATTGAGGACGAAAACGACCTAAGCAAAATCGACTTTTCGCGCCCAATCATTCTATTCTCACAAACCACAAAATCCATCGAAGGTTTCAACCAATTGGTCAACACTATAAAAGAGAAACTCTCTACCTCCGAAGGCATACATTTTGAATATCACGACACTATCTGTCGCAACGTAGCCAATCGCATACCAAACATACGCCACTTTGCATCACAGTTCGACATCATCCTATTCGTAGCTGGCGCCAAAAGTAGCAACGGCAAAGTGCTCTTCAACGAATGCCTAAACGTCAACCCCCACACCTATCTAATTTCATCACCCGACGAACTACAATCCGAATGGTTCAACAACATCCAATCAGTAGGCATCTGCGGAGCCACTAGCACCCCAAAATGGCTCATGGAAGCAGTAAAACAAAAAATCAACTCCATACTCTAAACACTATACTCTAAACACTAAGCACTATACTCTATGCAATACAAACTAAACTGTATCGGAGTTCTCACCTCTGGCGGTGATGCTCCAGGAATGAATGCCGCAGTACGAGCCGTAACTCGCGCAGCCATCTACAATGGAATAAAAGTCAAAGCTATATATCGTGGCTATAAAGGTTTAATTACTGGTGAAATCAAAGAGTTTAAAACTCAAGATGTAAGCAACATCATTCAACAAGGTGGCACAATACTAAAATCGGCTCGCTGCAATGAATTCAAAACAGCAGAAGGT
>JAZRCE010000144.1:0-9055 GCA_045635445.1 Candidatus Aphodosoma sp.
TATAAACCAAAACAAATATAATCAAACGCCGAAAGGTCTGTCATTCTTTTACCGAGATACACCATAGGTGTAGCAAGGTATATGTAAAGAAAAAATATGTTCTTATGTCATTATGTCTAAAAACAAAAATAATTAAAATTATGAATGTTCTTTTAACAACCAAACTCCCTATCGAAGGCTTCACAACCGTAAGCGAGCATAACATCATTATGCCCGAAGCCGCAAAATTCACTCCAACCGAACTCATCGAGCATCTTGCCGATGCCGACATACTTCTATCTACTTTCGACTACAAAATCACAGCCGAAATGATTGCTGCTGCGCCTAACCTCAAGCTTATCACCAACTTCGGCGTAGGCTTCAACAATGTCGACATCGCTACTGCTCGCGACCGTGGCATCCCTGTCACCAACACCCCTGGTCCTGTCATCGAACCTACTGCCGAGCACGCTTTCACTCTCATGCTCGCCATCTGCCACCGCACTGCCGAACTCGACCGCCGTATGCGCCAACCTAATTCCGATATCGAATTTGGCGTGATGAACAATCTCGGCATCGCTATCTATGGTAAAACCCTCGGTATCATCGGTATGGGCAACATCGGACAATCTATCGCAGGCCGTGCCGTTGCTTGTGGTATGAAGATTATCTACAACAACCGCCGTCGCCTCCCTGAAGAAATCGAACGTCGCTACAATGCCGAATACGTCGACCTCGAAACCCTATTGCGCACTTCCGATTTCGTATCGCTCAACCTCCCTTACACTCCTGACTCTCATCATATTATCAACGAAGATACTCTCTCTATGATGAAACAAGGCGCCGTGCTCATCAACACTGCCCGCGGAGCTCACATCGACGAAGCTGCCCTCGTTCGCCACCTCCGCAGTGGTCACCTCTATGGCGCAGCTCTCGATGTATATGAGTTCGAACCACATGTAACACCCGAACTCCTCGAGCTTGACAACGTAGTCCTCTCGCCTCACATCGGCACAGGCACCATCGACGGGCGTATCGCCATGTGCCACTGCTGCTGCGACAACATCAACTGGTTCCTCCACGGCGAACACCACAAAATGAACCGCGTCAACTAACTGATAATGAATAGTTAGTAATTATTAACAAAAAAATATTTGTCACACACAATAAAACAATATCATAGCCCGTTATACAAACAAAAACGTAAAACAATTATGCATTATGAACCGAAGGTCACGACCAACGGGAGTAATTATGAACCGAAGGTCTTTGAACCGTTAGGTGAAAAAATTATGAATTATGAATTAAAATAATTGCCTATGACAGAAAAATCTACTCTCAAAAATCCAAAATCACAAACCCACTCACCCAAACAATCAACAATCAACTTCTTGTTGTCGTTTGCATCTGTCTATCAAGTTGCAAACCCTAAATCTACACAACCGGTCTGTGATTTTATTCTAAACTAAGAGAACTCCTCTTACAAAAACTACAAAAAGAGATGCAAAACACCACTTTTGCATCTCTTTTTTTGCATATTTCTTGCATATCCAAAACAAAATCATTAACTTTGCCTATAAATTGGTACAAAATAGAAAGTCGTAAGTCATAAAACTAATAATGCTGTAAGGCTTTTTCAACTTTCACATTTCAACTTTCAACTCTTGTCCTCCTGTCTTCATGTCTAAAAAAACATCTAACGCCGACAGGTCTGTCTTTATTCCGCCAAGATACATCGCAGATGTAGCGAGGCGTATGTAGAGAGAAAAATTATGTTCTTATGTCATTCTGTCTAAAAAATAATACTATGCGCACAATTCCAGCTTCCGAACTAATCATCAACAACGACGGATCTATCTTCCATCTCCATGTCCGTCCCGACCAAATAGCCACCACAATCCTACTCTGTGGCGACCCTAAACGCGTCGACCTCATTGCCTCGCATTTCGACACAATCGAGTGCGACATCTCTAGCCGCGAGTTCCACACCATCACTGGCACCTATCGTGGCAAACGCCTCTCTTGCGTCTCTCATGGCATCGGTTGCGACAATATCGACATCGTCGTTACCGAACTCGATGCACTCGTCAATATCGACTTCGCCACTCGCCAAGAAAAATCCGAGCATACTACGCTCACTCTCGTGCGAATTGGCACATCAGGCGGTCTGCAAGAATGTTCGCCAGTGGGCTCATATGTCGTAGCAGCCAAATCTATGGGCTTCGATGGCTTACTCAACTACTACGAAGTACCTGATGGCGTATTCGACCTCGACATCGAAACTGCCTTCTGCAACCACGTTGGTTGGAGTCGCCGCTTGCCAGCTCCTTACGTCGTAAGTGCCGACACCGAACTCGTCAACCGCATTGGTCACGACATGGTCAAAGGCATCACCATCGCCGCTCCTGGCTTCTACGGACCTCAAGGTCGCTACGTGCGCGCTCGTCCTGCCGACATGGAACTCAACTCCAAAATTCAATCGTTCCGCTACAACGAGTGGCAAATCACCAACTTCGAGATGGAGAGCTCTGCCCTCGCAGGTATGTCTGCCCTACTTGGCCACAAAGCCATGACCGTATGCGCCATCATCGCAGGCCGCGTCTCTCACAACATGAACACCGAATACAAAGGCTCTATCGAAGGCCTCATCAAAATCGTCCTCGAACGAATCTAATTCCTCATATCAACAGACAACAGTCAATGGTCAACAGACCATAGACAATAAAGAAGATTTAAATCCAAATGGCGACTGTCGACTGTTGACCGTAGACTTTTGACTTTATAATTATGAACATAGCAGCAATAGCAACAGCACCTGGCACAGGTGGCATCGCCGTAATTCGCCTCAGCGGACCAGATGCATTCACAATCACCGACCGCATCTTCCGCGCCCGCAATCGCAATAAAACCGTATCTACCGCCGAAGCCTACACCATGCTCTTCGGAAATATCGTCTCAACTCTCAACTCTTCCGAAGCGAATATTATCGCCGGCGAAGCTACGGCGAATTCCGTGGATTCCGTGGATTCTGTGAGAGAAAATATCATCGACGAAGTCGTCATTTCCATCTTCCGCGCTCCTCACTCATTCACAGGCGAAAACACTGTCGAAATCTCTTGCCACGGCTCTATCTACATCCAACAAGAAATCCTACGCCTACTCATCGCCGCTGGTGCACGCATGGCCGGTCCTGGCGAATTCACTCAACGCGCATTTCTCAATGGTCGCCTCGACCTCTCTCAAGCCGAAGCCGTAGCCGACCTCATCAATGCTCAATCTGCTGCTGCTCATACTATTGCGCTCAACCAAATGCGAGGCAATTTCTCGTCTAAACTCGAAGAACTTCGCCGCCAACTTCTCCATTTTGTCTCTCTGCTCGAACTCGAACTCGACTTTGGCGACCACGACGACCTCGAGTTTGCCGACCGCACTGAACTCAATTCTGTTGCACAAGAAATCCAATCGCAACTCACTCGCCTACAGCAATCTTTCTCTCAAGGTAATGCCATCAAAAATGGTATCCCTGTAGCTATCGTAGGCGAAACCAATGCTGGCAAATCTACCCTTCTCAACCTCCTCGTAGGCGACAATCGCGCTATTGTTTCTGACATTCACGGCACTACCCGCGATGTTATCGAAGACACGGTTAATATCAACGGACTAACATTCCGTTTTATCGACACTGCCGGCATCCGCCAAACTTCCGATATCATCGAAAATATGGGCATCGAGCGCACCTACGAAATGATCGAACGCGCCCAAATCATCCTTTGGGTAGTCGACTCAACCAATGTAACCGAGCATATCGAGTGGCTTGCCGAACGCATCATGCGTCGCTCTGAGGACAAACGCCTCATCATTATCCTCAACAAAATCGACCGTCTCAACGACGAAGAACTCATCACTCTTCGCCAATGGTTCGAACCATTTAACGCCACAACGGTAGAAATATCAGCAAAAAAAGCCCTCAACACCGAGCAACTCACACAACTGCTCTACGAGAGCGCACAAATGCCAGATATCACAGGCTCCGACATCATCATATCCAACCTCCGTCACTACGAAGCCCTCACCCACGCACTCGAATCCATCGACCGCGTCATCGAAGGCCTACAAGCCAATATCCCAGCCGACTTCGTAGCCCAAGACATCCGCCAAGCCCTCTTCCACCTCGCCGAAATCACCGGTGGCGAAATCACCACCGACGAAGTCCTAGGCAACATCTTCGCACACTTCTGCATCGGGAAATAAATCAACCAGTATGGAAAAACACGATTTCGAAGAATATATCCGCCAAGTCGAACCTTCTGCCAAAGAAAGTGCCGACGCTTGGAAAACGGCCATTGGACTTCAAGAAGTTGATGGTCTCAAGCCTTCGTCGTATCTATTAGAAACTGCACGAAAAAACATTGAAGGCGATATAACAATCGACGAGGTCCGCCAACTATTAGACTCTTATTACAGAAACAAAACGACTCGTACTGCTCAAGACGATTCAACAGAAGAAGCCGACAAAGTGGCCGCCAACATCAAAAAAATTCTCTCCTCTAAAACTCTCGCTTTCAACACCAATGGCTTGATATCCATTCATCGCCGTATATTCGAAGGTGTGTTCAAACATGCTGGCGAAATACGCAAATACGATATATCAAAAAAAGAATGGGTCCTAAAAGGCGACTCTGTTCATTATCTCAATTGGGAAGATTTACATCGTGCTTTGGATTTCGATATTCAACAAGAGCGTGATTTTAGCTATAAAGGTCTTACCGAAGAAGAAAAAATAAAACATATCACCTATTTTGTTTCTGGATTGTGGCAAATTCACCCATTCTGTGAAGGCAACACTCGTACAACTGCCGTCTTCACAATCCAATACCTCCGTTCCATTGGCTATACGGTCGATAACGATATGTTTGCCAATCATTCATGGTATTTCCGAAACGCACTAGTTCGTGCCAACTACAAAAACTCAGCTCTCGAAATCGATTACGACACAAGCTATCTCGAAAAATTCTTCCAAAACTTACTCCTAGGCACAAAACACGACCTAAAAAATCGTTACATGGTCATCGATGCTCCAACCTATTTTATCACCGCCGATGAACCCCTAAACCAAGTAAATGAACCCCAAAATAACACTGATATAATAAATTCGGTGGACAGTAATGGTGGACAGAAAAATAAAAAGGTGGACAGAAAAAGTGGACAGAAAACAAGAGAATCTTTATTAAATTTAATTGCAATCAATAGTAAGATTACCTCTACTCAAATGGCAGAAAACCTTGGAATAAACCGTAGCGCAGTATCTAAACATCTAAAAAAACTACAAGAAGAAAACATCATCAAACGCGAAGGCCCCGACAAAGGCGGACAATGGATTATTATAAAAAAATAATAACCTATAAAAAAAAACAAAAATTTCCGTGAGAGAAAAAATAAATTCGTGTGTAAAAAAATCCGGCAAACTATTCGACGCACGCTTCGACACCGTCAATCCACCCGAGTATGTCAAGTGCTTCGGACTGATGAAATTAGGTCGCGAATACCTGCTCACCACCCAACAGCTCGACATTTACGGAACAGCCCAACTCACCATCGTCGAAGGCGAAAACCACCGCATCAGCCGTAAAACAAAAAAAGTCGCCACCCTCGTCACCCAATTCTTCAAACAACACTAACAATAACAACACAAATAAAAAAACAAATCGCCACTCCAACTCGGAGTGGCGATTTTCATTATACCCCCATATAAAAGCAAATCCCCCTACCTATCCCTATAGCTACTATTGTCTCTATAGTTAATCACCCCTATAGTTTCTATTACCGCCATAGCCGCTATCCCAACTAACAACTACCCCCCTCAATATACTATCAGATCAAGGGAAATTATAACAATTCATTGTATGCAACAGTGAAAAACACTCAACATAATATTCAAAAATCTTTTATAATCACAAAGAATAATATGGGATATTAAATCTTTCTAACTTGCGACCTTCTATCACATGATAAACAACATCAGAAAATTCATTTTTAACATTGGGCACATTCTGAACACTATACATAATGCATCTCTGTGCTTCTTGTATTGGATTTGTAAACCTGCCTTGTTTTTTACATTGAAATTCTATAGGAAATAATAAGGAAAAATCTCGATAATAACAAAAATCACAACTTCTTATTATTTTATTCTTAATTTTTACATATTCTATAAAATCTTTTATTTTACTTGAAACTATGCCATTTTCTAAATAAATGAAATTCAAAATAGCATTTTCATTATTTTTTACATCAAGATTTCCACACATTAAATCTGTAATATTCCAAGTATCATCTTCAAACACATCTACTCTTTTAAACTTATATTTAGTTTTCAAAAGTCTGTTAAAATTGTAAAATCTATTTCTAAAACTTTCATCTATCGATGGATATACACTTCCTTCACAGTTAAAACTATTTGTCATTCTCAACAAGTCTTCCATTGTATTTAATTCCAACTCAACAATCCGTTTTCCCGAGTTAATCTTTTCTTCAGAGCAAGCATGAGTAACAAAAATTTCGATATAAAGTTCACGTTCTTTATGTTCGCTATGAGTCAATAACACATCAGGAATAAATCCATCTTCCACTCGAGTTTCAATACTACAAGTATCATAATAATCTTTCAGATTAAAATGAGTTAAAACATGAGAACAATTTAATTTTTCAACAAAAGGACAGTCATTTTTTCTATCACAATATTTTTCAAGCGCAATATAAAATCGTTCACTTCTGTCAAATATATCTTTTATAAGCAACTTAGCAACTTCATGTAGATAACCTTCACAACTCTCGCCCTTATGATAAAAATGATGCTTATTTTTCAATCCTAAACGAGGACGCATCTCACACCCACATGCAGGACATTTATATACATGCCCTATAATATTTTCCTTGGTAAAATCATTTATACAAACAAAATTACCATTTTCATCAAGCGCATATGGGAAAGCTACATCATTCATAACAAAAAGATTAAATTTTCAATAAAAAAAACGGTTCTAATCTTGTAAACAAAGTTTTCGTCCAACGAGTCAATCGTCTTCAAGTAGGTTATCATATTCAGTACCTCTAAGACTTTCTTCATCATATACTTTTCTATATTCCAAAATATAAAAACCAACCACTTCGGGATAAATATAAAAATATTTACGACACACCTTTTTAAAAAGCAATAACATACGTTCATGCCCCAGAAAATCGAACATCCACGTAAGAAGATTATCCACTTCATTTTCTGAGGCATTTCTATTGCATATATCATCCACAATTGGAGTATAGGCCACCACTGCTCTATTATGCATATCATCTAAAGCCTCTGCTAATTTCATAATATCATTTTCTAATTTGTTGATATTCATTATTGTCTAATTAAATAAATTTAAAATCGTACGCAAAATTAGCAACATATTTTGACAACTTCTGTCAATACGAGAAATATTTTTATATTTTCCATAACTCTCTGTATTGATTCAACATATATAGCGATTTTATTAGGATTTTCCAAATAAAACACGGACTATTTTTTTGTTTTAAAGCTTGTTTTTTGTTACTATCCTTATTCCCTACTCCTTCCCCTCAGCAACCCTCAAGCAACCTGTACCGAAGAAAACAGCCACTATTACACCATGCTTTCACAAAGTTTGCAAGCCTCTGTCTTTTCCTAAAATAAGTAGACAGTTTTTTGGTTATTTTACTAAAAAAATAGACATATTCCTAAAAATATAGTCATTGTCCTAAAAAAGTAGACGTTGGAGGTTGATAACCTTTCCACTTCTTTTTTTGAGGTCCTGACTGGAGATGAACCTGTGATGGAGTTTGATAGCCTATACTCATATGAGGACGGCGATTGTTATAAAAATCAATAAATTGTTCAATAGCTTTTCTAGCTTCTTTTATGTTATCATAAAGAGGTTGGCGATATAATTTTTCGGTTTTTATAATTCCATTAATTCTTTCTGCTATGCCATTATCTGTAGGCTTATAATCTTCAGTCATACTTATATTTATGCTATAACGATTTAATTCGTTAATATAGTCGTTACAACAATATTGAACGCCTCGATCCGAGTGATGTATCAACTGCGACAAATCACATTCTTTGGCTTGTTTTATCGCATCTTTTAATGCTTGAAGCGTGTACCGAGCTTGTAATGTTGGGCTGAGGCACCATCCAACCACTTTACGAGAGTATGCATCTGTCACTAAATGTAAATAGCAGCACTCCCCATGTGCTAATTGTATATAAGTAATATCACTGACCCACAATAAATTAGAACGATATGGTACAAATCCGATTGTTAAATTTTTGTATTTGTGATAGCGGTGATTAGAGTTTGTTGTTCGTCTTGGTCGTGGACGTTTTAGCTTCAGGCCTTCTCGGGCTAATAATGCATAAAACGCATCTCGTCCCATCATGCTATCTCTGTAAATATCATAAGCCATTAACCATATTTTACGCGCTCCGATACCTGGGTCTTCTGAGCGCACAGAACGAGCAAACTCAATGATAGGAGCCTCACGTTCACAACGTTGTTTGAAGGTCTCGCGTTGTTGATACCATGCCTGTCTGCAATGGCCAAACAGTTTGCAAGCAGTAATTACCGACAGGCCATCCTGCTCGCAAAGTTGTTCTACTGCTTGGCCCCAGATTTTTTTCGTATCTGGATGCCTTGCTCTTCGGCAATGTTAATCAGCGTGTTTAACGCTTTGTTTTGTAATTGCGCCCACTCTAACTCTTTTGTCAAGCGCTTTACTTCTGCCTCGAGCTCTTCTTGTGTACGCTTTTTCATAGGCTCTACATCTGCCATTTGAGGCTCAATAGTAGAAACAAAGGTACCACTTTTTATCGGTTTACACAAGACTTTTGGTTTTTCTTGCAGGCGTATGCGCCAACAAGCAATTAATGATGCATGTTTAATACCATACTTACGAGCTATTTCTTCTCCTGTTAAATTGCTCTCTTCGTACTCCTTAACAATGCGAGCACGCATTTCTCGTGTGAATTTTGTCTTTCTTACCATAATGTAGACTTTTT
>JAZRCE010000145.1:0-19274 GCA_045635445.1 Candidatus Aphodosoma sp.
GTCGGCTCCGGCATCGGCAAAGAGGCGCGCCATATAGGATGCGCCAGAGGGCATATACCAAGTGCCTTTGAAATTGCCACCCGCCATGACTGTAGGGCGCAGTTCGACAGATTGGGCTATGGCACTCGCTGCTAGATAATCGTGTTCGATTTGAGCAAAAAGGGAATCGGCAAGTTGCTCTTTGTTGTAGAATGCCGCCACGAATTTGATCCACTCGGCGCGTGCAAGGAGGGAGGATTCGGTCCACTCGTTATTGAAAACGAGATTTACGCCACTCTGCTGTAGGCGTTTGGCTTGTTCGTCTTGCTGATTGTAGGATGCAGCGAAATAGACATCGGGACGTAGGTGCAGGAGTTGCTCAAGATTGACGTTGTGGGCGTCGCCGAGGGATTGGATTTGACTTGCGGCATATCGAGAACGGAGGGTGTCGTTGTAGATGAGGTGAGGAGTGCAAACGCCTTTGACAGTAGAAAGTTCGCCCAAGAGGTTGAGGAACTCGACGTGGGTGGAGCTAGAGATGGCAACATTATCGACGGGGATGAGGATTTTTATGCCATCGGATGGGGTTTGGAGTGTGTCGTTGTTGACAAGATAGTAGGTTTGTTGGATTTCGCCATCGGTCCAGGGGTTATAGACTACTATGGTTTTGTAATTGCTGGTATAGAAGATATCGAAACCTTTGGCATATTGGAGTGAATTTTTTTCGGCTGTAGCTATGGTGGGAGTTTCTTTTTTTGTTTTATTGCCACAGGCGCAAAGAGATAGGATTGCTAAAATATAGAGTAAATGTTTCATAATTGGAAAATTTTGTGCAAAGGTACAAAAAAAATAAAAACAAAAAAAGAGACGCAATAAATTGCATCTCTTTTTTATTTATCAATATACCCAACGGACATTGTCGACCCAAAGGGCATTACCTGGACAACCATACCAAGCAGGATAGCAACCTGCGGTGAGCATAAGCACTACGTGTGTAGGTTGTTCGTTGGGATCGGCCCAACCAATCTCTTGTATTTGCACCATTTTGCCTTTAGAATTTTTGGCTTTAAATGCGCCATCGTTAGGATTTAGATCCATATATGGTTTGAACCAAGGTTGTTTTGATATATCGCCATAATGGATTTCGAAACGAGCGTCGTTTTGCCATTCGGGAATAGTTGATTTGAATCGACATCTTAGTGTTCCGACACGTTTTGCGTATATTTTTCCGTTTTCCTCCCAACGTTTTTGTAAGAAAACATAGATTTCGGGTTCGTCGTGGCCTTTTATTTCTTCGACAGAAAATATTTTTGCTTTAATGAGTTTGTGTTCTGGATTTACTCTTGTTTTGTAATCGAGCATTAAAGCTTTTGGTTTTTGTGTAAAAGGTATACCCATTTCGATTGCTCCATAAGGGTCGCCTGCATCACTAACTGGTTCGTAGACTTTGCCGAGGAAGAGTGTGCCTGCAATCATAACTCGAACATCGATAAAGCCTAGAGCTTTAACTGTTTCGAGACGAGTATCGCAACGAGCGCACCATCCGTTGCCACGACGTTCGGGTTGAGTGGTACAAGCGGCTTTGTCGATACCGGCAAGGGAAGCCCATGCGTTGGAAATTCCCCAAATAGTATTGCTGAAAGTAAAAGCCTTGTTGCCACGAATTGTATCGGTTGGGGCTACGGCATAGAGTGTTTTTGTTTTACCTCCAAGCAATTTGCTTTCTTTAAGATAGCGAACGGTCCAATGTTCCATATCGCCAAATTTAAGTGGAACGATGCGTTCCTGCGAGAATGCACAATGCATAATGCATAATGCACAACTTAAGAATAAAAAAAATCTTTTCATATTTTATCGAATCATTAATTTATTTTGTTTATTAGGTAATAAGATAGTTTTGACTTGTGTTTTAGGCAATAATTCGATAATTAGAGTTGAGAGTTATTCGTTTTGCGAAATTTACTCTTATTTCACTTTCACTTTTAGTTGGAGGTCATCGTCATCCCAATTGTGGAATATTTCTTCTGTATAATAGTTGGGATGCACATCGTCTTTGTGGAATGGGTCCCATACTTGGGCAAAGAAAGGATTGCCTTTGGCAATTTCGTCGTAGTTCCAAGGTGTAGGAAGACACTCTGGGCACCAATGACCTCCGAGAAGAACTAGGGCTGGTGATGCTTTGAAACGATGTCCAAACTGACATTCCCATTCGAGTGGAGTGCGCCAATCGCCAGTTACCATTGATTGGCTAAGGCATTTACCGCCACGGTATTCGGCAGCTTGACGCATGTCGTCGATAGTCCATTCGTCGCGTGACTTGGATTCGTCGTAACCGTGATTAAGGATAATGGGTTTGTCGCTTGGATTAGAGAGGTCTTGCTCGGCCCATGGTTTGATGGCTTTATACTTTTCGATTGAACCATAGTAGGCTGCAATACGCTCGAGGTCGTTGTTTTTGATCCACCATTGGGTGCCCCATTTCTTTTTGTATGCCATAGGACGCATAGCAAGTTTGATGATTGGAGCTGGGGCTAGACCTGCCAATGAGAAAAACCAAGGGAGTTGGCGTTTCATTTGATTGAAATATTCGTCGACAGGAATATTAGCACGGAAATGAAGGTAATCTTCGAGCACTTGTGAGTCGGCATACCATTGTCCGTGGAAATTGCGAGTAACGAACCACTCGGGATTGAATATTTTCTCAGGACGTGGACAAGAGATGGCCTTGAGGAGTTTGCACTCAAATTCATAATTTGAGAGTCGATATTCGGGACCAGAACCAATGTTGTAGAAGCGATTCCAAAAATCGGCAGGCACCCAATCTTCGCAAAGATTTGCCATTGCGCGTCCGGAGTCTTCTACTGTAGCCCATTCGAGCACGCCACGAAGGGGAACATGGAACATAATTGGGTCGTAGTTTTTGAGAATTTCGGCGTAAAGAATACCTGATTGACGGAGAGAGACCCAATGTTTGATGCCACTTTCGACAAAAATGCGTTCGGCAATAGTTTTTGATATTGCGTAGTGGTCATAAACCGAAATGCAGATAGGGTCGCCTGTACGTCCCCAATGAATTGGTTCGTTGCGATCGGAAGTTTGAGCCACTGTGCCAATATAGCAAACGCGTATATCATCGGCATTAGGTTGAGCAAGAACTGCTTTTACTATATTTTGAGCAGCTGAAATATTTACGTTGCGAGTTCTATTTGGATAATAATCTGTTTTTGGAGAGACTAGACCTCCTATATGAAGGACATAATCGGCACCTTCGGTAGCACGTAATACATCATCGTACTTGGTAAGGTTGCCCCAAACTATGCGAATTTTGTCTTGATGAGGTGCTAAAAGTTTTCGATTTTTTTTGCTATCTCTAACAAGAACGGTGATATCGAAACGATCTAAACGGCCAAGAAACTCTAGGAGAGTTGCATAACCCATATGACCCGTTGCACCTGTTATAAATACACGTTTTTTCATCTATTTCTTGATATTTATATAAAAACGTGCAAAGTTACAAAAAAAAAATAAGATAGCAAAATGGAAAAAATGAATTAACTCATTATATAGGTTAAAAATTAGTGTTCTTAAAAGATGAATAGTTGTAGTTTTTTCATTTTTTTTTTGTAACTTTGCATCTGTGATAAAAAGAGTAGAAAATTTTTGTTTGCTGTTGGCATTTCTAATGCTAACGTTGTTGTGTTGCGCTAACACTACAGCACAAACTATTGGCTACAGATACAAGAAATGCACACTGAAATACAACAAAATAGATGAATATAATGTTGAAGTTGCGATACAAGACAATAGTCTAAGTGAAGAAAAGATATATATTCCTAATGAAATCAATTATAATGATACGATGTATTATGTGATTGGGATTGCGGAAGGTGCATTTAGTGGGAATAACCATATAAAGCAAGTATACTTTTCGGATGAAGCCGATATTAAATATATTGCAGAAGGAGCATTCAGCGGATGTGAACGTTTGGTTGACATTGAATTGCCATCTACATTGACCGAAATTGCCCCATACACTTTTGCATGGTGCAAAAGTTTGAAATACATTGAGATACATAATTTGATAACGAAAATTGGAGAACGTGCGTTCACGAATTGTACTAACCTAGCGCATGTTGATATGGGAGAAAATGTGGAAGAGATTGGAAACTTTGCGTTTGCGTGGTGTAGTTCGCTAAATTCGATTACGATCCCTGAAAAAACGCGAAAATTGGGTTATGAAATTGTGCAAGGGAATCAGAATCTAGATACTATATTTTACAATGCTATAGATTGTAGAATGTCGGGTGCCTATTACGATGAAAGAGTAGAAAGAACGATTGGGGCTTTTGAGGGTAACAATGGTTTGCGTAAATGTTTTTTTGGCGATAAAGTAAAGCGCTTGCCTGAGTATTTGCTATATAATTGTGGGGCGATAGATTCGTTAGAATTTCCGAAATCAATAGAGGAAATTGATAGATTTGCATTACATAACACTGAATGGTATAATAGTGGGGAGCAGATGTTGTATGTGAATAATATTCTATATGCATACAAGGGCAAAGATAGTGTGATTACGGAAAAGAGATTCAAAAAAGATACGGAAAGAATTGCCGCAGGTGCATTTTACCAAAATAGATATATAAAACAAGTAACATTACCTCCGGGATTGTTAAAAATTGGAACTGCTGCATTTGAGGGGTGTAGCGAACTATATAATATTAAAATACCATATAGTTTAAGTGAAATTGACGATAATGCGTTTAGAAATTGTAAGAAATTAGAGAATGTAAAATTCAATCCGACTCTTGAAAAAATTGGCAATTTTGCATTTAGTGGTTGTGCGAATTTGAAAAGTATAAAATTGCCTCACAGAGTAAAAAGCATAGGCATAGGAGCCTTCTACAACTGTAATAGTTTGCACAGTGCGATTTTTCCTGATTCGACAAAAGTGATACCTGCTGGATGTTTCTCGAAATGCCCTAATTTAGAAAACGTTTCATTGCACAATAGAATTTCTTCGATAGAAGAATATGCTTTTGCTGGGTGTGGCAGATTAGACTCGATTGTCATTCCTTGGAGATGCAATAGCATTGGGGATAGGGCTTTTTCGCATTGTTCGTCGCTAGAATATATTATTATTAAGTCCAAATCGATAAATATTGGGGCTTTGGCATTCTATAGATGTGAATCGATACCTTACATTGAATTGCAAAACGCGAATATCATTGGTTATAAGTCATTTGCTGAATGTAGGAATTTGCGTAATGTGACTATAGGAGATAGTCTGGAAATAGTGGCGGAACGTGCGTTTGAGAATTGCGTGCATTTGAAATCGATACAAATTCCACAATCAGTTAAAACAATAGGGAAATATGCATTCAACAATTGCAAGAATATGGTTTCATTGCAAATAGCTGATGCAAAAACAGATATCGGAAATTATGCTTTTTCGAAATGCCAATCACTCAAAGAGGTTTCTTTAGGTGATAATATAACCGACATAGGAATACATGCTTTTAGTTATTGCACTAATCTAAAAACAATAAAATTAAAAAATCCGATAGAAAAAATAGGGGATTTTTGTTTTTATAAATGCGAAAACCTATTGTCGATAGAGATACCTGAGGGTGTAAACGAAATAGGAGAAAAGGCTTTTGCGGGATGTATAACTTTGGAGAAAGTGGTTTTTGCGAATACAATAACAACAATAAATAAAAGAGCATTTGCAGAATGTTCCTCGTTACAAGAAATCACTTTGCCAAAAGAAATTACATCCATAGCAGAACAAGCTTTTGCGGGATGTATAAATCTACGGGAAATTGTATTGCCCATAACTATAGAAAAAATAGGTAAGAATGCTTTTTCGGATTGTAACAATATCACAAAAGTAGAATTTAATGCGGAAAGATGTAAAACAGGAAGTGCTATTTTTACACATACACAGAAACCTATTGAATTGATACTGGGCAACTCGGTGCAAATTATAGACGATAAGACATTCGAAGGATTGCATGTAAATGAAATTGTTATACCTAGAAATGTAACTTATATCGGCAAATTAGCTTTTGCAAATTCACCATCGCTACAATCGGTAAAAATAGAAGCTAGCGGTGATATAGAGATAGATAATACAGCTTTTGATGGTACGACTTGGTATAATACTCAAACTGATGATATTATATATGCAGATAATATTGCATTGAAATATATAGGAAAAGAACAACCTAAAGAAATAATATTTAGAGAAGGGACAACTAGTATTGCATCTAGTTTTATGAAAGGGAATAGCGACTTAGAGAAAGTTGTTTTGCCAGAATCTATAGAATCGGTTGGGAATGGTGCATTTGAGGGATGTACATCATTGAATGAAATAAAATTTCCGTCGAATATAAAGAGTATTTATAACTATGCATTCGCTGAATGTACATCGCTACAATCTGTAACACTACCCTATTCTATTTTGACAATTGGCGATTTTGCATTTGAAAACTGCACGGGGATAGACACAATACATATAGATAATGCGTTTTGTTCATTAGGAGTTGGTGCTTTTAGGAATTGCAATAGGATGAGAATGGCAAATATTGGAAACAATATCAGTCAAATTGGAAATATGTGTTTTGCATATTGCTCATCGCTACAAGGGATAAACGACAAAACAAAACTAACACTGCCAATGTCGTTAGACACAATAAATACGGCAACATTTTTTATGTGCGAAAAAATAAGAGGTAAAATAATTCTACCTCATAAAATAACAACGATACAAGACAACGCATTTGAAGGTTGCAGACAAATACACTCAATCGAAATCTCGAAAAAGTTGAACTTTATAGCTCATTCGGCTTTTGAAAAAACATACAACTTCACACGTTTTGTTGGTTCATCAACGGATTACTATACGATTCACTATGGAGTACTTTACAACAAAGACATGAGTATTCTACTCTATTGTCCTAAAGGATATAATGGCATATATGTGGCACACCAATTTATAAAGACAATAAACAACTATGCGTTTGATAATTGTACGCAAATAGAGCACATTGTGATGAATCATGTACATGAAATAAAAAAATATGCATTTAATGGTTGTACTAAACTGAAAAAAGTCACATTAGGGAAAGAATATAATTACTTCGATAGAAGTATATTTAATGGATGTCAAAACTTAAAAGAGATAAGTATCAGAAATGGCAATGTAAATTATCGTTCGGTAGACGGAATCCTATATTCGGCTGATATGAAAACACTCATTTTTTGTCCAAGAGGAAAAATTGGAGTTATAAAAATACCGAAAACCGTTGAACATATAGCTGATTATGCATTCGAAGGATGTAATCAACTTACCAAAATAAAATTTTCAAAACGAATAAAAACCATAGGTAAAGAGGCCTTCACGGGCTGTAATGCGCAACAAAAACAATGAAAGATTTAGTATTTGTAACACACAATGCCCACAAATTACAAGAAATGAAAGAGATAGTGGGAGATATTTTTGAAGTAAAAAATCTATCTGATGTAAAAGTTTTTGAAGATATACCAGAAACAGGAAGCACATTTGAAGAGAATGCACTACAAAAAGTAGAATATCTTCATAATAAAATACAATGTAACTGCTTTGCTGATGACTCTGGTCTATCTGTAGAGGCTCTAAATGGAGAACCTGGAATATATTCGGCAAGATATGCTGGTGAACCATCTGATATGCATCGTAACACAGCTAAGTTACTAAAAAAAATGGAGGGAATCACTAATCGCAAAGCTCACTTCACAACTGTTATTGCCCTTATTTTAAATGATACAACATATGTATTTGAGGGTGTAATTAACGGAACAATAACAGAGTCGCCAAGAGGAGAAGGTGGTTTTGGTTATGATCCAATATTTATGCCTAATGGTTATGACAAAACTTTTGCTGAACTACCTTCAGAGGTAAAAAACAAAATATCACATAGAGCAATAGCAATGCAAAAATTCACACAATTCATAAAACAACTACCAAAAGATGAAAAATAGATACATTTTTTTAATTATTGCACTGTTTTTCTGTTTATGCACAATGAGCCAAATAGCAATAAATACTTGGCGCACTCACACTTCGTACACCTCGGTAAACCAAATAACACAATCGAAAGAAAAAGTGTATGCAATAAGTTCTGGTTCGCTCTTTTCTGTGTATAAAGACAGAATAGTATTAGAAACATACTCAAAAATAGATGGTTTAAGCGACAATAACATTACGGTCATTAAATACTCCGAATACGATGATGCGCTATTTATTGGGTACAACAACTCGAATATTGATATTTTATATGAAGATGGATTAATCGTAAATATCACTGACTTATATCAAAAAAACATGAGCGGTAGTAAAAAGATAAATGATATACATTTCACACCAGAAATGGCTTACTTAGCTTGTGATTTTGGCATAATTGCTCTGAACATAAAAAAAGAAGAAATAAAAGAGACATATATTATAAGCGAAAAAGAAGATACAAAGATACTAACCATTAATACTCACAATAACAATATTTACGCACTAACATCAAAAAATTTGTACTGCGCATCGATCGAATCGAACTTAATTAATTACCAAAATTGGGAAAAACAGACAATTCCAGAATCAAACATAGAAAATACAAAAATACAAATTATAGATGGTATACTCTATCTACTGAAAAGCAATTATAATCTATATAGATATATAGATAATGAATGGAAATTGTACAAAACCTCAATAAAAAACATTTCTCACAACAATGGATATACATTCGTTGTTGATAGTAAAAATAATATATATGCCTTAAAAGAAAACGAATCGGAATTTCTTTCGAATAATGCAATCGATGGTCTTTTTGACACGCAAGAAAACAAATTTTGGTATATAGCTAATACCATCATATATTCACAAAGTGTAGAAAAGAAAGAAATAAATCGTTTTGTTCCAAATGGTCCTCTCTCAAATATATCGTGGAAATTGAAATATGCTAATGGTCGTATATTTAGTATTCCTGGCGGTCGTTGGGCTGATAATTACCACACAAATGGTTCTTTATCGATATTCGAAAATGGGATATGGACAAGTTATCCTACACCTTATTTTGCAGAAAAAACAACGACAACATCAACTTGTTATGATTTGGTAGATATTGCAATTAACCCTAATGACAATACAAACTTTTGGATAGCTAGTTATGGTCTTGGATTATATGAATTCCGCAATGATGAAATATACAAATTTCACCACTGCGACAATAGTGGATTACTATCTATACATCAAGATAGTCCTACATCAACAAGATACAATTATACACGAACAGATGGTATGACATATGACAATCAAGGTAATCTTTGGATACTAAATAATGGAGGAGACTTAATTAAATATATTGACACAAAAGGCATATATCATAGCATGCCATATAGCATCAGTGCTTCTACTCCACAAGACATTATTATCTGCAACCAAAATCCAAATCAAAAAATTGTATTAATCCCAAGACACAAAAATAGTCTGACCTCTCTTTTATTCACATTTGATGATAATGGCACACTAGACAATACATCTGATGATAAAATAAAGTCACTGTCAAAAGTTTATGATCAAAACAACAAAGAAATAAATTTTTCATCATCACTACTACGCTCTATCGCACAAGATAATAAAGGAACACTATGGATAGGCACTACAACTGGACTATTTGTTATTAATAACCCAGAAAAAATGTTTGATAGTGATTTTCGTGTACATCGAGTAATAATCCCTCGAAATGATGAGACTGGACTGGCCGACTATCTGCTTGGTACGGAAGAAATAAAAGCAATTGCTGTGGATGGAGCTAATAGGAAATGGATAGGCACAACTACGTCTGGATTGTATCTAGTATCTGAAGATGGCAAACAAACAATACATCATTTCACAGCAGAAAATAGTCCATTGCTATCAAATATAATCCAATCAATAGCTATCAATGACAAAACAGGAGAGGTATTTATTGGAACAAGCAATGGATTGGTATCGTATCAATCAGATGCTATCAAAGGCAACGAAACATTCGAAAATATACATGCTTACCCCAATCCTGTGCGTCCTGGTTTTGTAGGACAAGTTGCAATTGTAGGTCTATCAACAGGCACACAAGTAAAGATAACAGATGTAAATGGTAACATTCTATACGAAACAATATCAAACGGAGGTGCTGCCACATGGAATCTCTGCCGATTTGATGGAGAAAAGGTTTCTTCTGGGGTATATTTTGCGCATTGCATATCTGCAAATGGGAAACAAAAACAAATTACAAAAATACTTGTCATTAAATAAAATTCAATGCAAAAAAATAATATAACAAAATGGATAGTACATGTATTCCTATCTGCGTTATATATTACAACGACATGTACCATAACTGATTTTATATCAACACCCATAAAATCGTGGGTCGATGTTTTGTTTGTTTTAATGCATTGGAGTACAATTGTATTAGCCTTATTCTCAATACTTATAATTATATCCTATGTAAACAAACATATCTATAGAGTAATATTCACCATATTATGTTTATTGTCTTCTATATTGGCATATTTTAGATATACAATAAACTTCTCATACAACACAATTATATTGGATATAATCTTCCAAAACGATGTAAATGTAACATCCGATATGATTACATTACCTTTAGTTTTATGGATTATTTCTATCACAACAATAGGATATTTTATCAGTTCTCTCAACAAAAAATACACTATTAAAAAGGAAAAGAAAATATCTATAATTTTCACAATAGCACTAGCTACGATTTTAGCATTTATACTCCTTTGGCCAGGAGGACGTTTTGCTCGTCCTATATGTGAAAGAATTCCTTTTAATATATTTAGTGTAACCTCAAAATATATAGCACAACAACAAGAAATAGCTAAAATAAGACCTCAACAATGTACCTATGCAAATAGAACAACCGAAGACTCAACAATAGTAGTGGTTGTTATAGGAGAAGCTCTACGACCCGCCAATATGTCAATCAATGGATATCATCGAAAAACCACTCCTTGCATAGAACAATTAGGTGTTATATCTCTCGATAGCATCTATTCTGACTTCACATATACAAACAGAAGTATACCTCATTTAATGACACGAGCAACAACAGACAATACTGCTATTGCTTACACCGAACGTTCGTTCATAGATGTATACAAGGTTGCTGGATATCACACTACTACTATAGCAAATCAAGATGCAGAAAAACCATATATATACTTTATTGAAGAGGCTGATACAGTAATCAAAAGTAATCAATCAAAAACAGTATACAACTTCGATAAATGGCTTGACGAAGATATTCTACCACACTACAATCGTATACTAAATAAAAATTTCAAACATCAGTTGGTAGTCATACACACAATTGGATCACATTGGTGGTATAATGCACACTATAGTAGTGAATACGAAAAATTCGCACCTACAATGCAATCTAGAATAGTATCAAATTGCGATTCAATAGAAATTGTTAATTCTTATGACAATACAGTTCTATACACAGACTACATAATAAGTGAAATAATAAAACCTCTGCTAAATAAAAATGCTATTATGATATACATATCAGATCATGGAGAGGCTTTAGGTGAAAACAATATGTGGTTACACGCAAATGAATCTGAAATTATGCACCACACCGCCGCTCTTGTCTGGATGTCAGACAGATACAAAAGCAACAACAAAACAAAACATTCATTTCTAATTCAAAAACAACACAAAAAACAAAAAACAGACTTTGTATATCATTCGGTGATTGATGCTGCTAACATAAAAACTGATGTTATAGACAAAGAACTATCTATTTTTAGATGATAAAATAAAAGTATAATGACATTGTTTATTATACTTTTTTTTGTATCTTTGCAACCATAAACAAAATAACATACAATATGAAAACATTAAAAACATTATTTATCTTATTTTTATCCTTAAATTTCACATTCTCATTTGCAAACAACACATCTGAAAATTATTTACGAGATTTTACATCTGGTGCTTTCAGACCTCAAACGATGGCAGCTCTCTATTCGATGAACGATGGAGAAAATTATACTATGCTATCAGAAGACGGAACTAAAATCATAAAGTATAACTATTTGTCAGGCAAAGTTATTGACACTATATTCGATGTGACTACTGCAAAAAATTGCAGATTAAAACGTATTTCAGATTACGAATTCGACTCACAAGAAAAACGCATTCTAATTCTCACAGATAAAACTCCTATCTATCGTCATTCATTTACAACAACGTACTACGTATACAACATATCACGTAACGAATTAGAACCACTAAGTGACAAACCCGGACTCCAAAATCTTGCACAATTTTCACCTAATGGTCGAATGATTGTGTTTGCGCGCGAGAATAACCTTTTCATTAAAAAACTTGATTTCAATACAGAAATCCAAATTACCAAAGATGGAGAATTCAACAAAATAATCAATGGCACTGCCGATTGGGTGTACGAGGAAGAATTTGGTTGTACTCGCTATTTTGCATGGAGCCCAGACAGCAAACTTTTGGCTTGGGTGCGCTTTGATGAGAGCGAAATAAAACAATTCTCATTTGATATGTACAATCACCCATATGATGATGCCTACACCTACAAATATCCAAAAGCAGGGGAAACAAATTCTAGTGTATCCGTGCATGTATATGACATTGAAAATCGCACTACCAAACAGATGGATTGTGGTTATGGAAATGATATTTATTTCCCTATTATTCAATGGACCAATGACAATGAATCTCTCGCTATCGTGCGTCTAAATCGCAATCAAACAACGCTTGATTTACTAAGCGTAAACCCACGTTCTGGCGTAACAAAAACATTATTATCGGAAACAGACAAAGTGTATATTGATTATACAAACTATATTCATTTAAAATTCAATTCTGATAATTCGTTCGTTGCTATGAGCGAGCGTGATGGTTGGCGTCATATATACCACTATAATGCAAATGGTAGTTTAATTCGTCAAATAACCAAAGGCAAATGGGACGTAACAGCATACTATGGTTATGATGAAAAAACAAAAACCGCTTATTTCCAAGCCGCCAAAGAACATCCCTCACAACGCCACATATATAAAGCTGATAAAAAAGGTAATATTATCAATCTTGACACTCGACCTGGCACACATACAGCTTCATTCTCGAAAAACATGAAATATATCATTTCTCAGTACCATAACACTACAACGGCCAATACATTCACCCTTTGTGACACAAAAGGAAATGTATTGCGCACTATAATCGACAACAAAGAACTTCAAGAAAAATTTGATGCATATAATCTACCTAAAAAAGAATTTATTAACTTCAATGCTCCTAATGGAACTAATCTATATGGTTGGATTATTAAACCTGCAAATTTTGACGAGAACAAGGAATATCCTCTCGTTATGGTGCAATACTCAGGTCCTAATAGTCAAGAAGCACTAGATAGATTCAAACCAGACTGGGAATACTATCTTGTACAAGAAGGATATGTTGTTGCTTGCGTTGATGGACGTGGTACTGGTGCGCGTGGACACGAATTCCGCACTTGCACATATTGGAATCTTGGAAAATATGAAACAGAAGATCAAATCTCAGCTGCACAATATTTTGGAAAACAATCTTATATAGATGAAGATAGAATTGCTATTTGGGGCTGGTCGTTTGGAGGTTTTATGGCGCTTAATTGTCTTACTTATGGCAACGAAACATTCAAAGCAGGTATCTCTATTGCGCCTGTTACTGATTGGAGATTATACAACACTGCTTATACTGAACGTTTTATGTCAACACCACAAGAAAACGACCATGGATACGAACAATCAGATTTAATTACAAAAGCACACTTACTCAAAGGTAAATTGCTTCTCTGCCATGGCACAGCCGATGATAATGTGCATTTTCAACATGCAATGCTTTATTGCGATGCTTTAGTTGAAGCAGGTATTCAATTTGAAATGCAAATTTACCCAAATAAAAATCACAGTATTCTTGGGGCTAAAACTCGTTATCACCTATACACTCGCTTTAACAACTTCCTCAAAAACAACCTATAATGAAAAGGAACAACATTCTACCTATCATAATGATGATTGCTCTCTTTTTTATGATAGCTTTCGTAACAGGTCTGCAAAATCCTTTTGGTGTTATTGTCAAATCACAATTCAACGCATCAAACTTGATGTCGCAACTAGGCAATTTTGCCAACTTCATTGCCTATGCTTGTATGGGAATCCCTGCTGGGTTATTACTTCAACACTATGGATACAAAAAAACTTCACTAATTGCTGTTAGTGTTGGTTTTATCGGAGTTGGTATCACTTTCTTATCAGGATATATAGGTTCTGCAACCTACGCCATATATCTATGTGGTGCTTTTATTTCCGGTTTTTCAATGTGTATACTTAATACAGTTTGCAACCCAATGCTAAACACACTTGCCGGCGGTGGCAAAAAAGGCAACCAATTAATACAAATAGGTGGTGTTTTTGGTTCTACAGGCGCAACACTTGCCCCTGTATTGGTTGGTTTGCTAATGGGTAACGTTGCTAATCGCACAATTCAAGATGCCAATCCAGCATTATGGCTTGCAATGGGGATATTTGCTATTGCCTTTTTGATTTTAGCATTCATTGATATGCCCGAACCCCATCTTAATCTGCATCAAGAAACTACCAAAAATGAACACTCTGCTTTTTCATTCCGCCACTTCAAACTTGGCATTATTGCCATATTTATATATGTTGGTGTTGAAGTAGGCATCCCTAACATTACTAATCTATACATGACAACCGACCTCGGTATGGACACAGCTATTGCTGGCACAATAGTAGGAACTTATTGGTTCTTTATGCTAATCGGTCGATTTTTTGGAGCTTTTATAGGAGGATATATATCAAGTCGTACCATGCTCGCTACAACAACCATCATAGCTACTCTACTTGTATTTTGTGCTATATATCTACCCCAAACTATGGTAAATATGCCTGTATTCAAATCAGATATATCCTTTGGAATAGAAGCTGTACCTATAAACATTCTTCTTCTAATCCTTTGTGGTTTGTGTACATCTGTAATGTGGGGAGCTATATTTAATTTAGCTGTTGAAGGTTTAGGTAAATATACCGCCGCAGCATCTGGTATATTTATGATGATGGTTTGCGGAGGTGGAGTTCTCCCCCTAATTCAAGGTTGGTGCGCTGACTATTTCGGATTTATCAATAGCTATTACGTAGTGCTCATCGGCATCATATATATACTAATATATGCAATTATAGGAAGCAAAAATGTAAATCAAAATATTTCAACTAACAACTAAAATAACTAATCCTATGAGTAAACCTTATGTTATCGGTGTTGACCTCGGAGGTCAAACTGCCAAATTCGGCATTGTAGATGCTCGTGGCAATGTATTGAAACAAACTGCTATTCGAAGCAACACACAAAATCACCCAGAGGAATTTATCAACGATCTTGCCGAAAGTATAAAAAAACTCATCGACAAAGAATATTCAATAGACGAAATTCGTGGCATTGGTGTTGGTGCTCCTAATGGTAATTACTACACTGGTTGTATCGAAAACGCTGCTAATTTAACTTGGGCTAAAAATCAAATCGTCCATTTTGCTGATATGCTTAAAGATAAAGTAGGCATCCCAGTTGCTTTGACCAACGATGCAAATGCCGCTGCTGTAGGTGAAATGACCTATGGTGCTGCTCGTGGAATGAAAAATTTCATTATGATCACACTCGGCACAGGCGTAGGTTCAGGTATCGTTATTAATGGTGATGTCGTTTATGGCCATGATGGTTTCGCTGGCGAACTTGGTCACACTTGCGCAGTTCGCAATAATGGACGCATCTGCGGTTGTGGAAAAACAGGTTGTCTCGAAGCCTATGCTTCTGCAATGGGTGTAGCGCGTACAGCCCGTGAAATTCTCGAACTTACCGATCGAAAAACTCTCCTACGCAACATTCCTGCCGAAAATATCACTTCTAAAGATGTGTTTGATGCTGCAATAGAAGGAGATGACGTTGCAAAAGATATATTTGCATTCACTGGTCGTATGTTAGGCGAAAAATTTGCCGATTTTGTAGCATTCTCAGCTCCTGAAGCTATTGTATTATTTGGTGGTTTAACTAAAGCTGGAGATTTAATTTACAAACCTATAGTAGAAAGTATGAACCTAAATCTTATGCCTATTTGGCGTAATAAAGTCAAAGTTCTATTCTCTACTCTCAAAGAAAGCGATGCTGCTATACTTGGTGCTAGCGCTCTCGCTTGGGAGATATAATTATGAAATTAACCGACAATTGGTTCAGTACTATGGCTGAAACCGACAACGATATGCCAATATTCATTTCTGGTCGTGATTCTCTTGATGAATTTCGTTTATCTGGCAAATTCAAAGAACGCGTAGAAATATATTGGAAATACAAATCTAATCATAATGGAATGCCATCCGATTCTGATGGAGAACTAATGGAAACAGTCATTGACGCCCTTCGCAATGCTGTCGAAAAAGATAAACTTGCCATTCTAACAGGTATCTATACAGGCAACAACGAACGCACAATGGTCTTCTACACACGCACATCTCGCGTATTTGGCGAACGCCTCAACGAAGCTCTAACTAATTTACCTCAACTACCAATAACTATATACGTTGAAATAGATCCCGAATGGAACGAATATCTAGAAATGTGCGAAATAAAACCTTTCGCTGAATAAAAAAACGACACCCGCTATTTCCCAAAAGCAGATGTCGCCCAATACACTATTTAACTAACTAAAACTTATGAAACAGCGCCCTCTCACGAGGGCTTTTTTGTTTACAAAATTTCGATGGTTTTATGAGCCTTCTGAATCTCTTCATCAGTACGTTTAGGTAGTCTAATCTTAAGCACTCCATTCTTCACCTTTGCCTCAATATGGTCAATATCCACATTGTCTGGCAAACTCATCACTTGTTGAAACTTAGAGAAAGAAAATTCACGACGCAAATATCTCACTTCACTCTTACACTCTTTTTCCCCTTCAGCACATTTAGGCTCTTCATTTTTTCCCTTTTTTTCTCGTTTTTGCAAACTAATAATAAGGTAATCCTTCTCGTTAATGCGCACATCAAAGTCTTCTTTCGTCATACCAGCTGCCGCCACTTCAATCCAATAATCCTTATCGGTTTCTTTAACATTGATAGCAGGCGCTGTCATAGGCACACGCGGAGCAAACAATGGATAATCAAATAGGTCGCTAATCACCGTTGGCAACCAACCTTGTGTTTTTTGTGTTGACATAGTTTTTTCTCCTTAATAATAAGATGGTTTTTAATAGATTTTGTTTGTAATTACTTACGTCTAATATGATTCAAATTACGTGCCAAACAATAAAAAAATCGGAGAAACCACAAAAGCCTCTCCGATTTTTGAACAATATCCATAACAACAAAAAGTCTTCCCTACTCCCTATTCCTTATTCAACATAAGGACAATTTTCGAGTTTAAAACGCATACGCCAGCGCCCATCTGCAAAGTCGTGAGTAAGGATACGAAATGTGCCTATTTCACTCGTATTTTTCACATGTGCACCAATGCAAGCACAATTGTCATAATCGCCTACACGCACAATACGAAGCGTTTCTGAGGCATCAGCAGGCAATTTAGAAAGGTCGACCAATGCAGCTGCCTCATCGCGAGTCATAAACTCGACAGTTACATCAAGATTGCGTGCAATCTGTTCGTTAACACGACGCTCTATTTCGCGTATTTGTTCTTCAGTTGGAGCTTCTGTAAGTTCATAGTCCGCCTTACTTTTCTTGCGCTCGATATGCGCATTACGCGAACGTGGGCATCCAAACATCTTTACCATAGTGCCATTCAAAATATGCTCGGCAGTATGCATCGGCGGAAATTCCGCCTTGTTATGTGCATTTAATTGTGGTTCCATAAAATATCTATAATCTGTTATCTATAATCTAATCAAAGTTCTCCATGGTCGGCAAAACTATAAAATTGCTCGCTGTCGGAAGTGATAATCACGTGGTCGAGCAAACGAATATCAATTAATTCTGCAGCAGAGGCTGCACGACGCGTCAATGCTCTATCCTCGGCGCTTGGCGACACTGTGCCCGAAGGATGATTATGGCAAAGAATAATACTCGATGCTAAACGCGTAATTGCAGGTTTAAGAAGCAAGCGCATATCAACCAAAACAGCCGACACTCCACCCATAGCCACGCACTCTTTACCTATCACCTTATTTTTACGATTAAGCAATATAACCCAAAACTGCTCTACAGGCATATCGCTAATCACAGGGTGCATCAAGCGCACAATATCTTTTGATGTACGTATCGAGTCATTCTCTCCCCTCTTCGCTGCATTCCTGCGACGCCCAAACTCAAGTGTAGCCAATATGTGCATTGCCTTAGCCTCACCAATACCTTTGAATTGCGACTGAAATTCATAAAGTGTAAGTCTCGCCAACTGATTCAAATCGCCACTTACAAAATCAAGAATCTCACGCGACAACTCTACCACATTCTTATCTTTAGTACCAGAACCAAGCATCACGGCTAACAATTCAGCTTCAGATAGTACTTCAACCCCATGACGTTTAATTTTCTCACGTGGACGCTCATCTTCATTCCAAAGTTTTATCGCTTTATTTTCCATATAATAGACTATTAGTAACTAGTAGCGAGTAACAAGACCCTTTATCCCCCGCCCCCAAAAAAACAAACCAATAACTAACAAAAAAAGCTCTAATCTGTTATTACAGAAAAGAGCTCATATATTTTTCAATCTTCGACAAATTAAGCAAGTTTATTAACGTGAAGAGCCAATTTAGATTTCAAGTTGCTTGCTTTGTTTTTGTGGATGATGTTACGTTTTGCAAGTTTATCAAGCATAGAAGCTACTTTAGGAAGAAGTGCTACTGCTGCATCTTTCTCAGATGTTGCGCGCAATTTACGAACAGCGCTACGAGTTACTTTAGCGTAGAATTTGTTGTGCAAACGACGTCTTTCTGTTTGACGAATTCTTTTGATTGATGATTTATGATTTGCCATTTTCTATTATAGAAATTTTATCTTGTTATTTCACTTATAAACATAAAAAAAGTAGCCCATAGCGGAATCGAACCGCTCTTTCAAGAATGAAAATCTTGCGTCCTAACCGATAGACGAATGGGCCATTTGCGTTAAGAGTTCGTTTATCTCTCAATTGCGATGCAAAGATAGCG
>JAZRCE010000146.1:0-31598 GCA_045635445.1 Candidatus Aphodosoma sp.
AACGAGGTGAAAGATGCCGAAGGCAATGTTGTCGACAATACTCGCGAGGCTGATGTGCGCTATCAAATGCTTTATAACATCTACAAATCGGCTGTCGCAATGGACAAATATTGCCCTGCTTATCCTACCTATATCCAACGCTCGTTCGATCAACAAATGGAGGTAACTGATAAGGAAATCGAGGAGATGTTCGTTAAATTCATCTCTTCTCCCGAAGTTGCTCAAGTGGCTGAAATCATCAAAGCTCGCCTTGGGCGCGACCTCGAACCTTTTGATATTTGGTACGATGGTTTCAAAACTCGTAGTGCAATCAACGAGGACGACCTCTCTGCCAAAACTCGTGCTCTCTATCCTAATCCTGCTGCCTTGAAGGCCGATTTGCCTAACATTATGCAACGCCTTGGCTTCACTAAAGAAAAAGCCGACGAGGTTTGCTCTAAAATCGAAGTAGACCCTTCTCTCGGCGCTGGTCACGCTTGGGGTGCTATGGCTACCTACGATATCTCTCGACTCCGCACTCGTATCGCTGCCGATGGTATGGACTACAAAGGCTATAACATTGCTGTTCATGAGTTTGGTCACAATGTCGAGCAAACTATCACTATGTACGATGTCGACAACTATATGATGGCAGGCGTGCCAAGTACAGCATTCACCGAAGCTCTCGCCTTCGTATTCCAAAAACGCGACCTTCCTTTGCTTGGCTATGTTACAAACGATGCCCACGCATCTGCATATCAAATGCTCGACATCTTCTGGGGTTCTTACGAAATTATGGGTGTCTCTTTGGTTGATATCTACACATGGCGTTGGTTATACGAAAATCCTAATGCCACTATGCCTCAACTCAAAGAAGCTATCATCCGCAATGCTCAAGAGATTTGGAATAAATACTATGCACCAATCCTTGGTCACGAAAATTCAACTATCTTGGCGGTTTACTCTCATATGATTGATAGCCCTCTCTATTTGCCAAACTACCCTTATGGTCACATCGTAGAGTCACAACTCGAAGCTCAATTCAAAGGCAAAGTAGTTGGCGAAGAGGTATGTCGCATCTACCCAGTCGGCAGACTCACGCCAAACATCTGGATGCAACACGCCGTAGGCGGACCAGTATCAGTCGAACCTCTTTTGAAAGAAGTAGCTGAAGCAGTCAAAGTATTAAACAAATAATATATCTGTTTTAGTTTATATTTTTTTACAAACTTATAAACTTACAAACTTGCGAACTTTCGAAATTGCAACTTCGAAAGTTCGCAAATTGTTTTATCTATACTCTGTAATCTAAAAAAAACACCAACTCACAGTGTGTACTACCTTCAAGCAAGGTGCAAGCAACCTTCAAGCAAGAAAACAGACATTTTCAATATCCACTCATAGTGTGTATTCAATTTTCAGTTAGCCTTAAAAATTATCCCTTAAAGTTCAAATTATTTATCAAACTATTGCATTCGCTCAATTTTTTTTGTACCTTTGCAGACGTATTATCTAGGTTTGTCTGTACTTAAAAATAAAAAAAGAATATGTACTTCTGTTTAAACTAAATCTAGATTGAACATAGTAGTATTTAATTCTCAATTAATAAATTATGCTCGTAAAAACATATGCCGCTGCAGTACAAGGCATCAGTGCTTTTGAGGTGACCATTGAAGTCAGTGTGTCGCCTGGCATCAAGTTCATGCTTGTGGGCTTGCCCGATAATGCTGTGCGCGAAAGTCACGAGCGTATCTACTCGGCATTGAAGCATAACGGAATTGACATTCCCCGCCGTAGTGTTGTCATCAATATGGCTCCTGCAGATATTCGAAAAGAGGGTTCGGCTTACGATTTGCCTTTAGCCATCGGTATGTTGGCAGGTAATGAAACTATCAAAGCCGACCTTATCGACAAATATATGATGATGGGTGAAATGTCGCTCGACGGGTCGTTGAAACCAATCAAAGGAGCTTTGCCTATTGCCATTCTAGCACGCGAAAAAGGCTACAAAGGGTTTATAGTTCCTGCCGATAATGCCCATGAAGCGGCAGTCGTAAACAATCTGGATGTTATAGCTGCAGATACAATTGTTGATGTAGTACAATTTCTCAATGGTGAAAAGAATATAGAACCTACGATTATTGATACGCGAGCAGAATTCTTTGCAAGTGTCGATAAATTTGATGTCGATTTCGACGAAGTAAAAGGTCAAGAATCTGTCAAACGTGCTCTAGAAGTGGCGGCTGCGGGCGGACACAATATTCTTATGGTAGGCCCTCCTGGGGCGGGTAAAAGTATGATGAGCAAACGTTTTGCCACAATCCTTCCGCCTCTTACCTTGCACGAAGCCCTCGAAACTACTAAAATCCATTCAGTAGCAGGTAAACTCGATGGTAATTCTGGACTTATCACACGCCGACCATTTCGCAATCCTCATCACACGATTAGCGATACGGCCCTTGTTGGCGGCGGCACATATCCTCAACCTGGCGAAATATCCTTAGCGCACAATGGTGTATTGTTTCTCGATGAATTGCCTGAGTTTAAGCGTGCTGTACTCGAAGTCTTGCGCCAACCACTAGAGGATCGTAAAATCACAGTGTCGCGCACTAAGATGTCGGTTGACTATCCTGCAAGTTTTATGCTCGTAGCATCAATGAATCCTTGTCCTTGTGGATATTACAATGATCCAAACCACGAGTGCACCTGTGCTCCAGGTGTGGTGCAACGCTATCTCAGTCGCATCTCAGGTCCGCTTCTCGATCGCATAGATATGCATATCGAAATTGTACCAGTGCCATTTTCGCAATTGGCAGATGCCAAACCATCCGAGAGTAGTGCCACAATCCGTGCTCGTGTCATTGCTGCTCGCAATATTCAAACCGAGCGTTTCTCTCAAGAAGAAGGCGTCTATTGCAATGCACAAATGGGTTCTAAACTCATTCGTAAGTATTGCCAACTAGATACCAAAGGTCAAGATTTGCTCAATAAAGCAATGACTAAACACAACCTTTCGGCTCGTGCTTACGACCGAATACTTAAAATGTCGCGAACAATAGCCGACCTCGATAATTCCGAAAATATCCAATTTTTTCATATTGCCGAAGCAATTAATTACCGCAATTTAGATCGCAGTGATTGGGCCTAGGTTTTAAAAATTTATAATATGCAACGTTTTTCTTTTTTTATAATTGTTATTTATTTATTTGTGAGTTGTGGTGCAACTCATAAACAAACTTCAAAAGATAATGAAAGTGTTGATTTGCCATCTGTCATCGATACAATATCTGTCATTGAATCTTTACCAGATACAATTTATAAGTCAGTAGATGCTATAAAGTATAATATCACAATTTTTGATACGATTCATAATCCAATTATTGAAGATTTCAATGATCCATATTTGGTAGATAAAGGTAATGTGCTTACATTTCGCGGGAATAGGTATCGTAATGGCAATTTTGGAGGTCGAATTAGCGGAACACCAACTAAAATTGTGAAAGATTGGACATTTAAAACAGCATATGACATGCGTAAAAGCAATGCAGGTCAATGGGGTGGAGGAACAGGTTGGACTGGACAACCTCTTCTTTATGATAGTCTTGTTATTTGCTCATCATTATGTAGTAGACTATATTTAATCAATTGGACTTCAGGAGATACCATAGCCCCTTCTATTTATCTTCGTAATCCTATCAAGGGAACACCAATGCTCGATCCTAAATATCCTCACTTGCTTTATGTGGGACATGGTGTAGCTGCTGAAAAACCATGGGGATGTTTAACTGTTGACATTAAAAAAGGTGAAATTATTCAGTTCTTTCCTCAAGATAAAAATGCATGGCGAGGTTGGGGCGCCTATGACTCATCTCCTTTGCGTGTAGGTGATTACGTCTTTCGTCCAGGCGAAAATGGTACACTCTATAAATGGTACATAAAAAATGATTCTATTTTGTTGCATTCAACTCTGCGTTATACACATCAAGATAAAGCTCCTGGTATAGAAGCTTCTATGGCGGTCTATCGTAACTATGGATTTACTGCCGACAATAGAGGTAATATCTTGTGTGTGAATCTTAGTACAATGACTCCAGTTTGGCATTATTTCAATCATGATGATACAGATGCTTCACTTGTTATCGAGGTCAATGAAGAAGATGGTATACCTTATCTTTATACTGGTTGTGAGGTTGATCGACAAGGAGAAAAAGGTTTTTGTTTTCTTGTGAAATTAAATGCTCTTACAGGAAAATTAGTTTGGGAAGCCAAAATTCCTTGTAAAAAATTGCAACGTGGAGATAAATTTACTGAAGGAGGTATATTTGCTACCCCTTTAGTAGGTTCAGGTAATTGTAGCGATCGACTTTTCATATGTTGTATTACTAATGAACCAGCTCACCATGGCGCATTGATGGCGATTGACAAAAAGACAGGTAATATAATTTATTCGACACAACTTGATTGGTATCCATGGATGTCACCTATCGCTTTCCAAAATGAAATGAATGAAGAATTCCTTGTAGTTGGTGATACTGCAGGCAAATTATATCTTATCAACGGAGAAACTGGTAAAGTAATATTTAAAAGTGTTATGGGGACCAATTTTGAATCTTCTCCGGCAGTGAGAGATAATTCGTTTGTGCTTGGTTCTAGAGGAAGAGATATATATAAATTTCATGTAGAATGAAAAAAATAGGTTTAATATTAATATTTTGTTTTGCCACCTTTGCTCTCAGTGCTCAGGTGCTTACAGCTATGCGCGATTCTGTGCCTGGTAGTTACAACTTTTGGTTCTACGAACCTCCAGTAATATCAAATATTGTTTCTAACATTTCAAATGATACTTCTATCATTGCAAAATCAGATACAATTAAGAATGTTTTGATAGACGAAACAATCGATGATTTAAATTCTGATACTATTTATTCTGATTCTATAGTTAATTCGAGTTCGCTTGTTTCTTTCTGCGATTCTGCGTCTAATGTTGTAACTAAACCACTCTTCGTATTTTTGCATGGAAAAAGTTTAAGTGGTAAAAATTTGCAAATAGTACGTCGTTATGGTACAATTTCTGCTCTTGAAATGGGGCTTGACCTAGATGCTTATGTTATTGCACCACAAACTAATAATGGGTGGAATCCACAACGCGTATGGAAAATGGTAGATTGGGCAACGCAACGCTATCCAATTGACACTACTCGTATTTATGTCTTAGGTATGTCGATGGGGGGATATGGCACTATTGATCTTGCAGCAACATATCCAGATAAAATAGCAGCTGCAATAGCTCTCTGTGGTGGAGCAATGGTTGACAACCTTTGTGGATTGAATAATCTCCCTCTTTGGATTATTCATGGTACTGCAGATAAAAAAGTATCAGTAAAATGTTCTGATAGAGTGGTTTCTGCAATGGTATCATGTGGTGACACAACTCGTTTGCGTTACGATCGACTTAAGGATCAAAATCATTCAATTCTTGCGCGTGTATTCTATATGAATGAGGCTTATGACTGGTTGCAATCACATTCACTTAACGATAGTGCTAGAGTCCTTAATCGTGACTATTCTATTACGACCAATAAATTTGCTTCTGCATACAAACATTTGCATGGTAAACGCGCTCATATAACAATGATTGACGGACGAAAACAATCTGATACTTATTCATCATCCGTACCTAAGCAAGTTCATATTGTAAAACAAGGTGATACTCTCTCTGCTATTGCACAAAGATATGGTACAACTGTTAGCAAATTATGTCAATTAAATGGAATATCTAAAACTTCTATTTTACGAATAGGGCAAAAGATTAAAGTATCTTAATAAAGCGCATATTTGTATAACCTCATTTAATTTTTTTTATGGAAGATTTTATTGAAATTATATTTTATGTAATCATTTTTCTCATTTCTGGACTTGGTTCTATTCTAAAAAAAAGGAATGATAACAAAGAAGAGTCTACTCCTAAGCCAATGTTTCAGACAGAAGATGAGATTAATGATACTACTGTACCTATTGGTACTTTTGATGAAAGTGAATTAATTAGAAAGTTGCGTGAAATAGAAATTACAGAAACAAAACAACACGAAGAAGAACTTATACGCGAACAAGAATTGAAAGTAAAGGAGGAGGCAGAAGCCATCTTTAGAAAGCAAGAACGTATCCGTAGAGAGAATGAATTAAAAATACAACAAGAAGTTTTGGCGCGCATTGAGAACTCCAAAATGCAAATAAAAATTGAAAACTCCGAAAGTGATATAACAAAAGTTCATAATCCGCCTATTTTAGACTTAAATCTAACGGATGCAGATGTTGCTCGTCGTGCTTTTCTTGCAAGTGAAATATTTAATAAAAAATATTATTAGTCTCTATAATATATATTTTTATTGTGTATCTAGTTAAAAGTTCTCACTTTTACGTTTAAAATTTGCTCAGGTCGAAAATACTTCTTACCTTTGCATTACCTAAATGAGAAGTATAAAGAATATTGAGAGATCCAACTTATAAAATAGTTGGGTTTCTCACTTTATTAGTATCTTTCGGAAAAATATTAATATAAAAAAATAATTACTTATTACTAATTATTAACACTAATTTATTGTTATGGCTGTAACTTACATGACCGAAGAAGGTTACAAGAAACTTATTGATCAAATCAAACAATTAGAATCTGTTGAACGACCTCGTATCTCAGCACAAATTGCTGAAGCTCGCGACAAAGGCGATTTAAGTGAAAATGCAGAATATGATGCAGCTAAAGAAGCACAAGGTTTGCTAGAGATGAAAATAGCACAACTCAAAGATACACTTGCTAACGCTCGTATTCTTGATGAGTCTATGGTATCGGCTGATTCTATTCAAATTCTTTCTAAAGTGCGCGTAAAGGACCAAAAAACTGGTCGTGAAATGAATTATATGTTAGTTTCTGAAAATGAAGCAAACATTCGTGAAGGTAAACTCGCTGTTACTACTCCTATAGCAAAAGCATTGATGGGTAAAAAAGTTGGTGATATAGCAGAAGCAAAAGTTCCTGCAGGTACTCTAATGCTAGAAATCCTCGAAATCACAATTTAATAATTTTAAAGTTGAATTGTTATTTTTTTTCACTTTGAGAATTAATTTTTATATTTTAACTTTCACATTTCAACTTCATTATGACTATCTTCACAAAAATAATCAATGGTGAAATTCCTTGCTACAAAGTGGCAGAGGATGATCGTTTTTTTGCATTTTTAGATATTGCACCTATGACCAAAGGTCATACTCTTGTTATTCCTAAATTTGAGGCTGATAAAGAAAATGACTATATCTTCGATTTAGATGATGAGATATATGATGGTTTGATGATGTTTGCTAAACGAGTGGCTAAAGCAATTGAGGCTGCAGTACCTTGTAAACGTGTGGGTGTGGCTGTTATGGGTATGGAGGTTCCACACGTACATGTACACTTAATTCCGATGAATTCCGAAAAAGATATGGTTATTTCTAACCCAAAACTCAAACTTGAGGCTTCGGAAATGGTTGAAATAGCAGCTACTATTGCTTCTAAAATACAACTATTATAGTGTAAATCAATATTTTGAGATAAAACAATGAATTTTATCTCAAAATATTTGGTAGTTTCGTTAAAAATGCGTAACTTTGCACTCGATTTTTAAGGAAAGAAAGTATGGCGGGATAGCTCAGTTGGTTAGAGCGTCGGATTCATAACCCGGAGGTCTCGAGTTCAATTCTCGATCCCGCTACATAAAACGAGTCGATTGTCTTTTGATGGTCGACTTTTTTTATATCATCACAAAAATACAATAAGTCTCTCCTAAATTAAATATACCATACAGCAAGGTGTAAGCAACCTTAACTATACCCTCAAAATACCATCTAAAATACAATAAGTATATCTTTACAACACAAAAATATAATAAAAATATCATAAATCTAGTTAATAAATAAAGTTTTGTATCATTGTATCGATATTTCTAAACATTCAACTCGTCAATAGCTTTTCTTGTATATTTACATATTTTAAATTAATATAAAAAATGATGAAACGTCTAATTATAATATCATTTATTGCAATAACACTATTATCAAGTTGCTCATTGAGAGAAGAAATGCCACAGAAGACATTATTTTTCTTCTATCCGTGGTCGACTAATTTAACACATTATTTCGAAAATAACATTGCTAATTTCGAACGAGCTTTGACTGCAAGTGATTTGAAAAAAAATCGTGTTGTGGTCTTTATTTCACAATCGTCAACAGAAGCATGTTTATATGAAATAAAAATGAAGCGCGGCAAATGTCAGTACGATACAATTGCTCAATTTAGCAATTATAATTATGAATATACTTCGACTGAAGGATTTACAAAATTGCTTAATTTGGCAAAAGGTACAATTGCAACACCTAAATTTGCAATGGTTATTGGTTGTCATGGTGATGCATGGATTCCTGCTCATGACATGAAACGTTCATTTGGTGGTATAGATGTTGAAACACGAATTGACATTAGTACATTAAGAGAGGCTTTAAATCGGGCAAATATTGTTACTGAGTATATTTTGTTTGATGATTGCTATATGTCGTCGGTTGAAGTTGCTTATGAGTTACGCAATGTATGTAACTACTTAATCGCTTCTCCTGCAGAGATAATGGCAGCCGGTATGCCGTTTTATGACATAGCACATGATCTTTTGGGAGAACCCAATTATGATGTTATATGTACAGACTTTTATAATTATTATGCAAATAATACTTCGGCACCATATGGTGCGATTGCCGTAATTAGATGTGCTGAATTAGAAAAATTGGCTCAGATTGTAAAGAGAATAAATGCAACTGCAATAGAACCTACGCGAACAATACAATTCTATGATGGATATAATCCCCATATATTTTATGACCTTGGAGATTATATCGCATCTATATGTAGCGATGAAAAATTATTAAACGAATTTCATGAACAACTAGCAAAAGTTATTCCGTATAAAGCTCATACTGATTATGTGTATGTCTATGGATTTAGACCAGTGAAGTTAGAATATTATTCTGGAATATCTACATCTGCTCCTAGTCTAAATGCAAAATGTGTGTCATATAAAGATACAGAGTGGGGAAAAGTAACTTTGTAAAACTATATGATTATAAAAAAATGTAGAGACGCAAAATTTTGCGTCTCTACATTTTTTATAGTAAATAAATACGAAAACTTCTATAGAAAAACAATTTATCTAGGAGATTATATCTTTATTACAATCAATTTTTGTGTGATTTTATAGTCATTAGAATGAATAGCTTGGATAACTAATATGTATAGTCCATAAGGAATGATTGTGCCGTCGAGACTAGTGCCATCCCAAAGGGTGTAACCTTGTGTACTAAGAAGTTGGTTGTCGGTAATGCGACAGATGTGTTCTCCATGACGAGTGTAGGCGTCTATAGTGATAGTATAACCAGATGTAGGAAGACTATGGTGGATAACTAGCAGGTCGCGATCCCCATCGTTGTTAGGCGAAAATATCGAATCTTCGAGCCAAAAGTATTTGTTTTGTTGGACGTTGGAATTGTTGATCGTTTGAGAGTTGAGCCAACCAGCGGAGTTATATGATGCGGAACTATGCCAATTGTTTGGGTTTTGAGTTGTTGATATGGGGTCGATTCGTTCAAGAGATACATTGTGTAAGTCGGTAAGTTGAGGATGATGCCACGAATCATAATAGTGTATCTCGTCTATAACATTTCCACTGCGATCGGCAAGTACGAGAGTGCCTTCTGATGCTGCCATAGATGGCATAGAGGCGGTTATGTATATTGATTCTGGATTAATTCCTATAGGACAATGTATAGCATTTGTATCAGGCGATACAACAGTATATTGTTTTGGCGCGAGGATAGTACTTGTGGGACAAAATATTTTAGAGTTTTTGAGTCCATTGTTGATGTCGCGATTACAGAGCATGAGTCGACTTAGGTCTATGTAAAAGTTGCTATTGTTATAGAGTTCTATGAATTTACTATTGTTGTCATTTACATATGGCATTAGTTCGTTGAAAACAACATCCATATATCGTGCTTGATAGGGTAGGGCGAGGTGGATTGTGGTGTCGGGCATACGCCATCCACTAATGCATGTGAAATCAGAGAACGATATACTGATAGAATTGGTCGAGTCGAGTGGTTCTGTGAGGTGAATGTTTAGTGTTTCGCGTTGAGGTTCAATCCAATCGAATGTTTTGAGTGAGTTGCCCGAAATATCAATCTTTTGTTGTAATGTGACTATTTCTTCATGCATTGGTTTGTTAAAATATATTTGTATAGAGCGGTTGTCGTTGATGCCAAAACCTATTATACGAGGAATTAATTCGTCAGGTAAATAGCATGCAGTGCTATTGGTTTCGGCAGGGGTACCACCACGAGGGTCGACAGAAGGTGCCCAAGTGCTTGAGTTTGAAAGTGGGTTGGATGGGTCACGACGTTCGAGTGACCAACCTCCATCGGCTTTAAAGGGTTCTTTGTCGTACCAATCTGTGGTGTATTCAACAAATGAAATTGTATGGTTTTGTTTGTTTTTGATGGTGAGAATATTGCCATTGTTATTGAGTGTAGGCATTGATTCCACAATGCAAATCTTGTCAGTTGCGGTAATCATTTCTATCATTGCGTCATAAGAACAAGCGATAACGTAGTCGTAAGGTTCGAGTATATACTCGGTGAAAATGCCTATTTTGGCAGGAGTGATGATTTTGCATCCTTCGAGCGTGAGGGTTCGGTCGGTGGTGTTGTATATTTCTATCCATTCCACTTCTGGTAGTTGCACAGACGGATTGGGCTTTGCCATGATTTCTGTTATAACAATATCGCCTGTGTTTATTAGTTCAGTTTCTGTAGGTTTGTCACCACAATTTACGCTATTCACTCGCAGATTATACGGATTATCGGGGTTTTCTAATAGAACGAAGCCAGTGGATGTGACGGCATTGAAATCAGGGGTAGTTGTAAGCTCTTCGTGCCATATTTTATTTTCATTGCAATAGCAAATAATAGTCCAATTAGATTTTATTTTTGTTATTTTACAAGAAAAATTTATTGTGCCATAATTTAATATATTATTTTCTGTCATCACAGGAATAGCCTGAAAAAGTTCATCTTGTGTACGTGCAAGTAGTAGTCTATTTTTTTTTAGGTCTATGCTTAGTACATAGCCTTTTGCATTGCTAAGATTTGGCAATGTTGACATTAAGTAAAATCGAATCTCTCCCTCCGAATTTTTATTGATGTCAAAAGTTAAATCGCATCCCCACCAAGTGTTGTCCATTAGTGTATTCGCTGTGCGAAAAGAACCCTTTTTGAGTTGATCGTTGACTATATCGCCAGTGGGGTGTAATTCAACAGCATAACCATTGTTAGACTCAACTATTAGGGCTTCTATATTAGACATGAACCATCGAGGATTTTCGGTGTAATTACCATCAGAAAAGTCGTCGTAAAATTGACCGAAACATATCGGTGAAAGTAGTAAAAGTATGGATGTTAAATAAATTTTCATAAACGTTTGAATATCTGAAAAAAAAATCTTAATTTTGCAACGTGGTGTGTTGTGTGTTGTTGCATATAATTCATCGCAAATTTACAATAATTAGTTTAATTCACAAAATAATTTATAAGTTACTATGAGAGTGGCAATTGTGGGCGCAAGTGGCGCTGTCGGACAAGAGTTTTTGCGTGTGTTAGCAGAACGAAATTTCCCTATTTCAGAATTAAAATTGTTTGGTTCTTCACGTAGTGCAGGTCGTGAATACGATTTTTGCGGTTGTAAAATCAAGGTGCAAGAGTTGCGTCATGGAGATGATTTTAAAGATTTAGATATAGTTTTCACTTCGGCAGGTGGATCTATTTCGCAAGAATATGCCGAAGATATTACTCGTTTTGGCGCTGTGATGATCGATAATTCAAGTGCATTCCGTATGGATGAAGATGTGCCTTTGGTGGTGCCTGAAGTAAATGCTGAAGATGCTCTTAATCGACCTCGCAATATTATTGCAAATCCTAATTGTACAACTATCCAAATGGTTGTAGCTTTGAAAGCAATCGAGAATTTGTCTCATATTCGTCGTGTTCATGTATCTACATATCAAGCAGCATCGGGTGCAGGTGCTACTGCCATGGCTGAGTTAGAACAACAATATCGCGAAGTGTTAGCTGGCGAGCCTGTGACGGTTGATAAATTTGCTTATCAATTGGCTTATAACCTTATCCCTCAGGTTGATGTGTTCACTGAAAATGGTTATACTAAAGAGGAAATGAAGATGTTTAATGAAACACGTAAAATTATGCACTCTGATATTTCTGTAAGTGCTATGTGTGTACGTGTGCCTTCATTGCGTGCTCACTCTGAGTCTATTTGGGTAGAGACCGAACGTCCTATTTCGGTGGCAGAGGCTCGCGAGGCATTCGAAAAAACTGAAGGCGTAGTGGTTATGGACAATCCTGCCAACAAAGAGTATCCTATGCCTTTGTTCCTTTCGGGCAAAGACCCTGTATATGTTGGTCGTATTCGTCAAGATCTTGCTAATCCTAATGGATTAACTTTTTGGTGTGTGAGCGACCAAATCAAAAAAGGTGCAGCCCTCAATGCTGTTCAAATTGCTGAATATCTAATTTCGGTTAAAGGTTTATAATTATGAAAAGAATATTATTTCCAACATTAGTATTGTTTATGTTGGTAGCTTGTAATCAAGCACCAAAGGGTTATAAAATCATTGGTGCGCTCGATACAGATGAATTTAATGGCAAATGGGTCTATATAGCTGAAACATTGCGTAAATTGGCAACAGAGCCTATTGATAGTGCTCAGATTATTGATGGCCGATTTGAAATGGAAGGTGTAGCTGTTGAGCCTTTGATGTCGGTGGTGGTTATCACCGACGAAAATCGTCAAATGGTGGAACAAGGTGTAGGTGCATATTTCATACTTGAAAATGGCAATATTACTATGGATGTTGATACTGCTTATGTTATGACCGTAACGGGTACGGATTTTAATCGTGCCTATGCTGAGTATGATTCTATTATTATGTCGTTCGACGAACGTTGTAAAGTGATTGCTGAAAGCGATGCTTCAAATGCTGAAAAATTTGAAGCTATTACAATAGAACGTAGTAATTATAAGGCAACTATCAAATCGTTGATATTGCCATTTGTAGGTACGCAACCAGCAATTAAGATGGTGAAAGATATTAAACATTTGTTTTCTAATGAAGAGTTGGCTGTTTTGATGCCTGCAGATACTATTGTTATGGCTCGTTCTGCAGAACAACCATATATGGCTGTGGGTAGTTATTTAAGCGATGAGGCAACACCAAATGTGGCTGGTGATACTATCCGTTGGATGGATATTGTTTCGCAACACGATTATACGCTTATCGATTTTTGGGCTTCGTGGTGTGGACCTTGTATGCGTTCTATGCCAGGTCTTAAGGAATTGTATGCCGAATATGCAGGTGAGCATTTTGAGATAATTGGTATATCATTAGATAATGATCGTGACAGATGGTTAGGTGCTATTGATCGTTTAGAACTAAAGTGGGTGCAACTTTCTAACCTTTTATTTTGGGATGAGCCTATGGTAAAGCGTTTTGAAATTCCTTATATTCCATCAACTATGTTGGTTGATCGTGAAGGAAAAATTATTATTCGCAATCCTAATCACGATGAATTAAAAATATATTTAGCAAGATGAGAATATTTCCTGCAGAGTGGGCACCACAACAATTTGTGCAACTCACATGGCCCCATGCCGATACCGATTGGGCTTATATGCTTGATGAGGTGCAGATATGTTTCAAAAATATAGCACGCGAAATTGCTCAGCGTCAACGTCTTCTTATTGTTGCGCCTAATGTAGAGGAGGTTCGTAGTCAAATAGATAATGAGGTTAATATGACAAATGTTACTTTGATAGAATTACCTTCTAATGACACATGGGCTCGTGACCATGGAGGAATTACTATTTTTGAAAATGGTGCACCTATTATCCTTGATTTCCAATTCAATGGTTGGGGGTTGAAGTTCGCTTCCGATAAGGACAATCTTATCACTGAACTTCTTCATCGTGGTGGACATCTCTTTGGAGAATTGTGCAATTGTCGCAATTTTGTGTTCGAAGGAGGCTCTATCGAGAGTGATGGTGAGGGTACATTGTTGACTACATCAGAATGTCTTTTGTCTCCTAATCGCAATGCTACTATGTCGCGCACAGATATTGAGCACTATTTGTTAGAAACCTTAGGAGCAAAGCAGATGCTTTGGCTTGATTATGGCTATCTTGCTGGCGATGATACTGATTCTCATATCGATACGTTGGCTCGTTTGTGTCCGAATAATACTATATTGTATGTGAAATGTGAAGATGAAAATGATGAGCATTATGAGGCATTGCATTGTATGGAAGAGCAATTAAAAACATTCAGAACACTTAATGGTGAACCATATAGATTGATTGCATTGCCTATGGCACGTCCTGCTTTCGAAGACGATGAGCGTATCCCAGCTACATATGCCAACTATTTGGTTATAAATAATGCAGTGCTTGTGCCTACGTATGGTACAGATTTAGATACCGTAGCATTAGAACAAGTGGGTAAGGTTTTTTCTGATAGAGAGATTGTTGGAGTAGATTGTCAAGCATTGATTCGTCAGCATGGCTCATTGCATTGTGTTACAATGCAGTATGCTTCTTTTTAGTTATTAGTTAATGGTTAATATCAATAGTTATAGAAACGATTCTTGTACTTGTCGCTAAAAATTTAAAATATGAAAAAAACGGTTATTATTATTTCGTTGTTGTTCTTCGTGTTGTTATCAATAGGAGCGAAGAAGAGTCCAAAACCTAAATTTTGGATTGGGTCTAAAGTAGAATGTTGTGGTGTGAAAAATCCAGTGAAAAATTTGCAGTGGATTAATTTTAAGGAAGATGCACCTAATTCAGATTTTTCTTGTGTTTTGTTGTTTCAAAATAATTTAACAAAAGAATATTATATTGTGATACAAGCTGTTTGTGCGATGCGCACAGGTATGCATTTGATTGTAATGGATAAAATTTCTATTTATAATTGTAATGGTGAAAAATTGGATAGTGGTGCTTTTTTTAGAGGAAAGCCAACTGATGTAGCTATGAATTTTGTAGTTTCTCAAGGTAAAAAATTGAATAAACGAATTAATAAAATTAATAAGCGACTTGCAGCGTTAGAGAAAAAGTTAGATGAGGAGAGAAAATATATAACAGAGTCAGCTCCAAATTTGCAACGTCCTAATCCTTGTGAAAGTTGGGCAGATTTCCTTTCAACACATACATTGGTAGATGTTGTTTCTTACTCTTATATTAAGTAAGGGGTTAAGTTTTTTTGTTTTTTATCTTCTGTCTAAAAGTCTAAAAATATGAAAATAGGAATAATACAACAAGTGATATCGTCTGATATAGAGGCGAATAAAGTGTTGCTTCGTGATGAGATTGTGGCGGCAGCAAAAGAGGGTGCAGAACTCGTTGTACTTCAAGAATTGCATAATACGCCATATTTTTGTCAGACCGAAAATACCGAATTGTTTAATTTAGCAGAACCAATACCTGGTCCATCAACTGATTTTTATTCAAAAGTAGCGGCGGAGTGTGGTGTTGTGCTTGTGACTTCATTGTTCGAACGTCGTGCGGCAGGTCTTTATCATAATACAGCAGTGGTATTTGAAAAGGATGGTTCTATTGCGGGTAAATATCGCAAAATGCATATTCCTGATGACCCAGCTTATTATGAAAAATTTTATTTTACACCAGGTGATCTTGGATTTGAACCAATCCAAACGTCTGTGGGTAAATTGGGTGTTTTAGTTTGTTGGGATCAATGGTATCCTGAAGCAGCACGTCTTATGGCTTTGGCTGGTGCCGATTTGTTGATTTATCCAACAGCTATCGGTTGGGAAAGCACTGATACCGATGAGGAAAAAACTCGTCAACGCGAAGCTTGGATAACTGTTCAACGCGGTCATGCCGTAGCCAATGGTTTGCCTGTTGTTAGTGTCAATCGTGTAGGTCACGAGCCTGATCCAAGTGGTGCAACCAATGGCATCTTGTTTTGGGGTAGTAGTTTTGTCGTTGGGCCTCAAGGCGAATTCTTATATCAAGCACCATCAGATGTAATTGATCGTAAGGTTATAGATGTAGATATGCAACGTAGTGAGAATGTGCGTCGTTGGTGGCCATTTTTCCGTGATCGTCGTATCGAAAACTATGGTGATATTACAAAAAGATTTAGATTATAAAAACGATGTAATGACAAAAAAATAAAAAAACATGTTTTTATGTCAAAAAAAGACAAGTATGCAAAGAAAAGATTTTGAAATAATGGCACCTGCAGGCTCATGGGAGAGTCTACAAACTGCGATACAAGCAGGTGCAGATTCTGTGTATTTTGGTATTGAACGATTGAATATGCGTTCGCGTTCATCAAGCAATTTTACTACTGAAGATCTTCATCGTATAGTAGAACGTTGTAAAGAGGCTGGTATTAAGTCTTACCTCACTATCAATACTATTATTTACGATGAGGACCTTGAGCTTATGCGTGAGATTGTCGATAATGCAAAAGAGGCTGGTGTGAGTGCTATTATTGCTGCCGATGTGGCTGTAATGCAATATGCTATTTCGCAAGGTGTAGAGGTGCACCTTAGTACACAACTCAATATTTCTAATGTCGAGGCATTGCGTTTCTATGCTCAATTTGCAGATGTAGTGGTGTTGGCACGTGAACTCAATATGGACCAAGTGGCAGAAATTCATCGTCGTATTGTAGAAGAGAACATTGTAGGGCGCAATGGCGAACTCATTCGTATCGAAATGTTCTGCCATGGTGCATTGTGTATGGCAGTATCGGGCAAATGCTATCTCTCGCTTCACGAACTTAATGCTTCTGCCAATCGTGGTGCTTGCATGCAAGTATGTCGACGTGCCTATCGTGTGCATGATGAAGATTCTGATATCGAACTTACTGTTGACAATAAATACATTATGTCGCCTAAAGACCTCAAAACTATTCACTTCATGAATAAGATGATGGATTCGGGCGTGCGTGTGTTCAAAATCGAAGGTCGTGCGCGTGGGGCCGAATATGTGAAGGCTGTGGTGTCATGCTATAATGAGGCCATTGAGGCATATCTTACTAATTCTTTTACGGATGAGAAAGTTGCTGATTGGGATGTTCGTCTTGCGAAGGTGTTTAATCGTGGTTTTTGGGATGGTTACTATTTAGGTCAACGTCTTGGTGAGTGGAGTCATAATTATGGATCTAAAGCCACTCACAAAAAAGTATATATAGGTAAATGTACCAACTTTTTCCAAAAGATTGGAGTGGCGGAGTTTCTTCTCGAGGCACAATCGCTTTCTGTTGGTGATGAAATCCTTGTGACTGGCGAAACTACAGGTGCTTATGAGGATGTGGTAGAAGAAGTCCGTGTTGATCTCAAACCTGTTGAGATAGTCGAAAAAGGTACATACTTCAGCATAAAAACCAAAGATGTTGTTCGTCGTAATGATAAACTTTTCAAAATTGTACCATCCGACGAATTGCAAAAATAATAATCTAACTAAATATTTTATGAAAAAAACTTTACTGTTTTTATTGTGCATTGTATTTGCTGCATTGTGTATTAACGTAAATGCTGAAACTCTTGAAGAGAAAGTGGCTCGTCTTGAAGCTAAATTGGCATTGCTTGAGACTAAAACTGAAACTGTGGATTCGATTGTGACAACAGAAGTGGTTGAACCAAAAAAGAAAATGCAACCTATTTCTGTGAAATTTGATGCTCGTTTCGATTGGCAATCTTCTTTCACTCATAATGTAGATGCTAAACCAAGTTATGCATCAAATTTTAATGGACGCTACCTTATGTTTATGCTCGATGGTAACATTACTCCTAAGTTCTCATACTCTTTGCGTTATCGTATGATTCACCCAAATCACGAAAACTCTTGGCGTGGTGTATTTAATGCTACCGACTGGGCTCACCTCACTTATCGTCCTACAAAAAATTGGGAAATCACAGCAGGTAAAATGCTTGTGTTCTATGGTTCTTATGAATTTGATAAAAATCCACTTGATGTTTATATGTGGTCGGGTTGGGGAGGTCGCATAGGTTGTTTCCAATTTGGTGTTTTGGGTAAATATATCACCAATGACGGTCGCAATAATATTCTTTTCCAAATTAATAACTCGCCTTTTGCCGATCCACTTAGCTTAGGTGCAATGTATAGTTATTCGGTTCAATGGAATGGTAATTTTGGGGTGTTTAATGCTCTCTATTCTGACAATTTGATTGAATATCAACCAGGCCGTTTTATCAACTATATTTCGCTTGGTAACCAATTCAATTTTGGTCCAGCAACTATCGAAATTGATTATATGAATCGTTATGGTGCTCGTGGTACTAAATTCTTCGACGATTTCTCTCTTATCGGACGTGTTAAATACGACGTATGTAGTCAATTGACTCTCTTTGCAAAAGGTGGTCTTGATTATAATATGGCGCAAGAAGCAGGCGAAACGGACGTAATTGATATGCTTGTTCTTCCTGGCGAACGCAATGTTTATTATGGCGCAGGTTTCGAATTTTACCCTATTAAGGATAGTAAAAATGTGCGTATCCACGCATTTTGGACTTCAGGTAACAACAATTTGAGTGTTGATGGTCCTCAATCATGGAACAAACACAATGTTGGATTTGGTTTTAAATGGCGTTTGGTTGCTTTTGAACGTAAATAATAATTCTATAAATCTATGAAAAATTTTAAAGACTTAAAATTCACAACAAAGCGCACGATTGAAGCTTTGATTTTTCTTGTGATTTTCTTTGCGATATTTGGGTATATCGCTAATCGTATGGGTATGGCTAATATGCTTAATACTATCATGCAAACGTCGTATCGTCTTTTGATTGATACTTGTTTCTATCTTATGGGTATCACTGTATTGTCTGGGGCTTTGGGTAAGTTGCTTACTGAGTTTGGTGTTGTTCGTCTTCTTGAAAACATCCTTAAACCATTCATGAAACCGCTATACAATCTTCCTGGTGTTGCAGCTCTTGGTGCAGTGTTGACTTTCTTGTCTGATAATCCAGCTATTATCTCGTTGGCTAATGACAAAAACTTTAGTCAATACTTCAAAAAATATCAACTCATTTCGTTGACTAACTTCGGTACAGCTTTCGGTATGGGTCTTGTGGTTATTGCTTTTATGACAGGTAAAGGTTTTGCTTCTGGCGCATTGATTGGTCTTGTTGGTGCTGTTATTGGTAGTGTAGTTTCTACTCGCATCATGCAACGCTCAATCATTAAAGCATATCCTAGTTTCAAAGAAGAGGGTGCAGCTGGTGGCGATGAGCAAGCTATTTCGTTTAAATCAGACGAAGGTGCTTTCCTTCGTGGTTTGAATGCAATTCTTGATGGTGGTAAAACTGGTGTTGAATTAGGTCTTGCTATTATACCAGGTGTATTGATTATCTCTACTTTTGTGATGATTCTTACGTTTGGTGCTTCTGCAACAGGTGAATATACTGGTGCCGCTTATGAAGGTGTTAAAGTATTGCCTTGGTTGGCTAGTAAAGTTGATTTCTTATTTCATTGGTTGTTTGGTTTTGAACATCCTGAACTTGTAGCTTATCCTATTACTGCTCTTGGTGCTGTAGGTGCTGCTCTTGGTCTCATCCCTACATTCTTGGAACAAGGTTTTGTTGATAACAACGTAATTGCTGTGTTTACTGCAATGGGTATGTGTTGGTCGGGTTTCCTTTCTACTCACACAGCTATGCTCGATTCTCTTGGTTATCGTCAACTTACTTCAAAAGCAATTGTAGCGCATACTATTGGTGGTCTTTGTGCTGGTGTTGCAGCTCACTGGTTGTTTGTGTTGGTTAATTTGATATTTTGATTTGTGTTGAATGCATAGTGAAAAGGGCGGCTAAAAAATAGTCGCCTTTTTTGTGATTTGGGTTGAGTGAGGGTTGTTTGTAGGTATAGTTATCCTATGAAGAGGGTTGCTGTTTGCTAAGGAGAAGGTGGGGATTAGGTGTTATGAGGTTTTATTTTTTTTTCTTGTATTTTTTTTGTAGATTTGACTGGAATGTAGTGCTTTTTTTCTTTTTTTGTTTTTTTATGGAAAAATGTTGTTAAATAAAAAAACTTTTATTATCTTTGCAGATTGAAGGATAGTGGATTTTTGTGAGGGTGGGTTGTTTCTTTTTGTGTGATTGTTGTGGGACTTTTGTATCGTTTTTGTATTTTATTAGTGTGATAATGTGTCAAATTGAAAAATAAAACATAGAAAATGAATAAGATTGTAAAAAAAGAACATTTCTCGGCGAATGTTGTGATGTTGGAGATTGAGGCTCCACTTATTGCAAAATCGCGTAAAGCGGGTCACTTTGTGATTGTTCGCGTTGATGAAGATGGCGAACGTATGCCTTTGACTATTGCAGATTCGGACATTGTTCGTGGTACAATTACACTTGTTGTGCAAAAAATGGGTGTGTCGTCGACAAAGTTGTGCAACCTAAATGTGGGTGATGAGGTGCTTGACCTTGTTGGTCCTCTTGGCAAGGCAACACATATCGAGAAATTTGGTACAGTTGTATGTGCTGGTGGTGGTGTAGGTGTTGCGCCTATGTTGCCTATTATTAAAGCAATGAAAGAAGCTGGTAATAAAGTGATTTCGGTATTGGCTGGTCGTACTAAAGATCTTATTATTCTTGAAGAGCAAGTACGTGAATATAGTGACGAGGTGGTGATTATGACAGACGATGGTTCGTATGGTAATAAGGGCCTTATTACACAAGGTGTTGAGGAGGTGATTAATCGTGAGAAGGTGGATTTGTGTGTGACTATTGGTCCTGCTGTAATGATGAAATTTGTTACTCTTTTGACTAAAAAATATGAGATTCCTACTGTTGCGTCGTTGAACACTATTATGGTGGATGGTACTGGTATGTGTGGTGCTTGTCGTGTGACAGTGGGTGGTCAAACTAAATTTGTTTGTGTCGATGGTCCTGAATTTGATGCTCATCAAGTGGATTTTGATGAGATGATGATGCGTTTGTCGGCTTATAAATCAGAAGAAGTAGAATCATTTGAAAATTTCAAAAAATAATATGGAAAGAAGAAATGAGGCTTGGCGCGAAGAGTTGCGCACTGCTATGAAACCAAAAGAGCGTATGGCTATTGAGCGCGTGAAGATGAATGAGTTGGATGGTGAATATCGTAGCAAAAATTCGGAAGAGGTGAACCAAGGTCTTACTATGGAGCAGGCTTTGTTGGAGGCAAAACGTTGTCTTGACTGTCCTAATCCATCGTGTATGCAAGGTTGCCCTGTGAGCATTAATATTCCTACTTTTATTAAAAATATTGAACGTGGTGAAATTCTTGAGGCTGCTAAGGTGTTGAAACAAACATCGGCATTGCCAGCTGTGTGTGGTCGTGTGTGTCCTCAAGAGCGTCAATGTGAAAGCAAGTGTATTCATGCAAAAACTGGTAAGCCTGCTGTGGCTATTGGTTATCTTGAACGTTTTGCTGCTGACTATGAACGCAATAGTGGTCAAATGGCTGTGCCTGAGGTGGCTGCTTCTAACGGAATTAAGATTGCGGTTGTAGGTTCGGGCCCTTGTGGTTTGTCGTTTGCAGGTGATATGGCTAAATTGGGCTATGATGTTACTGTGTTTGAAGCACTTCATGAGATTGGTGGTGTGTTGAAATATGGTATTCCTGAATTTCGTTTGCCTAACAATATTGTTGATGTTGAAATTCGTAACCTTGAAAAGATGGGTGTGAAATTTATCAAGAACTGTATTGTTGGTAAGACAATTTCTTATGATCAATTGAAAGAAGATGGTTTCCGTGCTATGTTTGTGGCTTCGGGTGCAGGTCTTCCTAACTTTATGAATATCCCTGGTGAGAACTTGATTGGTATTATGTCATCTAATGAGTATCTCACTCGTGTTAACTTGATGGGTGCAGCTAAAGCTGAAAAAGATACTCCTGTGTTGAAGGGTAAAAATGTTGCTGTTATTGGTGGTGGTAATACTGCTATGGACTCGGTTCGTACAGCGAAACGTCTTGGTGCTGAGCGTGCTATGATTGTTTATCGTCGTTCGGAAGAAGAGATGCCTGCACGTCTTGAAGAAGTTAAACACGCTAAAGAAGAGGGCGTTGAATTCTTGACATTGCATAATCCTATTGAATATAAAGGTACAGAAAAAGGTCGTGTGTCGCAAATGTTGCTTCAGAAAATGGCTTTGGGCGAACCTGATGCTTCGGGTCGTCGTAAACCAGAACCTATTCCTGGTGCAATTGAAACTATCGATGTTGACGAAGTAATCGTGAGTGTTGGTGTATCGCCAAACCCATTGATTCCTAGTGCTATTGAAGGTTTGGCTGTTACGCGCAAAGGTACTATTGAAGTAGGTGAAGATACATTGCAATCATCTATCCCTACAATTTTTGCTGGTGGCGATATCGTGCGCGGTGGAGCAACTGTGATTTTGGCAATGGGAGATGGTCGTCGTGCTGCTGCAAGTATGCATGCTAAAATTCAAGCTGGTGAAATTTAAAATAAAGCACAATTCATAATGTATAATTTACAGTCAGATGAATGGTTTGATTGTGGATTGTGGGTTGTGGATTATGGATTGATAAGAAATGAATATTTGTGTATATTGTTCGTCGTCGGATCAAGTTCGAGACGAGTATAAACAACAAGCAATGCAATTTGGCAAGTGGTTGGCTAATAATGGTCATACACTTGTTTATGGCGGAGCTACGGGTGGTTTGATGAGTGCTGTAGCTCAAGGAGCATCTGATGCTGGAGGTGATATTATTGGTGTAATACCAGATTGTATTATAGAAAAAGGCAGAAAAAGTGATTTGCCTACAGAGTTGTTTATAGTTGGAGATATGGCAGAGCGAAAGAGTATGATGAAAGAGTATTCTGATGTGTTTGTTGTATTTCCGGGCGGATTTGGTACGCTAGATGAGATGTTTGATACTATTTCGGCATGTATGGTTGGGGAGCATGATAAACCGACTATTTTATATAATCCTAATAATTTTTGGGAAGGTTTATTAGTCCAATTTGATTGTATTATGCATGAGGGTTTAGGGTATAAATTTCAGAGAAATGCTAATTTTAGTGTAGTTATAACTTTAGATGAATTAATTAACCAAGTAATAGATTGTTGTGTTTAATCGATAGTTTTTTATTGATGCAATACAATTTGTTATTAAAAATCTAATATATGAATCTTTTTTGGAAAAGTCTTTTTGGTGGATTGATGTCAACTGCCAAATATGAAGAAAAACTTAACAAACAGTTAGCAAATTACAAACGTTATCTTTTGATTGGAGAGTCGAAGGAGTTAGAGGAGTACAATGAGCTTTATAAGCAAGTAAAGTCGTCTTCTTTTAAAGAGTTGAAACGTACGCTTGTGAGTCGTAAATATAAAGATACTCAAGAGTATCGTGATATGAAGAAGTTTAAAAAATTGGATAATGATTCTGAACTTAGATTGTATTTTAACATGTTAGATAGTAAGGATTTGGCAGACTATTTGGCATTTAAGGCTACTCCAGAGTTTGTTTCTTTGTCGAATCATGATTTAGTTAAACAATCACCAGAATTGACTCGACTCAAAAGATTTGAAAAGTCAAAAGATTATAAGGTTTATACTCGTTTTCATAATTCTTATATTGTCAAAGAATATGAGGAGTTGAAGGCGAAGATTAATAATCCTGAATTTCAAAAAAGTAATGATTTTTGGGCTAATCCTAAAAGATGGGAAACGACGAATGAATATCAGCAAGAGGAACGTTTTCATAGATTAGCGGATAATGATGATATTAAGTTTTATTTGAAGCATGATTTGAAAGATTTTGATACTGTTGCTGGTTATGAGATGGTGTTTGAAGATAATTTCTATTGGAATTCTTTGGATGCTTCTAAATGGGAGGTTGGATTTCATTATAAAGATCCAGTTTTTGTAGGGCAGCATTCGTTTGCGAATGAGCAACAATCTAATAATAAAGGTGATAATGTTGCTGTTATAGCTGGTAATTTGCATATTGTTACAAAGGAAAAGAAAAATGAGGCTTTAGCTTGGCATCAAACTAAGGGTTTTATTCAAAAAGAGTTTGATTATACTTCAGATGTGATTCATGGTCGTAATGCGGTTTGTCAAAGGGGTGGGCTTTATCGTGCGAAAATGCGTTTTTCGGGAGCGAAAGGAGTGTCTCATGCGTTGTGGTTGAGAGGTGATGATAAAATGCCGCATATTAATATCTGTAAAGTTGATAATGGTGAAATAGAGGTTGGTATTTATTGGTCTTCAAAATTTGAAACTAAATATTCATCTACTCGTGTAAAAGGTCTTAATTTATCAAACTTTTTTATTTATTCTTTTGAATGGAACGAAAAAGAATTGGTGTGGTATGTTAATGATTTAGAGATTTTCCGTACATCTAATTTTATGCCTCAAGATTCTATGTATCCGATAATTAATTCTTTTATTCCTGAGGGTAATAAAGGTGGGGAAGCTGATTTTGAGATAGATTATATTCAGGTTTATTCAAAAAAATAATATTTGTTTTTTTACTTTTATGTATTTTAATAGTCTAAATTAATACAAACACAAATAAATTGGAAATTATGAAAAAAACATTTGCTTTAATTATGGTAGCAATGATGGCCGTAGGCTGTTTTGCTCAAATTCCATCAGTGATGCTTAAAAATATTGATGGTAAAACGGTTGATACAGCTAAATTGAATAATGATGGTAAACCTTTTATTATTAGTTTTTTTGCTACTTGGTGTAAACCATGTCAACGTGAATTGGATGCTATTCATGAACAAATTGCAGATTGGGAAGAGGAAACAGGCGTAAAAGTTATTGCAGTGTCTATTGATCAAGGTCAAAATGTTGATAAAGTGAAACCTCTTGTTGATTCAAAAGGTTGGGAATACGAAGTGTTGCTTGATCCAAATGGTGACTTCAATCGTGCTATGAATGTAAATGGTTCGGTTCCTACAGTTTTTGTAATTGATGGCAAAGGTAAAATTGTTGACCGTCGTTCGGGTTATGTGGATGGTTCTGAACAACATCTTATTGAAAAAGTACGTGAACTTATCAAATAATAAAGATTACGATATTTATTTAAATGACAAAGCGATTTAAATCTATAATCGACATATTGATTGTCGTATTATTTATACTCCCTGCCATTGCAAAAGCTGATGGTGGGGGAGTTACGTTGAAAGGAAACTTTCAAACAGATGCACTTGTTGGTCAAGTTGATAGTGTGATTGGAGCGAATGAGTATAATGGCCCGTTTGTTAGCAATTCATACCTTGATCTTTCTTTGTCTAGTCAGTATGTGACAGCAGGTGCTCGTCTTGAGTTATTACATGCACCTCTACCTGGATTTGAAGATAATTTTGCGGGTGGTGGTCTGCCTAATATTTTTGTTACAGGTAAATATAAATGGTTTGAAGCTACCATAGGTAATGTGTATGATCAGTTTGGTTCGGGACTTATTTTCCGTGCATATGAGGATCGTCCTCTTGGTGTAGATAATTCTTTACGTGGGGCTCGTATTGTGCTTACGCCATATAAAGGTATTCGTTTTAAGGCTCTTGGAGGTATGCAACGTAAATATTTTAATTATGGAGTTGGTAATGCTTTTGGTTTTGATTATTCGCAAGGTGCGGTAATGGGAGCTGATCTTGAATTGAATATTAATGAATGGTCTAAGGTGATGCAAGATGGTGGATATAATCTTCTTTTTGGGGCGTCATATGTTAGTAAATATGATCCAGATGAAGTTATTCAGCCAAATATGTTTTATAAATTGAATCTTCCTAAATTTGTAGGAGCTGGAGATGTACGTGTTCGTTTTCAAAAAGGGGGATGGAATGCTTTGGTAGAATATGCGTATAAGGCGAATGATCCATCGGCAGACAATGGATATATATATAAGCCAGGTACGGCTGCAATGTTGTCACTTTCGTATTCTCAACGTGGTATGAGTTTCCTTGTTCAGGCTAAGCGTTCGGAAAATATGTCTTTCCGTTCAGATCGTACGGGTTCGGGTATAAGTGGTTTTATTAATCATATGCCAGCCTTTTCAATGACTCATACTTATGCTTTGGCGGCGATGTATCCATATGCAACACAATATGGTACACCAGCAGCTCGCGGAGAATGGGCATTCCAAGCAGAGGCTCGTTATACATTTAAGCGTAAAACAGTGATGGGGGGTAAATATGGTACAAGTTTTCGTTTGAATGGTACTTATATTCGTGGTATTAAGGCTACGCCAGTAACAGAACTTATTCCTGGGACTTTGCAAGGTTCGAATGGTTATGAATCACCATTTTTTGCTATGGGCGATGAGACATATTATTTGGATGTACATTTGGAGTTTTCAAAGAAAATTACGAAGACTTTTTCTATGACTGCGTTGTATATGTTCCAACAATATAATCAAGCTGTTGTAGAAGGTCATGGTTGGAATGCAGAGGAAGAAGGATTTGGTTTTTCAGGTTCGAAACCTGGGGATATTGTTAATTCGCATATTGGTATAGTTGAGTTGAAATATAAACCGACAAAGAATGTTGGTATGCGAGGAGAAGTGCAATATTTGTTTACTCGTCAAGATCGTGGACAATGGGTTTATGCATTATATGAGATTTCGTTGTTTCAACAAGCGATGATTGAAATTTCGGATTTGTATAATATTGATGCAACAAGACAACATTATTATAAAGTAGCTGCATCTTATAATTGGGGAACTCATCGTGTGCAATTGGCTTATGGTCGTACACGAGCTGGATATAATTGTTCTGGTGGTGTTTGTCGTTATGTTCCTGCATCAAAAGGTTTATCGTTGTCTTATAGTGTTAGTTTCTAATCTTGATTTTAGCTAAATTATGAAAATGAAAAGTTTTGTTTTTGCTTTAATGGCAGCAACTTTATTGTTTGTTGCATGTGATGTTATTCCTGAGAGTGATAGATTGGAAACTGTTGAATTAGAACCTTCTGATAGAAAAGTTCTTTTGCTTGAATTCACAGGATATAGGTGTGTAAATTGTCCTAGTGCAGCAGAGGTAGCTCATAATTTGATAGATGCTATTCCTGAAAATATTGTGGTTGTTGCTATGCATCCAGAGGGTCATGGTTTTACAACCCCAGAGAATAAAGTTAATGCTTTAAGTTCGCCAGAAGCAATGGAGTATTTGTCTTTATATGGAGGGTCGACTTCTACAGCATTTCCTACAGGTGTAGTAAATGGTCGTAAATTTGATGGTCAATATCTTCAAGGTAAGGATTCATGGATGGCACAAGTTGCAGATGAGCGAATGAAAGCACCTGACTATTTATTGAATTTAACTTATACAAATGAAGGGACTCATAAGGTTGTGACTAAAATTATTCCTAATAATATTGTGGTTGACTATAATGTTTCGCTACAAATGTGGTTGTTGGAAAGTAATATTGTCGCTTCTCAAGCATCGAAAGGTGATAAGTATGTGCATAATCATGTGTTCCGTAAAGCACTTAATCCGTTAATGGGTGATAAGTTGGGAAATATATCTGCTGAAAAAGAAATGGTTTATACTTTTGATGTTGATTCTCGTTATGTTCTTGAGAATTGTTCAGTTGTTGCTGTTCTTATCAATACAGAAACTAATGAGGTAGTTCAAGCCGAAGAGGTTGCTTTGGGTAAAGTGTCACATTGATTTTGTTTTAAAGAAAAAATAATTTATTATTAACTATGAAAGACTTTTGTCTTTCCTAAAAAAAGAATAGAAATATGAAAACAATGAAATTTTTAGCTGCAGTTATATTATCTGCACTTGTATTTGTAGGTTGTGATCCTGTAGAACCAGAAGGTCCTACTATGCACAAAGGTCCAATTGTAGTAAATTGGGGAAATGCATCAGATGTTAATGGTAAGACTTTTGATGTTGGTATGGATAATTGGGATGCTGAGATGTATCAAATGGTTGTACATATGATGTTGAAAAATACATCATCAGAAGATAAAACATTTACTCTTAAAGAGACTCGTAAATATGATGTAGAAAAAGCATCGTCAACTGTTTGTGTTACACAATGTATGAGTGCTAAACCTGGAGAGGTTGAAACAGAATGGCCAATTGGCAAAGTTAAGGCAGGTGAGACTTTAAATGAAGGAAATGGTGGTGTATCTATAGATTTGGCACCGATGGTAGAAGAAGCGACTATGTTTACTGCTGATTTTGTTTTAACTGATGGTGTAGATGAAGTTAAGTTTACTATTAACTATCATTATACTCCAGTAGTAGAATAATTTGCTTATAAATATGAAATGCGGGGGTTCGTTGTGAGCACTCCGCTTTTTTGGTAAAATATAATAAAAAGACAACTATGAAAAAAATGATTTTATTTGTTGTATTTATGTGTGGTGTTTTGTCTCTTTCCGCACAAAATTCTGTAGATACAACAAATCAAGCAGTATTGAAATATTCTTTGGATTCAATTGTTACTGGTGGAGGTGCTGAATATTCTCAGACAGAATATACTCAAGGGGCAGCTATAAGATATACAGAGAACCAATTGAAGTTGTATGCAGGCAACTATGTTGTTAAAATGTCTGTTGGTTTGGCAAAAGAAGACAAATGGATTCCAGAACATGTTTCAAGTTTGACATATTGGATTCGTAAGTCGTTGAATGGAGAAAATGTTTGGGAACAAGAATTTGACACTAAGAATATTGTGTTTGGTGCATGGAATGAGTTGGTTTTTGATGAATTTTATGCTATAGATGCGACTTCAGATTTGTATTTTGGTTATACAATTAATTGTGGAGGTTTGCCAATTGGTGCGGATGGTAACTCTATGGGAGCTAATCCAAATGCAACATATATTTATGATTCATCAGAAAGTAAATGGATTCAGCATTCTCAGTTGGGTAACTTTACTATCAAAGTTACTGTTGCTGGTGAAAATATGCCTGAAAACAATATTGCAATTAATGCCTTGCGTACTGCCGAGTTTGTTCGTCCAGATTCTAAATTTAATGTATTGCTTAATGTTTCAAATACATTAGATAATTTGGTTACATCGTTTGATTTAGTAGTTTATGATGGGGAGAATGAACTTACTCGTAAAACGGTTTCTTTGGATAAAGCATTGAAAAATGGAGAATCTTTAAATGTTTTTGTAGAGGGTATTCAATTAACAGAAGAAGGTATTTTTGATGCGATTTATATGATTGATAATATTAATGGTGAGGATAAAGATGATAACAATTTGGATAGTAAAATTGTGAAGAAGACTTATGTTTCTAATGATTTTGATGACAAGGTTTTAATGCTTGAAATGTTCTCTGGTACTCGTTGTAGTGCATGTCCTACTGGTCATAGTCATGTTCATAATGCGCTTCATAATTTGGGAGAAGAAAAGTATGTGTGGGCTACACATCATACATCATATAATCAATCGGAGCTTACTGTTAATAGTGCTACGGATTTGAATTATTTTTATCAATCTCCTACTTTTTATGCTCCTGCAGTAATGTTGGATAGACTTAATTTGTTGGATTTTGGAGTGCCAACAAATGGTGGTTCTGGTCCTGTGTTTAGTCTTAATGAATTTGCATCTGAAGGTCAATTTGAACCGTTATTGAAGGCTCTTCAAACAAATATGTCGCCTATTGGACTTGATGTACATTATGAGTTGAATGAAACAACTCGTGAGTTGTATGTTAAATTAGAAGGTGAGTTGTTGGGCGATTTTGAGGCTAAAGGTCTTCGTGTTGGAGTTATGACAATTGAAGATAATATTCTTGGTACACAAACTGGTGTGGCTGGTAAATATAATCATACTCATATTGTTCGTTCGTTCTTTACTTCTGTTTATGGTGATTATACTTCTGTTTCAAATGGTGCTTTTACTATGGAGTTTGTAGATGTATTAAAAGATAAGTTTGTGTTGGATAATATGCGTTTAGCTGTGTGGGTAGGTAAGAATGCATCGACTTCAAATGTCAATGGTTTTGATATTTATCAAGCGTATGAAGTTAAATTGACTGATCGTCCATATACAGCTGTTGAATATGTATCAGATAATTCTCAACTTGTAGTTTATCAAGAGGATGAATCTTTATTTGTAGAGGGTGTTGAGGTAGGTGATGTATTATCTATTTATTCTATGGAGGGTAAATTGGTTATGCAATCAATTGTTGATACAGAAAAGACTGAACTTAATTTGACTGGTTTGGCAAAAGGAACTTATTTGTTGCAAACAAATGGCTCGTATGTTAAATTTGTAAAATAATAATTGATTGGTATATATAGAAGGTGGATAACCGAATGGTTATCCACCTTTTATTGTACTCCCATGCGGAATCGAACCGCAACCAAAGGAACCGGAATCCTTCATTCTATCCATTAAACTATGGGAGCATTTTTTTTAGTTACTAATGTTATAGTTGTTATGTTCTAGTATATAACTAATAAATAGTTATTGGTTGTTGTTTTTTAGGAGGGGATTGTAATATAAAAGGTGGTGTCGGGGATGACACCACCTTTTTGTTGTATGAATTAGAATTCAATTGTTTCGTCGTTTTGTGGTGCTGTAGGTTGTTCTGCTGGGCGTTCGTTGTTCTCTGGGGGAGCACGGCGGTCTCCACGTTTTTGACGCGCAGGACGTGGGCGACGTTCTCCACGTTCTTGACGCTCTGGGCGAGGACGGCGTTCTTGCTCTACATAGCCTTCAGGTTTTTCTTTCAATACTTTTGCTGAGAGTTTGAATTTGCCTGTTTTTGGGTCGATTTCGAGGAGTTTAACGTCGATTTTGTCGCCTTCTTTGATGCCAGTTTCTCCCATTGTTTCGAAACGACGCCAGTCGATTTCAGAGATGTGGAGAAGACCTTCTTTGCCTGGCATGAACTCTACGAAGCAGCCGTAAGCCATGATAGATTTAACTTTTGCAGTGTAAGTTTCGCCTACTTCTGGGATTGCTACGATAGCTTTGATTTGAGCTACTGCAGAGTCGATTTGTGCTTTGTTAGTACCTGCGATTTCTACGCGACCACCTTCTTCAACTTCTTCGATAGTAACAACTGCACCAGATTCAGCTTGGATGCCTTGGATGATTTTACCGCCAGGGCCGATAACTGCACCGATGAGTTCTTTAGGAATCATCATAGTTACGATGCGAGGAGCGTGTGGTTTGAGGTCTGGACGTGGTTCAGCAAGAGTTTCTTGGATTTTGTCGAGGATGTGCATACGTCCGTCGCGAGCTTGTTGAAGAGCTTTTTCGAGGATTTCGTAGCTAAGACCATCAACTTTGATGTCCATTTGAGTAGCAGTGATACCATCGCGAGTACCTGTTACTTTGAAGTCCATATCGCCAAGGTGGTCTTCGTCGCCGAGGATGTCGCTGAGGACAGCGTAGTTAGTACCTTTGTTTTCAGAGATAAGACCCATTGCGATACCTGTTACAGGTTTGTGGATAGGTACACCAGCATCCATAAGAGCAAGACAGCCTGC
>JAZRCE010000147.1:0-2551 GCA_045635445.1 Candidatus Aphodosoma sp.
AGTATATTAAGGTTATTTTGGTCTTTGATTCGGGAGCCCGAACTGCCCACTTCGGGAGCCGACAGAGGGTCCGCCTGTTGTAAAGTTAGAGTCGCAAAAACGACTTTCCAAACTTTTCGACCAAAAAACATCGAATTTTAAGGTATCATATTCCATATTTCCGACCGCCCAAATCCCCAAACCACCCCATCGAGAAAAAACGCACATAAAAAAGCCCGCTCCTCATCGGAACGGGCCTTCATTATGAAATACCAATAATTCAGGAACTCCTAAATATCGACAATTTTGCAGATTCCCGTTTTTTCAAAACTCCGAAACATCCATCTACTCCTCATCGACATGTAGAGCCATTATTCTCTCGTAGTCCTCGTCGGTGAAAGTATAGGTATGATATGCCCAGTACCCTTCGTATTTATACTCAACGGCCCAGCTTTCATTAGCCCTCACATCGTGATCAATCAAATCACCCTCAAATACATGAGTCAACCCATTAGCAAACTTGAAAGATATAACAATTTGCTCGGAGTCTGTATAATTAGGGAGGTAAAACATCATACTATCGTGCTCACTTGCAATTTTAGCAGTCATCTGCGTACCTACTATTTGAGAGATATCGCCACGAGAATCTGAGACAAAATTTATCTGAACCACAATTTCGTGAGATGTCTGATTGCAAATATTCCATTCTCCGTAAGGATTCCAATTGCCCCCCATTGGTTGAACACAACCATTCATCAGTGCCACAATAACAGCAAGCATTACGAATCTATTCAGCCTCATAATTATCTATAAAAAAGTTAATAAATGTATCTATCATTGAATTGGTCACACCAGTAGGTTTGTCTACTTTAAGATATGTACGAACATCTTCTATGTCATAGCACTGATTTATCATAGTGTTCAAAACCGATGGAGAGTAGCCAGTAATAACGTCATTAGGTAATGTGACATCACTAAGAGAAGATTGGTCACTCCATTCAATCCGTTGATTAAAATCATCATATAGGTCTATTATCATACAAGAGTATTTATCTGGAATACAAGGCCATATTAATGCATGATATATACCTATTTGTTGGCCACTCATATCACAGTAATCCTCAAAATAATATGTGCTCATATCATATTTACCCAACTCACCATATTCGATATATGTCAGGTAACCTTGAACAAATTCTGCCCAACTCTCTTTTAACAAATCATCAACATCCCTAAAATTAGCAGCTCTCATTGCTGCACACTGAGTAGAATGACCTATCTCATGAATGGTATTGGAGAATACAGTTTGAGTAGGACAAATACTATTACCTTGTTTCTGGTAAATATACACATTGCCACCTATCTCAAAGGTTTCTTTGGGAGAAAAATACCCGCCCCAATTTTGTTCGTGGGACTTGTGCATATAACATATTTTCAAGTCGCCCCAATTCATGGGAGTTGCTCTATTCAAACCACCTGTATTACCATAAAAATACCTATACGCAGCCCTACCAATAGTTGCGTAGTTTATACCACGAGGACTTCCGGTTCCAATATCAATACTCCAACCAGCCACTTGTTCTGGGCCATCCGAAACAGCTTGATCCAATTCGCCATCTCGGATGTCGTACTGATTATCCCTCTCCCAATAAATCGCATACTGATATTTGTTTTGAGATTCGCGTGTCATCGTATAATAACCATTGGTATTGGTAAGTGCGGTAACCGTTGTAAACCAACGTGTACACTTAATAAGAGCACCTGGTACAGGGACGTATTGCTGCATAAGTTGATCATACACCCTAATTCTTCCACTATAAGTGTATGAGGCTCGAGTTTGCCCATCACTACGTGTTTCAACCGAAACACCTTCATACTCATTGTTTGTCAGTTCAAAAGATTGTTTGACAATAGCGTTGACAAACGAAGGTGCAAGCGTGCGGGTGTATTCTGTGAGCTCATCTGGAATATACAATTCCTCTAAAATTTCATAATCACACTCATTGGGTATCTGACGCTGAATAGGAATAGATGCATAATAGTATGTGGGGACATCTTCGGGTAAAGACGGATCCCGATAGTAGCCACCCGTTTCGCGTTCGTAGTCCAAAGGATAGGAATAAAAATGAATATCGTCATTCGACCAAAAAAGCATATCCAATTCATCAACATTTGCAGGTTTAAACTTAACGTACAAATGTGTCGGTTGGATATCATCCACCGTATACGCTCCCCTACTTTCGGGTGGCAACATCTCAAATGCTTTTTGCATATTTGTTACAGAATAAGGATTCTCCAATTGTTTGCCCAATTTAATCATCCCCTCGTAAGGCACAAACTCTTTGTTTTGTTCTGCCTCAACAACGATTTCTTGTTGCACGACATCAAACGGCAACTCATTCTCACAGGCCACCAGCGCCACCAGCGCCAGCATCCACAAAAGTTTGGTCAAGTTTTTCATATCACACACAGATTAGAGTGTTAGTATATTAAGGTTATTTTGGTCTTTGATTCGGGAGCCCGAACTGCCCACTTCGGGAGCCGACAGAGGGTCCGCCTGTTGTAAAGTTAG
>JAZRCE010000148.1:0-2304 GCA_045635445.1 Candidatus Aphodosoma sp.
CGAATGGAATCACTCTTATGGTCGTGAGAAAGCAGCATTCCCACTCCCATGGGTGAAAGAAAACAAATTCTGGATTTCTGTTGCTCGTGTAGATAATGGTTGGGGCGACCGTAACCTCATCTGCGCTTGTCAAGATTAATTGATAATTCTATAAAAGACAGAAGAACATAAGAGTATATTTTATGTTCTTCTGTTCTTTTGTTTTTATTTTATATAATCAAATAATATTCAACTATGAAAGTTCTTTTTTTAACTCCATGGTATCCTCATCGATATGATGCAATGGTAGGGTTATTTGTGCGCAAACATGCTCAAGTAGTTGCACGCCAGGGGGTTGAGGTTGGAGTTTTGTCAATTCACAATTCACAATGCATAATGCATAATGAAATTGAGGATAAGGTAGTTGAAGGAGTACGCGAAGTAGTGATTTATACAAACAAAGGTGGAGTTTGGGGTGAAGTGCAAGCTATGAAGCAGTTGTGGCAATATTGGCATGAACGATATGGTACGCCTGATGTAGTGCATGTTAATGTGTTGACCAAGCAAGGATTGTTGGCTTGGTGGTTGAAACGGAAATATGGAGTTCCGTATGTTGTGATGGAACATTGGTCTGGTTATTTACCAGAAAATGGCGATTATAGAGGGGTGATGCGAAAAAAAATGAGTGAGATGATTGTGAGACGGGCGAGTGCAGTGATGCCTGTGTCGGCGAAGTTGATGAATGCGATGAAACAATGTGGGTTGAGGCACGCTAATTGGCAAATAGTGCCCAATGTGGTGGATGATTTTTTTTATAATAATGACACGACAAATCGTGTTCGTGAAGGTAAATTTCGTTTCCTTCATGTGAGTTGTTTTGATAATAGAGCCAAAAACACATTGGCAATAGTGGAGGCAGTGGAGCAGTTGTCGAAGCAACGCAATGATTTTGAAATGGTAATGGTCGGCACGGGACAAGATATATTTTTTACTCGTAGTTTGGCTGATAATTATAAATTAGGGAGTCGAGGATTCATTCAATTTACTGGCGAGCAGACTCCCGAACAGGTGAAGGAGTGGATGGAAGCGTCGGACTGTTTTGTGCTCTTTTCGAACTACGAAACAGCCGCAGTCGTGCTTGAAGAGGCTGCGGCGTGTGGTATGCCGATAATATCTACTCCGGTGGGCATTGCCGAAGAGTTGATTGACGAAACAACAGGCATTATTGTGCCAGTAAAAGATGTGAACTCGTTAGTCAAGGCAATGTCGGCAATGATTGATAATGTGAAAAAATATGATTCAATCAAAATAAAAGAACGAGCCGCGAAATATAGTTTTGATAGAGTAGGGAATCAGTTAATAGAAATTTATAAAAGGGCAATTAGTGATTAGTGCTACAAGGCTCTTTAATTTTCAACTTTCAACTTAGAAAAGGTGGCAGTAGAAAACATAGGTAAGCGTGATTTGATATGGGCAACGTTGGCAACGTTGTTTCGTATAGGTTCGGGGGTATTATTATTCCCGATGGTGCTCAATATGTTGCCATCAGAGACTGTGGGTGTGTGGACCATATTCACATCTGTCACCCTGATAACCACCATAATGGACTTCGGTTTCAGCCCATCGTTTGCGCGCAATGTGGCGTATATATTCAGTGGTGTGCGTTCGTTGAAACGAGATGGACACGAGTATGTCGATGATGCAAATATAGTCACCATAGATTACGGACTTTTAAAACGCACAATCCGTGCAATGCAATATTTCTATTCGCGTATTGCCCTAATATTGTTTCTATTTTTATCTATTTGTGGCACTTTTTATATATTCACATTAATGCATAACTATGCCGGCGATGTGCGTGAGGTGTATGTGGCTTGGGCGATAGTTTGTTTGGTGAATAGTTACAATCTATACACATTATATTATGATGCGCTGTTGAATGGGCGTGGTTTGGTGAAGCGCAAAAATCAGATAGTGTTGATAGGTAACGTCTCTTATTTGCTTCTTGCTGTGCTATTTTTGTTGTGTGGATTAGGATTGGTGGCTATCGTGTCGGCGCAGTTGTTGTCGGTGTTGGTGATACGCATACTAAGCAGAAAATCGTTTTACGATAAAAATATCATAAACTCTTTGGCATCTGTCAGTGTAGATGGCTATCGAGATGTATTAAAGGCAATTATGCCTAATGCTATTAGATTGGGATTGGCATCTATTGGCGGTTTTCTTACCTTCCGACTTAGCACATTTGTCGGTCCGCTCTATATCCCGCTATCGGATATGGCATCGTTTGGTATCACTTTGCAGTTGTTGTCGGTAGTGTCGTCG
>JAZRCE010000149.1:0-4460 GCA_045635445.1 Candidatus Aphodosoma sp.
AAATAAAAGAAATATGCTTGTAATTGGTATTGCTGGTGGCACTGGGTCGGGAAAGACGACCGTGGTGCGAAAGATAGTAGAAAGTCTGCCTGCGGGCGAAGTGGTGGTATTGCCACAAGACTCTTATTATAAAGATAGTAGTCACGTGCCTGTTGAAGAGCGTCAGTTTATTAATTTCGACCATCCTGATGCGTTTGAGTGGTCGCTTATGTCGGAGCATTTGGCGATGCTCAAAGCAGGCAAGTCGATAGAACAACCAACATATTCGTATATCACTTGCACACGTCAGCCAGAAACAATTCATATAGAGCCACGTAAGGTGGTGATAGTTGAGGGAATATTGGCATTGTGTGATGAGGGGTTGCGTGAGCAGATGGATTTGAAAATATTTGTAGATGCCGACTCTGACGAACGATTGATACGTGTGATTTCGCGCGACATAGTAGAACGTGGACGCACGGCAGAGGCTGTAATGGAGCGTTATACGCGAATATTGAAACCAATGCATCAGCAATTTATTGAGCCAACTAAACGCTATGCCGATTTGATTATACCAGAAGGTGGAAATAATCAAGTGGCAGTAGATATATTAAGAATGTATATAGAAAAGAATCTTGAGAAATAATTATCTGATCATACTTAGAATTTGTTTTGTTGCACTATTGTGTTTGAATAGCAATGAATTTACGATGAAAGATTCGTATTCTTTGTTTAATATAGCAAAAGAGATGGTGCATAAATCGGTTGCAACTGATGTCAGACGTGAGCCTTTAGGTCGCACTATATCGAAGTATGATGAAATATTCATTAAAGAGTCTGAACGATTAGGTTGGGATTGGGTAATGTTGGCATCGTTGGTATGGAATGAATCAAGATTTAATAATGATATTGTTTCTTCGCAAGGTGCAAGAGGATTGATGCAATTTATGCCTCGTACGGCTGAGCGTTTTGGATTGGTTGGCGATGAAATTTTAGATCCAGAAAAGACAATAGCTGCAGGTGTTGATTATTTATTGTTTTTGGATAAAAGATTTTTAGAGATAGAGAATCGGTGTGAGAGACAAAAATTTGTGTTGGCAAGTTACAATGCAGGACCTGGACATGTGCGTGATGCGATGGCTTTGGCAGAGAAATATGGAGATAATCCACATATTTGGAGTGGAAGTGTAGATAAATGGATGTTAGCCTTACAAGAATCAAAATATTATGCAGATGAAGTATGTAAATATGGATTTTTTAGAGGAATGTATACGGTTAGATATGTGGAAAATATATTTAAAAAATATATGGATTTTATAGAAGAAACTTAACTTTAGAAAAAATATTATGAAAGGAATTATTCTGGCTGGCGGTAGTGCAACGCGCCTTTATCCATTGTCGAAAGCAATTTCGAAGCAAATTATGCCTGTTTATGACAAACCTATGATTTATTATCCATTGTCGACGTTGATGTTGGCGGGTATTCGTGAAATTTTGGTTATTTCAACACCTCGTGATTTACCTATGTTCCGTGAATTGCTTGGTACTGGTGAAGAGTTAGGTATGCGATTTGAATATAAAGTTCAAGAAGTGCCAAATGGTTTGGCTCAAGCATTTGTGTTAGGTGCAGAATTTTTGAATGGCGAAAAAGGATGTTTGATTCTTGGAGATAATATGTTTTATGGACAAGGTTTTTCGAAAATGTTGCGTCGTGCTGCTGAAATAGACAAAGGTGCTTGTATTTTTGGTTATTATGTAAAAGACCCTCGTGCCTATGGAGTTGTGGAATTTGATGAGGAAGGCAAAGTGATTTCATTGGAAGAGAAACCTATAGAACCAAAGAGTAATTATGCTGTGCCAGGATTGTATTTTTATGATCAAACTGTGACAGAAAAAGCAAAGAATTTGAAACCATCGGCGCGAGGAGAGTATGAAATCACTGATTTGAATAAATTGTATCTTGAGGAAGGAACATTGCAGGTAGAGTTGTTTGGACGTGGATTTGCATGGTTAGATACAGGCAATTGTGATAGTTTACTTGAAGCATCTAATTTTGTAGAAACAATACAAAATCGTCAAGGATTTTATGTTAGTTGTATAGAAGAGATAGCTTGGCGTAATGGTTGGATTGATGATGAACAATTGCGTGTGCTAGGTTCTAAACTTGATAAAACAAAATATGGTCAATACATACTTGATTTATTAAAATAATATGGAAATAATAAAAACTCCAATTAAGGACTTAGTAGTGATAAAACCACGAGTATTTGCTGATGCTCGTGGATTCTTCTTTGAAACATACAACGAAGAGCGTTATCGCGAAGCAGGTATAACACAACAATTTGTGCAAGATAATATGTCGAAATCATCGTATGGCGTAGTGCGTGGGTTGCATTTTCAACGTCCGCCATATAGTCAAGCAAAATTGGTGCAAGTGATTGAAGGCGCAGTGCTCGATGTGGCAGTAGACTTGCGTTCAGATTCAGAGACTTATGGCCAGTGGTATGCTGTTGAATTAACAGCTGAAAATCATTTACAATTTTTGATTCCTCGTGGATTTGCCCATGGATTTGCAGTGTTGAGCGAGACAGCGATATTTTCGTATAAATGCGATAATTTCTATCATCCAGAGGCTGACGGAGGAGTTATTTATAACGATCCGACACTAAATATTGATTGGGGGATACCTGCCGATAAAATATTGCTTTCAGAAAAAGATACAAAACATCCATTGTTGAAAGATTTAGGCACAATATTCTGATTATGAAACTATTGATAACTGGAGCCAATGGGCAACTCGGCAATGAAATGCGTGTAGTATTAGGTCGACGTTCTGAGATTGAAGCAGTATACACCGATGTAGATACATTGGACATCACTAATTTGGCTCAGCTAGACGCATTTATGGAAGCTGAAAGAGTGTCGCATATAGTCAATTGCGCTGCTTATACGGCTGTTGATAAGGCAGAAGATGACGAAGCAAATGCTACTAAAGTGAATGTAGATGCCGTGCGCAATTTAGGTATTGTGGCAAAGAGATATGGTGCAAAGATTGTGCATGTGTCAACCGACTATGTATTTGATGGTTGTGCTTACAAACCATATACCGAGGATATGTCGGTATGTCCAACAAATGTGTATGGACGCACAAAATTGGCAGGCGAAGATGCTTTGGTTGCTGAATGTGATGATGCTATTATTATCCGCACATCGTGGTTGTATTCTTCGTTTGGCAACAATTTCGTAAAAACAATGCTTCGTTTGGGACGCGAACGTGATGAATTAAACGTTATATTCGACCAAGTAGGCACACCAACCTATGCGGCAGATTTGGCGCAAACTATTTTGAGTATAATTGCTGATAAAGAGTGGGTTAGTGGTGTATATCATTTCTCTAACGAAGGCGTTTGCTCGTGGTATGATTTCACAACAATGATTCATAAATTAGCAGGAATCGAATGTAAGGTCAACCCGATAGAAAGTTCGGCATATCCTGTGCGCACCCCACGTCCACACTACAGTGTACTTAATAAAACAAAAATCAAAACAACATTTAGCATCGAAGTGCCTTATTGGGTCGACTCTTTGCAAAAATGTTTGAATATATTAGAACGATAATGACATTTCAAGAATTAGGCTTACGCCAAGAGATTTTAGATGCTGTTGCAGAATTGGGTTTTGTGAATCCAATGCCTGTGCAAGAGCAAGTTATACCATATATGTTGACTCACGATAACGACCTTGTGGCGTTGGCACAAACCGGCACGGGCAAAACTGCAGCCTTCGGTTTGCCTATATTAAATATGGTGAATGTAGAACAACGCAAAATTCAGTCGCTCGTGTTAGCACCTACACGCGAATTGTGTATTCAGATAGCCAACGATATAAAGAATTTTGCATCTAAAATGCGAGGCGTTAAGGTTGTGCCAGTATATGGCGGCGAAAGCATAGTGTCGCAATACAAGCAGTTAGACGTTCAACCACAAGTGCTTGTGGCAACACCAGGCCGATTGATAGACCTCATCAATCGTGGTAAAGTCGATCTATCCGAAGTTCGTTTCCTAGTTCTTGACGAGGCAGATGAGATGCTCAATATGGGATTCCAAGAAGACATCGAAACCATATTGAAAGATGTGCCTGAAACACGCAGAACTCTCTTGTTTTCAGCCACAATGCCTAACGAAATTGCTAAAATATCGCGTCAATATATGCACGATGCAGCCGAAATAGCTGTGGGCACACGCAATGCTGGGTCCGACAATGTCGAACACATATATTATATGGTGCGTGCCGACCATCGTTATCTTGCATTGAAACGCATCGTGGATATGAATCCAGATATTTATGGTATCGTATTTTGTCGTACACGCCAAGAAACTAAGGATGTAGCCGAAAAATTGATGAAAGATGGCTACAACGCAGATGCTTTGCATGGCGACCTTAGTCAAGCACAACGCGACACGGTGATGAACAAATTCCGT
>JAZRCE010000150.1:0-20516 GCA_045635445.1 Candidatus Aphodosoma sp.
AGAATCATCGCAATGCGATAGGTGATGAGACCTATACGGCGGATTGAAGCAGTGAAATTATCATCATCGATAAGCGATTGTTGTATGCCATTGAAATGTTGATTAAAAAGAGTTTTTTGTTTGTCAGTAAACTTGAACTCAATTGGTTTTTCAACGCAACGAAGGCGTTTGTAGAGTTCATAGATGCGATTTGCAAGTAGCGAGTAGGCGAGGGTATTCGATTCATTATTTTTACAGAAAACATCGTTCCACGCATTGTTTGATTCGAGATGTAAGATAGCAAAACGTGAGAAAAGACCATTTTCGGCACTAGGAATTAGTTTTCGGCATTGTTTAGGAGTGCCAGAGAGTACGATTGAAAGATGCGGTTCGTTGATATCAATGCGTTCGTTTTCTTTGCGGCGGAGGTAGCTGATAGATTCGTGGTGGAAGGCTTTGCGTAGGCCATCCGAGAAATTGCCAAAACCATTGCGCATAGCAATATTCAGAGTGTCAGCTTCAGTTTCGAAAATTAGACCATTTCCATTGTTAAGAGCAAGTTGTTGATAGATAGCCGTTGCGCTACTGTTGGCAGGGAGAAGAAGTGATTGCACATTAGATGTGGTTTGTTGCTCTTGGACGATAGGTTTAATAAGACTTTTGCACATTTTGAGGCGACCCTTACCAGCCGAAGCTTTAGCATTGATAAAGAGATAGAGATTTGGGAATACCGGGTTTTGGTCGTAGATACCGTAGATGTTAGGTAGTGTGGCTGATAGGGTAGTGATTGTGCCCATAAGCATCATATCTGCTTCGGCAGGTGAAGCAGAGTGGTTTACGATAGATTGAAGAATTTGAGGTAGTTGATCTTTGACCTCAAAAGCAAAATTAGAGATGGTTTCAGTTTTCATAAAAAATAGATTTTAGATGTTAGTGTTTAAGGTAAATTTTCATTAATTATTCGTAAATTATTGTGTTGTGTTTTAACGGTGCAAATATACAACATCTCGAAAGCGCTTTGGCTGTTTTCTTGGATATTTTGAAAAAGAAATTTTAAAATAGTTTGTATCTTATTGAAAATAAGCAAGAAAAAAATTAAAAAAATTACGTTATTTTTGAGGTAGAGGAGGAATATGGGGAACTTTGCAACAGTTTTAGGTGTTGAGAGGTATTTTGGGGGTGTAAATAAATCTAGGAAGAATGTCTATTTTTTCAGGAAAAAACTACGTTGACTTTGCAAAAAATAAGGGGTTGCAAAGTTTGCAAAGTTTGCAAAGTCGGGGTAATGTGTTGATAATCTTTTGGTTATGCTATGTAGTCTATTTTGTGTTGTTTGTGCTATAAAAGTTCTTTTGGCTTAATAATCAGGTGTTTGCCTGAACTTTGCAACTTTGCAATTGCAAAGTTGGGTATTTATTTACCAACTTTGTGGACTTTGTAATTTAAAATTACGAAGAGAGGCTGCACCTCAGCAAACTCAAATAAATTTGGTTTGCGTTCGGTTTGCACTCACTTTGTAAATTAATTTTACGAAGTGAGGCTTCACCTCGGTAATCTAAAATAAATTTTGATTACTCTCGGTTTGCACTCACTTTGCAAATAGGGCTGTAAAGATGACTGTTTTCTTCGGTGAAGGTTGCTTGCAGTATGCTTGAGGGTAAGGGGTCTTGGTGGGGGGGACAATTTTTTTAAAGTTTGTCAAGATTTTGTATTAGTTATGATGAAAGTTCGTCAAGATTTTGCAGTAGTTAAGGTGGAAGTTCGTCAAGATTTTGCAGTTTTTGTTGTGTAATTAAAAGAAAATTAGTAACTTTGCATATCTAATTAAAATAGTATGAAAAGAGAGATTTATAAAGATTTAAAAAACTGGAAAGATAAGTCAGATGATATTAGAAAACCGCTTATTCTTGAAGGAGCCCGTCAGACAGGAAAAACTTGGATTGTAGAAGAATTTGGCAAGAATGAGTTTGATGATATAGTGTCAATAAATTTTGAAGATGCAGAACAATTGAGAGATTTGTTTGAAATAGATTTTGATATTAACCGTATAATATTGTCATTGCAAGCTTTTTCTCATAAAACAATAGTTCCTCATAAGACATTGTTGTTTTTTGATGAGGTTCAAGTTGCACGTCGAGGGTTGTTGGCTTTAAAGTATTTTAAAGAAAAAGCCCCACAATATCATATTATTGCAGCAGGGTCGTTGTTGGGTGTTATAGATCATAAAAATGATTCATTTCCAGTTGGGAAAGTTGAATTTTTACAAATGTATCCATTGAGTTTCAAAGAATTTTTGATGGCAATGGGCAAAGAGGGTATGATTAGTTTGTTGGATTCTAGGGATTGGAAGGCAATTACAGCATTTGAAAATCAGTTTATACATTTGTTGCGTCAATATTACTTTGTAGGAGGAATGCCTGAGGTTGTGAAAACCTTTATAGAACGGAATGATTATAAAGAGGTAAGAAAGGTCCAAGAACAGTTGTTAAAATCATACGCAGATGATTTTTCAAAGCATCCACCAAAGGAGATTGTAAAACGTATGTTATTGTTATGGAATTCTATTCCATCACAATTGGCAAAGGAGAACAAGAGATTTGTATATTCAGCATTGCGGGGTTCGGCGCGGGCAAAAGATTTTGAAACTTCTATAGAGTGGTTGCAAGATGCAGGTTTGATATATAAAGTTACACGTATTGTTTCAGGAGAACTACCGTTGGCAGGATTTGAGGAGCCAGATATTTTTAAATTGTATATGCTTGATATTGGTTTGTTAGGTGCAATGTTGCAGTTGGATGAGGAGACTATGTTGTCGGGGAGTCAGTATTTTGGTCAATATAAAGGAGCTTTTACTGAGCAGTTTGTATTACAAGAAATGAAGTCAATGACGAATGCATCGGTATATTATTGGTCGCCAGAGGCTAGTATAGCAGAGGTTGATTTTGTAGTGCAAAGTAAGTCACAAGTGATACCGATAGAGGTCAAAGCAGAACGTAATTTAAGGGCAAAATCTTTAGGATTATTTATAAATAAATATTCAATAAAAACAGCAGTTCGCACATCACTTCAGGCGTATGAAGAAGGAAATAAAATTGTAGATGTGCCGTTGTATGGATTTGCTTGGTATTTTTTGAATTTGCTGTAGTTGAAAAGGACGCTTATTATAGAGCGCCCTTTTTTATGTTTAAAAACATAAAAAAATAATCAACAAAAATTTTGTTTTATTAAGAATAAATATTACATTTGTCGTTGTCGATTCCATGCCGGGGCAGTCTGCTTTGAATAGGGTGGGATTGGCAGACATATAAAAAATGGCGTTTACTATAACGCTTTGATATTCGACACCTTAGAACTTCGCAACTTCTATAAACCGAGTTGAATACAAAGCAATGGTAGATGTTCATGGGTGTATTGTATATAGCCAATATTGCATCCAAAATTGGAAAAATTCGATTTTTGGAGTTCTGTTTTCATTATTTTGATACGATTCGGCATAAGAAAATAGTTCAAAAAACAAGAATTATCCATATTGGATTAGCAGTTGGGACAATATATCGGCGTGGACTTCTGCATTGCTCGTTTAACTCGGTTGGGCAATGCGAAGGCCTTAAGGTGTGAAACGAGTAATAGACGAAGTTTCACGCTTTTTTTGTGTCTTGTAGTGAAGTAAAATTGATATTATTAACATTTTTAATACATACTGTTATGAAAAAATTATTTGTTTTATTATTTGTTTTATTTTCTTTTATGCAAATGAATTATGCAGAAGTGTCAAAATTGAGAACTTCAGGTATTGCATATCAGTACAAAAATGAGTATTCTGGAAATTGGGGTGAATGGGGTGAATGGGAAGATTGCAATGTGCTTATTGTTATTGATTTTGATAGGGAACGTATTACTATTTATAGTCAAAGAACTCAAATTTATGATATTATAGGTCAGCAAAAAGAGACTGAAGATTATGAGTCAAGTTCTATTTATCTTGATTGTGTAGATGAAGAAGGGTTTCGTTGTACGGTTCAGTTGAGATTTTATAATGAAACTTCAAGAGGTTCTCAATTGTATGTAACTTATAATGATATGCGTTGGGTATATTCTATTCCAAGTAGTTATTGATTTAATAAAATAAAAATATTAAAAATATGAGATGTAATAATTGTGGTTGGGAAAATCCTAACGGTAATTCAAAATGTGAAAAATGTGGAACTTCTTTGTCTGGAGCACCACAACATCGTGTTGAACCTATTGCAACTAATGTAGTTGCAGATAGTTTGAAATCAACAGTATTTGAATCTGATGTTTTTGGAGGATTAAATACTCCAGAAAAAGCGAAGGAAAATGAATGTCCTAAATGCGGATATCCATTGCGACAAGGTGCAGTGGTTTGCCCTAATTGTAAATATGAATTACAACAAAACAATAGTATAGAAGAAAAACACAATCCTATGCCAAGACAAAATGTTAATCCAGTTGGTACTGGTACTATTAATCCATGGATAAATGTTCCAGCAAAAAAACAATGTAAATTAACTCCTATTACTGCTCCGACAGAAGAAAAATTGGAGGCAATATCTTTTAAGGAAGGAGAAGTTCATACTTTAAATAGAGCAAATTTGGAAGCAGAAAATCCAACTATTACTTCTCAATGTCAAGCAAAATTATCTTGTGATGAAAGTGGTAATTGGCACCTTGAGGATTGTAGTGCTCAAAAAACAACTTTTATTCATGTTAATGAAAAGACACAACTTAAAGATGGGGATATAATTTTGATGGGTAATCGTCAATTTGTATTTACTGTCGAAAAATAATTTACATTATGGCAATAGCAAATCGTTGTGATTTTTCGGTTGGTGATGTTATTGATCGAAAATATACAGTCACAAAGGTTTTAGGTGAAGGTGCTTTTGGTAAAGTGTTTAAAGTAACTAAAGGGGCAAGAGATGTTTATGCTCTTAAACTTTTAAAACTTTGGGAAGTTGCACCTGAAATTCGTCAACAATTATGCGACCGTTTTGAAATGGAATTTCAAACTGGACAAATTAAAAGTCCTTATCTTGTACATTCTATTGATCGTGGTTTTGTTGAAGGGAATCCTTATATATTAATGGAATTTTGTCCTAAAGGAGATTTGTCATCTTGTCCTCGTAGTGCAGATTGGAATCTTATAGGGCAGCAAATTTTGTTGGGATTAAAGGCATTGCATCAATGTGGTAAAGTTCATCGCGATTTAAAACCTGAAAATGTTCTATTAAAATCGGATGGAACAGCAGCTTTGACTGATTTTGGTATCTCTGGAGACCGCAATAAGCGAATGACTGAACGAAATATTTTAGGTAAACCACAACAAATATTTGGTACATACGCGTATATGCCACCAGAGCAAGTTATGCCTCGTGCTGGCGATGCTACAGTTTTGCCAACCACTGATATTTTTTCTTTTGGTGTAGTAATGTATCAATTGCTTACTGGAGTTTTACCATTTGGAACATTAAATGACCAGAATGATCTTGTAATGTATATCAAAAATGGCAAAGAGGGAAAATGGAATCGTTCAGCTTTGAGAATGTCAGTTTATGGAACAATGTTTTTACCTGTGATAGAAGGTTGTTTAGTGCCTGATTTTAAACAACGTTTACAATCTGTTGATGATGTATTGGCTTTATTGCCTCATATATCGCATAATCAAAAACATATTGATGAAATAGAATTAGTGAAACCTCAGTATGTTAAAGGTTATAGATTAAAAGTGATGCAAGGTGAAGAATACGGAAAGGTTTATGATTTGACGCAATTTCAGTCAAAGTCTTCTATTATCACTATGGGGCGTCAAGACTACTCAGTAAATAATACTTTAGCAATTTGCGAAAATCAAAGTCGTTACATCTCTCGTCGTCATTGTACATTAGAATTTGATGTCACAAGTAATGTTTGGTTTATTCGTGATGGTCAATGGGATGCGCACGAATCTCGAACTTGGAAAAAATCATTGAATGGAACTTATGTAAATGCTAAGGAAGTTTCTACAAATGGTTATTTTCTTTCGGTGGGAGATATTATTTCAATAGGAGATACTAAATTAAGAATGGAGGCATATTAAAGAATTTAATACTTAAAAAACATGAAACAAATAGCAATAGGACGTAATACAAATTCTGATATAGTTGTAGATTCGAGTTATAATACTGTAAGTACAAATCATGCAACTATAATTGAAGATAATGGTAGAATTATTTTTAAAGATCATAGTTCTAATGGTAGTTATGTAAATGGACATTTAGTTCATCAAACTAAAGTTGAAATACAAATGCATGATGCGATATTTTTGTCTCGGTCATATCAATTGGATATGAACCAAGTGCGTAGGAGTTTAGGATTAGGGCGAGAAACGCAACGAATTTCGCAACAAAATGCTCACACAATGCAAGATTTTGGTCAACAACATGTGGTTACTCCTCAACCACAAGTTCAATATCAACAACCTGTTCATCAACAACAAACTACACCAAAGTGTTTAAATAAGTTTAGTTGGTGTGCATTTTTGTTAAGTTGGATTTGGGGAGTTTGTCATAGTGTGTGGATTTCTTTGTTATGTTTTATTCCATGCGTTAATTTTGTTATGCTTTTTGTTTTAGGCTTTAATGGAAATAGATGGGCTTGGGAAAATTGTAAAGATAGAATGACTGCAGAGGAATTTGACGCAAGGCAAAAATCATGGACAAAAGGAGCTGTGATTTATTTTGTTGTTGTTTTTGTCCTTTGCTTTATAATAGGATTTGCTTCTGCTATGTAATAATGTTTAAAATAAAATTTGTTATATTATGTCACAACCAACACAAAACACTTATAAACGCTCATTTGCTGGTTCTGTAGGAGCTGGTATGGGTTCATTATTTAATGCTTCCGGTAAAAAATACTTCATACTTGAGCATAAGGTCTCTTCTAAATATCATAGAGCGGGAGAATCGCAACAAATTATTGTAGATCAAATTGAATTAGGACGTGATGATAAATGTCAAGTTCGTTTTGATGAGTCATTTACTACAGTATCACGTCGTCATGCAGCTATTGTGCGTGATGGTGATAATTGGAAATTGATACAACTGTCAAAGACAAATACAACTTTTTTGAATGGGCATCCAGTTAAAAATGAATGGTATTTACAAAATGGTGATGAAATTCAATTGTCGGTTAACGGACCAAAATTAGGTTTTATTATTCCTTCTGGAGAAAAATCAACTGTTAAGAGTATAAATTTTACAGCTCGTATGAATTTGTTTGCTCAGCAAGCTCTTCGTCCGTATAAAACAGCAGTTGCGGTATTGGCAGTTGTATTGTTACTATCTTTGAGTGGTGGTGGATATGCTATTTGGGCAGGACATAACATCAAAGTGGACTTGGAGGATCAACTTGTGGCTATAGAAAGAGAACAAGCAATAAAGGATTCTATTGCTCAAGAGGAGATGGAAAGATTGATTGCAAACAATGATTCTATTTCTAAATTAGTTGGAAAACTTAGTGGAGAAGTAAAAAAAGCTAAAAATTTTCGGGTTAAAGTTTCAGAAGAGTTAGTAAAAGGAGAAAAAGATCTTGAGGCGTGTGTCCCTTATGTTTATTTTATTTGGGCAGAACGTATAGTCATAACTTTTGAAGGTCAAACGAAAGAGGTAGATGGTGGTTGGAGTGGAACTGGTTTTATTGATCAAGAAGGGAGATTTATTACAGCACGTCATGTTATTGAACCTTGGTTTTTTGCTCCAGAGACAGAATTGTTGCAAAATGCAAATGTAATTGCTTCGAACGGAGGAACTGTGATTGCTTATTTTAAGGCATACTCTTCATCTGGAGATGTTATTTCGTTTAAATCATCTCAATTTAAGTGTAATAGAAGTAAAGATGATGTTAGAACAGTAGATGGAATGAGAATAAGATTTGCAGGATTGAACGATACTGATTATGCGTATTATAATACAGGAAGAGTAAAAGGGTTACATATTGCTCCAACACTGTCTGAAAAACTTCCACGTGGAGCAAAATTAAGTGTATTAGGATTTCCTCTTGGTTTGGGGGCTAATTCAGAATCTGAAATTCGTCCTCAATTTAGTAGTGCAACAACTTCTGATCAAGGATTGAATAATGGTATAATTCTTACAACTGAAACTACGTATGAACAAGGTAATTCTGGAGGTCCAGTTTTCTGCGCTAATGCTGATGGCTCAAGTTATACTGTAGTTGGTATTGTATCAGCCGGTGCTGGTCGTTCTACAGGTTTTGTTGTTCCAATTTCTGCAATTAAATAAAAAAATAAATAGTATGAAAGATATAAAACTTAGACTTGCAGCTCGTTGTGAAGCTGCAGGCCGTTCAAATAATGAAGATAATTATCAAGTCGATGAAGATCTTGCGGATAATCGATGGGGCTTTACGGCAGATAAAGAATTTTCTTTGGGCGAAAAAGGTTCGTTGTTGTTGGTTTGTGATGGTATGGGGGGGATGAATGCTGGTGAAGTGGCATCAGAAATAGCTGTGCAATCTATAAAAGAGTATTTCTCTGCAGATAAATTAACAGAGGATGTTATAGAGTCTTCAGCATCAATTAAGGATTATATTAAAAAATCGATTATTTATGCCGATGAACAGATTAAGCAAGATGGTAAAAATGATGAAACAAAACGTGGTATGGGAAGTACTATTGTTTTGGCTTGGTTGATAAAAGGTAAAGTCTATGTGGGTTGGTGTGGAGATAGTCGTGCTTATTGTTATAATTCAAAAACTGGTTTAATACAACTTTCACATGATCATTCATATGTTCAAGAATTGGTTGATGCTGGTAAGTTGTCTGCTGAATTGGCTTTTGATCATCCTCATAATAATATTATTACTCGAAGTCTTGGTGATAATAATATGGTAGCAAAACCTGATGTTGCAGAGTTTGATTTGCATAATGAGGATATTATTTTGTTGTGTAGTGATGGTCTTTGTGGGGTTTTGCGAGATAATGAAATTGAGTATTTTATTAAGAATAACCAAACATCGATGAATGAGTGTCGTGATGCGTTGTGGGAAGGTTCTCGACAAGTGGGTTGGACTGATAATACGACAGTTGTTCTTGCACAAGTCATTTCTGGTGCAGCAACGATTGTCGATGAAAAGAAAGAGATTGTGGAGGTTGAAACAAAAAAAGGGTTTAAGCCAATAACGGTTTTTGTCTTAGCCATACTTTGTTTGTTTTTAGGTGCATCATTGACTTTTGGCTATGTTAAAAGAGCGAAAATTGTAGAATTATGGAATAAAGTAGAGATGATGTTTTCGTTTGGTGAAGAAGGTGATATTTCTGATGTAAATGAAATTGTTGATGGAGTAGATACTGTTGTTATTGGTTCTACTCCAGAACTACTAGATGGTGATGTTGAAGAAAGTAATACAGGAAAAACTAGAGATAAAGTAACAACATCAAAAGAAACAAATCCAGGCATTGATAAAGGAAAAGTAGTTGATACTTTTAATGGAATAACTACAGATTCAGGTGATCAAGAACAAGATATTGTACCTACAACAGAGGAGAACTCTAACTTGGGAGAGGATACTTATAGAGGTGATGAAGTTAGTGGTGATTCTGTTGTTGATTTATCTGAGGAAGTAGATGTAGAAGAAAGAAAAGATACAACTATTAATGAATAATTTATAAACTAAATTTAATATGCGATTAACAGAAAATCAACTATTTCATAATAGATATCAATTAAAGAAACTACTTGGTCGTGGTGGTTTTTCTGAAGTATGGTTGGCGCAAGATACTTTTACTTCGATTGATATAGCACTTAAAGTATATGCACCAGGCAGTGGTATGGATGATGATGGAGTGAAAACTTTTAGTGAAGAAATTCGTCGAACATGGACATTGAATCATAGTGCATTATTAAAACCTCAACATTTTGATGTAGATAACAATATGCCTTATCTTATAATGCCATATTGTTCGGAGGGTTCGTGTCTTCGTCGTATAGGCAAAATGTCAGAATCAGATATTTGGAGTCTTTTGGCAGATGTGGCTTCGGGACTTGATTATTTGCATTCACAAGATGTCATACATCAAGATATAAAACCAGATAATATTCTTATTGATAACAATGGACGTTGTTTGATTTCTGACTTTGGAATATCAACTAAAGCTCGTAGTACATTGCGTAAAAGTATGATGGGTAACGTGTCAGGAGGAACAACAGCTTATATGGCTCCAGAACGTTTTTCGAGAGAACCTGCACCAATTAAGGCTAGTGACATTTGGTCGTTAGGTGCAACTATTTTTGAGTTGATGACAGGTAATGTTCCTTTTGGTGATTTAGGAGGAGGTATGCAAAAGAGTGGAGCAGAAGTACCATATATAAAAGGAAATTATTCTGATGAATTGCAATATTTGGTTGAACGTATGTTGTCGCTTGAAACATGGGAGCGCCCCACTGCAGCGCAAATAGCACTTTGGGCAGAAAAACCAAATTCTCGACCTAAAAGAGTTGTTGTCTCAAAAGAACCTATTCAAGAAGAGGTAAATAAGTTGAATGAAACTGTTTATTCTAGGGCAAAAAATAATGATGATAATAAAAATGTTTGGGAAAAATTTGAGGAACAAAATGGTACAAATAAACCTGAATCAGTTATTGGGACACCTGAAGTTCGAGATAATACAGTGAGAAATATTACTGTAGGCATATTGGTTTTTGTACTTTTGATCGTGGGTTTTGTTTGTTTTGGGTTTTATTCAGAACAGCAAGCACAAGCAGAAGCAGAAGAATGTCGTAGAATTGCAAGTAATGAGCATATTACAGCAGTAAATACTTTTGATAATGTGTTGAAGCAGGCAAGTTTGGATAATGTTGATGCATATGAAACAGCTTATAATTGTTTAAATGAAATTTGGAATTGTGAATTGGATCAATGTTATGATGGTAGTAATGTTTATTCTCAGAAAAAAAGATCATTACAAGAAGCTGTAAATAATATGTATAGTATTCTTTATGATAAATATCAAATAATGCCTAATGGAACATCTGGTAAAGAAAAGTATAGAGTAAAGTTGAATAAGTTATTGAAAGTTAAAGAAAAATTATAGTTTTATGAGAAAATATAAATATTTATTGTTCTTATTACTATGTTTACCGACATTGATTTTTGCTGATGATTGTAGTGATTTTTTGTCTGAAGGTAAGCAACATTATAATAATGGTAATTATCAAAAAGCAAAAGAGTGTTTTGCTTATGTGAAAAGTGAGTGTGGTTCTTATTATGGAGATGTTAATAATTGGATAAATAAGTGTGATGCAGCATTAACTCCTACACTATCAGTGAGTAAATCTCAAATATCTTGTTCTGCAAGTGGTACAACTCAATATGTAACTGTAACTTCGAATACGACGTGGGAGGTTGAATATCCATCTTCTAATATGTATTCTGTAACTCGCAATGGTAATAGTTTGACTGTTACTATTTATTCTACAACTTCAGCAGAGTCACGTACTGATTTTTTTAATGTAAAAACAACAGATGGAAAAATTATAAAGAAAATTACATTAAGTCAAACAGGAAAATCAGTTTCTAATTCGTTAGAAGTTAGTAAATCTTTGATTTCTTGTTCATCTAGTGTAACCACAGAATATATAACAGTAACATCAAATACTTCTTGGCAAGTTGAATATCCGACAGGAAATATGTATTCAGTTACACGAAATGGTAATACTTTGACAGTTAAAATTAATGCGAATACCTCGACAAATGCGAGGGAAGATTTTTTTAATGTAAAAACAACAGATGGAAAGATTGTAAAAAAAATTACCTTAAAGCAAAGTGGTAAGGTTTCGTATAGTTCTAATTCTTATGCAGTAATAGATAACGCTTGGATAGATCATAATGTATATGAAAATGGTGTTAAGGGGATGAGAATTCATGTTAATACCGTTGTTCACTATGCATTAAATCATAAAGTTGGTATTGCAATTTATATTTCTTACAAGAATGGAAATAAATTGAAAGATTATAATGGCAGTTATAAAATTTTTAGTGATGGTAATGTTGGTTTTTATGATACAGATATTGCAACGTATGAAAGTACACGTTGGAAAGATTGGACAATATTTTTCCCTTATTCAGAGTTACATATGGAGTCTGGTTGTAAAAATTTATTGTTGCAAGTAAATATTGGTATTTATGATTCTACAGATGATAAATGGTTAACATCTTCAGACCAGAAAATAGTCGATTTTACTTTTTCAAATTGAATTAGAGTTTTATGAAGAAAATTAGTGTTTTATTAATTTGGATTCTTGTTTTTTCATTTTCTTTGTTTGCTGATGATTGTAGTGATTTTTTGTCTGAAGGCAAGCAACATTATAATAATGGTAATTATCAAAAGGCAAAAGAATGTTTTGTTTATGTAAGGAGTGAGTGTGGATCTCATTATGGAGATGTTACTAATTGGATAAATAAGTGTGATGCAGCATTAACGCCTACACTATCTGTGAGCAAATATTTGATTTCTTGTTCAGCAAGTGGTACTACTCAATATATAACAGTAACATCAAATACTACTTGGCAAATAGAACGGCAAACAGGAACTATGTATTCTGTTACAAAAAATGGAAATACTTTAACTGTTAGGATTAATGCGAATACTTTGACAAATGCGAGGGAAGATTTTTTCTATGTAAAAACTACTAATGGGAAAATCTTGAAAAAAATTACTCTAAAACAGAGTGGTAAAGCATCTTCAAGTTCCTCTTCTTCATCGTCAACTAAATCAACCTCGTCATCATCATCTTCCTCTGTAAGTACTACATCAACATTATCTGTTAGTCAAACATATATTTATTCTTCGTATAGTGGTTCAACTCGGCATTTAACTGTAACAAGTAATACAGAGTGGGAATTGTTATATCCTACAAGTTCAATGTATAATGTTACTCGTTCGGGAAATAAATTAACGATTTGTATTAATTATAATTCTAATAATGAGAGTCGTAAAAACTTTTTTAAAGTTAGAACAAAAGACGGGACTAAAGAAGAAAAGATAACAATAGAACAAGGTGCAAATACTTTTACAAGAACAACAAGTAAAACTAAAAAAAGTATATCGTATAATAATGATTTGACCGCATATCAAAAATATATTCAAAATCAAGATAATTGGGAGGTTACATGGATTGGTTTTAATACGTCATTATGTACGGGATATGAGTTTGGTATTTCTTTATTGAGATTTCGCTATGGATGGTTTCAAGTAAAACCATATGAAATGGCTCTAGGTTTTGATTTTATTACAGGAGAGACTTATTTTGCATATAATCCAAGTATTAATTTTTTGATTCCGACAGGTTATGATGGAACGTTTTATTTTGGAGCAGGGCCAACTGTTACTACATCTGAATATTTTGATGTAGTGTGGTTTAATACCGAATTAGGTTATCGTTGGCATTGGGGGGACTGGGCATCATCAGATTTCTTTATGCGTTATGATGGCGCATTTACTATTGGTTTGTCAATACAATGGTCATCGTATTTTTAACTTGACATAGAATATATTGTTTTTTTGTTATGATTCTTCAATCTAATATAATATTTGATGGTCATTATACACTTATTCGTCAATTAGGGCGAGGAGGGTTTAGTGAGGTATGGCTTGCTCATGATAGTTATATGGATTTGGATGTAGCTATCAAGATTTATGCACCTGGGCAAGGAATGGATTCTCATAGCATAGATGAATTTCGTCGTGAAATTACTCGAGTTTTTCATCTTAATCATCCTAATTTGTTGAAGCCTCAACATCTTGGTATTTATGAACAAATGCCTTATTTGATTATGGCATATTGTCCTGCTGGTTCGTGTATAAGTCGAATTGGTAAAATGACCGAGCAAGAAGTATGGAAATTAATACATGATGTAGCTTCTGGATTAGCGTATTTACACGAAAAAGATATTGTTCATCAAGATATTAAACCCGATAATATTCTTATTGATGTAGAGGGTAATTATCTTATAACAGATTTTGGAATTTCTGCATATGCTCGTAGTACTTTGCGAAAAAGTGTTATGTGTAGTACTAATTCAGCTGGGACTTTGGCTTATATGGGTCCGGAGCGTTTTAGTCAACAACCAGCACCAACCAAAGCAAGTGATATTTGGTCGTTTGGAGCTATGTTGTTTGAATTATTAGAAGGTACGACTCCTTTCCCGCCAGATTTTGGTGGTAGTATGCAAAATGCTAATGCTGTTATCCCAACAATTAAAGCACCAGTTTCGGATAGACTTAAACAGACTATTTACAAAATGTTGAGTAAGGAAACATGGAATCGTCCTACTGCATCTATCCTCGTAAACGGTAAAAATAATCAAGAACCAATCACACCACCACCGACACCTAAAAAGCCAGAAGAACCAAAAACTCAATCGTATAAATATTGGATATGGGTACTAATTGTTGTTATTTGTGGAGGTATAGGAATTTTTATTTTTACTGAAAATAAACCCACACAACAATCAGTATCATATCCAACTGCTGAACCTTCTGCAATCAAGACAAATACATCTAACATAAAAATATCAACAACTAGTAGTAATAATGGGGCTACAACGCGAATGGACCCAACTGAAACTATAGATCAAAATAGAGTAAAAAGAGTAATATCTGATATTAGTAGATATTCTAGTAAGGGTAGTGATTATGCAAAGTTAGAGTATTGTTTTACTGATATAATCTCGCCTCATCCGAGTGGAGATGTGAGATATGGAAATAATATTGCAAGTAAAACAAAGAAATTTGTTGAGAGCTATGCAATGTATGAAATATCAGAACCTTATGATTTCGTTTTTGTGAATAATTCTTTCCCACTTCAGGTAGAATGTAATGTATATGTAACATGGATATCTAAAGGAAAAAAAAGGAGAGCCTCTATACATAAAACATACTATATTACCTCTGATTATAAGGTATCTGGTTTTACAGATAAGGAACTAGATCGAACTACATTAAGTTATTAGGTAAATAATAATATAAAACAAATATGCTATGAAACGATTTCTAATTATTATTGCAACTATTATGTTCGCAATTTCGTTATTCGCACAAGGTTACACAAAACAACAATTGGAGTCGGTGTTAGATTCAGTACAAACTAATCCAGACTATGTTATTGGTTGGTCAGATAGAGCAATAGCGAAAAATGTAAAATGTGCGGATGCTTATTTTGTAAAGTCATTTGTATTTATTGCGCAAAAAGATTATTTACAATCATTAGATCTTTTAAATAAATCGCTTAGATGTGTATCTAAAAAATCTGCAATTAAAAAATATGAGATTTTATGTGTAAGAGGATGGATTTATAGCGAGGTAGAGGATTATAATCTTGCATTAGCTGATTTTACAGAAGCAATTAAAATAGCTCCTAAAGAGACAATGCCATACGAATACCGTATCAATTTGTATGAAAGTTTATTGCAATACGATAAAGCAGAAAATGATTATCGTACATTGTTATCTATAAAAGATAGTGTCGATTATAAATTAGAATTAGCAACTGTTCTTGTTTATCAAGACAAAACAGAAGAGGCTTTGAATATGCTTGATAAGATTATTAAATATCAACCAAATTTAGTCTCTCCTTATGCTCTACGTGCATGGATAAACGCAGTGGCTGGTAATAGTCAAGCAGCTATTAATGATTATATAATATATATGTCGTTAGATGGAAATTATACTTTGGATCATCTTGTTGCATATAGTTGGTTGGATTATACATACACTATTAATCAATTGAGTAAATTAATAGTAAGTGATAGTGATAATGGAACTTGGTTGTCTGCTCGTATTCGTGTTTATATTGCACATGAGCAATATGAATTAGCACTAACTGATTTAGATGCTTTAGAAATTGCGACAGAACAAAGTCCATTTACTTTGTATCAGCGTTCGATGTGTTATAGAGGATTATATGAGTTTAATAAGCAAATAGAATCGTTAAGCGCATTGATAGCTTTATTGGGTGATGAAGAAGATGCTGATTTATATACTATGCGTGCTGTTGCACAACGTAATGCCGGTAATACCGATGCTGCATTTATTGATTTTGAAAAAGCGCTTCAAATTTCTCCAACCTCAGGCTATGCTTTGTCTGAAAGAGGATGGACAAATGATATGTTGTACAAGGAAAAAGAAGCTTTTAAAGATTATAATGTTGCAATTACATATAGCGAGCCTAATGCTTGGCTTCATATTCAACGTGGTAGAATGTATATGAATATGGAAGATAGTGTAAAAGCGAAATTAGATTTTGAATTAGCACTTCAATTGGATACTGCTAGTAGTTTGCACGCTTTTGCATTGTTATATTTGGGCGAAATTCAACAAGCAATTGATTTTATAAAAGCAATTGTATCAGAAAATATAAATGATGCAGGTGAACATTATGATTTAGCATGTATTTATTCTCTTGCTAATAAAAAAGATGAAGCTATTGTAGCATTACAACAAGCTATTAAATTAGGTTATAAAGCATATAATCATATCAAACTCGACCGTGATTTAGAAAATATTCGAGATGAACAAGGTTATAAAGATTTGTTAAATGATATAACTAAAGATAAAGTGTCAAAAATATTTGAACAATTTTCATACTAAAGTTATTTTTTGGGTGCAGTTTTTATGTTTAGATACGTATTGTGGATTAAATTTTAGTGAAAGAGGGCAATATTTTGGGGTTGTAATGCGTTAGACAAAAAAGTATTTATTATTATTAGGGTGATTTTTGTGTTGCGACATATTCGTTTTGCTTTATGTCTAATGATGGGGTAAAATGTTGTTGTATCCGTGGATGTGTTTAAGTTAAAAGTTGAAATCTGTTAAATAATAATTTGTATTGTAGATATGAAAAAAGTATTGAGAATTTCGTTTTGGGTGTTGTGTGGTGTTTTTGTTTTGGGTTTGTTGATGCCTCATAATTTTCAGATGCCTGTGGATGGTGCTGGTAGTGGGGATTATAACCATAAGACGTTTTGGCATCCTTGGGGTGCTTCTAGGGTGCATAAGGGTGTGGATATCTTTGCTAAACGTGGCACTAAGATTCATTCGGCTACTTGGGGTGTGGTGGTTTCGACGGGTTATTTGAGTATGGGAGGTAATTATGTTACGGTGTTGGGTCCTAAATGGAGACTGTATTATTATGCTCATTTGAATGAAATTATTGCAAAAGAGGGAGATTTTGTGACTCATGGGTCGTTGATAGGTACGGTGGGAAATACTGGGAATGCGGCAAAGACACCTGCGCATTTGCATTTTGCGATAGCAACAATGGTGCCTTATCCTTGGCGTATTGACACTTCGACTGATGGTTGGATGAAGATGTTCTTTTTGAATCCGATTGATTATTTGGAGGATTAGAGGAATTTAAGATAAAAAAGAGTGTGTCTCTCGGGAGACACACTCTTTATTTTTTTGTTGTATTATGTATGGAGTGCTATTTTACGTTATCTTTAAGCGAGTCTGAGATGATTTTTTTGAGGGCAAGGGTTTGTTTTTCGGTTGCGCCTTGTTTTTCGGGTTTGTAGAGTGCTTTGTATTTGCAAGGTACAAGAGCAAATTTGAGGTCGTCGAAGGTGCCTTTTATGTCGAGTCCGAGTCGTGCAGGGAGTGGGCAGTCTGTGAGCGAGATGTGGTAGTTGAATGAGTTGTCGAGATTATGTCGACCAGAGAGTACGGCTTGCCATTTGTCCATAGAGATGAGGAATGGGTAGAGGTCGACTTCGTTGCGGAAGACGGTCATTTCGACAGAGATAGAGTCGACGATGTTCTCGGTTTTTTTGTTGAACATCATGTATTTGGCTATAGTAGAGAATGTTTCGCTATCGAGGAGTACGAGGTCTTTGCCTTCGAGGGCCGCAGCTGCGCGGAGGGTAGAGATTTTAGGGGAGTAGTCGGCACGGAGATATGTTTCGGCAGCGATATGGAATTGGGCACGACCGGCGAATGAACTGAGCATAGGAACGATAGTATCGATTTGAGGTATGAGGTCGATGAGTTTGGCTATGTCGATATTCAAGAGGTGGAAATCGAGACCTGCAAATAGGTGGTTGCGACGTTCAGAACGGTAGATACCAGTGAGTTGCATTTCGGCTGCGTCGGTTGTGAAACCCATTTGTTCGAGAATAGCTTCGCCATCTTTGATAGTGAGTTTACCACCAAGATTTTCGATGTCGGTATTGCCAAAAATGGCTTTTTTGATATGGGTGTCGAGCGTGATGTTTACTTTCTTAGGTACAATGAAAGGATTAGATTCTTCGGTTGGAGTCGGACTTGTCGGAGAATCGGACTTGTTGGACTGGTTGTTTGCAAGGGCAAAGTCGGTGTTATCGTCGGTGATGGCGATTTCGTCGGTAGATTGACTGTTGCCACCAAGTCCGTTGACAAGGTTCATGAGTTGGTCGATGTTGGTTTTATCAGATTCGAAACGGAGGTTACCTCGAAGGAGACCGCGACCATTTGCGAAGTTTTTGAGGTTGGTGATGTTGCCAGATAGGGCAAAGTCGGAGTCGTCGATGATGATGCGCGATTGCTCGATGTCGAAGTTGTTAGGGCGGAATTGGAATTTGATAGCTGGTATGTTGATGTTGGCATCGAAGCCGTCGACTGCGACAAGACCGTTGTTGAAATCGAATTTAATAGTAGGGTTGAGTTGGTCGAGGAGGTTTTCTTTTTCTTTGTTGTAATCGGTTTTAGCTTCGATTTTGAGATTTTGGGTGTTGATATTCATGAAAGAGCCCATATTGGCTTTGATTGCTTCGTTGGCGTAGGCAATAGTGAATGTAGGGTTCTTTTTGTTAGAGCGCATAGGGTAGACTTCGAGGGTGCCTTCGGGTTGGGTGATGTCGAAGTTGATAGTGTCCATCGAGCCTTGAAGGTGGTCGAAATCGAATTGGCATACAGCGGTATAGAATTGAGTAGTGTCGAAAATGTCGCCGACACCAATTGAGAGTTGAGAATTGAGAGTTGAGAGTTGAGAGTGGCTATCGCCTAATTGAGCATCTATTTGAAGATTATTTGCATTGAGGGCTATTTGAGCAAGTTCTTTGAAGTGGCGGTTGGTGTGAGGGCTTGGTAGAGTGAGAGTTAAAGAGCCTTTAGAGTCTTTGAGAGAGATGATGTCGTTGTATAGTACGTCGAGGTTGGTATATTTGATAGAGGTATTGGCAATGATACGATCGAGGCGGAGATTAGTTGCATCGTCGAGATTGAAAGAGGCTTTGATATCGGCCTTGGCATTGCCATTCATATCTACATTGAGGTCTTCGGGAAGAAGCGGTTTGAACTCAGGGAGATTGAGGTTGGCTGATAGGTTGATGTTGCAAAGGGCTCTTTCGAATTGAGAATTGAGAATTGAGAGTTGTTGATTGCAAATTGTGAGTTTGGTGTTTGTAGAGAAGATGGGTGGATTTGACACTCTATTTTGCCATTTGGATTGAGATCGGCATTGGCTGATAGAGAGAGATTTATATTGTGAAGAGGGAATGGAAGCTCGGAATATTGTAATTTGCCATCGGTATAGTTGAGATTGGCAGAGATGAGAGGCATGATGCTATCGTTGTAAGTGCCACGAGCAGAGCCAGAAAGTGAAGCGATGCCACTTACGTTTATGCCGTTTAATATATCGGCGTATGTTTCGGGAATGAGTGTGATGACCTCTTCGATATTCCATTGGTTTGTGGTAAATTGGAGATCGAGATTGATGTCGTTGTTGTTTAATTGAGCTACACCATTGAGGTTGATTTCGTGTGTGTTAACAGCAAGGAGAGCTTCTTTGAGATTGATGTGCATTATGTCGAGATTGACTTCGGCCGGGATGTTGGCACGGAGAGTAACACTGTCGAGAAGTCGGTCGCTATCTAGATCGAAAGTTGTAGCAGGAAGATTGAGAGAGGCATTGCCTGCGAAGTGGTTGTCGCGGAGAGAACCAATGAGAGAGAGTGATGAGTTAGGAATTAGGAGTGATGAATTAGGAGATGTGAGCTTGCATTGTATTTCGCTTGTTGAGAGTTTTGCGTTGACGTTGCCGTTGGCACCTTGGAGTTGGGCATCGATGTTGGCAGAAAGATTGTTGATACGAGCGTTGATGCCAGATTTTTGGTCGATATATGATGCAGATAAGTTGCTGATGACTACATCGTTGATTTGGAGTAGGTCGAAGAGTGAGGTTGATGTTGTGTCATTGGTTTCTTCAGTAGATGAGAGTGCAACGATGTTGTAGTTGGCATTGCCAAGGGAGTCGCAGAAGATGTTGGCAGAGGTGTTGTTTAAGTGTATTTGATTGATTACGATGTTGTTTTTGAATAGGAATTGGCTGATATTGACAGATGCTGAAAGTTTGCCGATAGCTGCGAGTGTATCGGATTGGGCATTGTCGGTTGGGTTGATTACTCTTACATTGCTGAGATTGATGGCGAAATTTGGGAATGTAGAGAAGAAGGTGAGTTCGGCAGTGTCGAGGTCGGCTTGGCATGTG
>JAZRCE010000151.1:0-3099 GCA_045635445.1 Candidatus Aphodosoma sp.
TGCTAACGAAGTATTCGGTTCTATCGAAGCTGTTAAAACTGTTTCTGACCTTTGCATGCCTGTAACAGGCGAAATCCTCGAAGTAAATGCTGCTCTCGAAGATGCTCCTGAATTGGTTAACAACGACCCTTATGGCGAAGGTTGGATGATCAAAATCGCAGTTAAAGACGCTGCTGAACTTGATGGCCTTATGGATGCTGAAGCATATGCTGCTTTCATCGCATAATAGATATTTGTAGAAATACGAAATAGAAAGAGACGCAAGATTTTGCGTCTCTTTTTTTTGCGGAGATAGTATTTGGTTTAGTTGTAAGAGTGGCGAAGTGTGTCTGTCTTCTTCGAGATAGGTTGCTTGAGGATTGCTGTAGAGTAGGAAGGATAGGGAGTGCTCTGTATCTACTTTTTTTATCCTTACTTAACAGCAAGGTGCAAGCAACCTGTGCCGAAGTAAATGGTCATCTTTACACCCTCCATTTGCAGAGTTCGCAAACCTCATAAGGTGCTAAAAATCGTATTTTCCTAAAAAAGTAGACAGATTTTTATTATTTTCCTGAAAAAATAGACATATATAGACTAACTTTGCAACTTGCAAAGTTGCAAAGTTCCTGAATGTGATTTATTATCAGCGACTTAAGCGATTTTATGATTATCTACTTTGTAACTATGTTTCTTAGGTATCTATCAGAATAACAGCTGTTTAACTGTAACTTTGCAAACTTTGCAAACTTTGCAAGTCCTTATTTCTCTACAAAATCATTGTTTCTTTCTGAAAATAGTGGACATATTTTCTAAAAACATAGACATCTTCCTAAATTTATTGACTTCGCAACTTTTATATACTAATATTATGACATTATGGCAGAAATTCTATTGTGGCATTATATTTGACCATATGTTTTCGCTAATCGGTCTAATTTGACCAATTAGGTATTATAAGTAATATAAATTCTAAAAAAATTGAATAATATGGCAAAAGGAACTATTGGGGTAACTACGGATAATATTTTCCCCGTGATTAAAAAATTCTTGTATAGCGACCACGAGATTTTCTTGCGTGAGTTGGTGTCGAATGCGGTAGATGCTACGCAAAAGTTGAAAACACTTGCGTCGGTGGGTGAATTCAAAGGCGAAATGGGCGAAACTAATGTAGAGGTGAAGATTGATGCTGAGAAGGGTACGCTCACTATCTCCGACCACGGTGTGGGTATGACTGCTGCTGAAATCGAACGCTATATCAACCAAATTGCATTCTCGGGCGCAACTGAATTCCTTGATAAATATAAAGATGATGCTAATGCGATAATCGGTCACTTCGGTCTTGGCTTCTACTCAGCTTTCATGGTGGCTAAACAAGTGGAAATCTTCACCAAATCGCACAAAGATGAACCTGCACAGCACTGGTCGTGCGATGGTTCGCCTGAATTTACATTGGAAGATTGCGATAAAGCCGAACGTGGTACCGACATCGTGCTTCACATCGACGACGAGAATAAAGAGTTTCTCGAAGAAGGTCGCATCAGCACATTGTTGAATAAATATTGCAAATTCTTGCCGGTGAACATTGTATTTGGCGAGAAAAAAGAGTGGAAAGAGGGCAAAGAAGTGGCTACTGGCGAGCCTAACATTATCAACAATCCAACACCTGCATGGACTCGCAAACCTGCCGATTTGGCAGAAGAAGATTACGACAAATTCTATCGCGAATTGTATCCATACGGCGAAGACCCATTGTTCCACATCCATTTGAACGTGGACTATCCATTCAACTTGACTGGTATTCTCTACTTCCCACGCATCAAAGAGGGCGTCAACCTTGAGCGCAACAAAATCCAATTGTATTGCAACCAAGTGTTTGTGACTGACTCGGTTGAGGGTATCGTGCCAGAATATTTGACATTGTTGCACGGTGTATTGGATTCACCTGATATTCCGTTGAACGTGAGCCGCTCTTACCTTCAAGCCGATGGTAACGTGAAGAAAATCTCTAACCACATCACTAAAAAAGTGGCTGACCGCTTGAATGAAATCTTTAAAAACGAACGCGCTCAATTTGAAGAAAAATGGGATGCGTTGAAGATATTTATCGTGTTCGGAATGCTCACCGACGAGAAATTCTACGACCGTGCTAAAGACTTTGCTTTGTTCAAAAATGTTGATGGCAAGTTCTTTACATTCGAAGAATACAAAGAGTTGATTAAAGGCGAACAAACCGACAAAGATGGCAATTTGATTTGTCTCTATGCACAAAATGCCGACGAACAACACTCTTATATCGAGGCTGCTCAGGCTAAGGGTTACGACGTGTTGTTGATGGACGGTCAGTTGGATTCGCACTGGGTTGGTCAGTGGGAACAAAAGAACGAAAAGGTGCGTTTTGTGCGTGTCGATAGTGATGTTGTGGGCAAATTGATTCAAAAAGCAGATGCTCCACAAGTGGAATTGTCGGATGATGAGCGTCAAGCATTGACATCGGTATTCCAAGCACAATTGCCAAAAATCGAAAAATCGGAATTCATCGTTACTCTCGATGCACTTGGCGAAGATGCAGCACCTATCATCATCACACAAAACGAGTTTATGCGCCGTATGAAAGATATGTCGCGTACAGGTGGTAACCCGATGATGGCATTCTATGGCGAAATGCCTGATTCTTATTCGCTTGTGCTTAACACAACTCACCCATTGATGAAGGCGGTGTTGGATGCCGAAGAGGCTGAATGTGCAGCAGAAATCAGACCAATTGCCGATGAGATGAAGTCGCTCGATGCACGCAAAGCAGAGTTGAAAAAATCGCACGAAGGCAAAAAAGACGATGAAGTGCCAGTGGCAGAGAAAGAAGAGATTAACAACCTCGACAGACAGATTGCCGAATTAGGCGAACGCCGCACAGCAGTATTTGCTCGTTTTGCAGCAGGCCACGATAAAGTGAAACAGTTGATTGACCTTGCACTTTTGGCAAACAACATGTTGAAAGGCAAAGATTTGGCAGACTTCGTAAAACGAAGCATTTCTTTGATGAAATAATTTTTCATAAGACAGAAGGACAAAAGGACAAAATTATGTTCTTATGTTCTTTTGTCTTTTTTTTATATGCGTTGG
>JAZRCE010000152.1:0-14768 GCA_045635445.1 Candidatus Aphodosoma sp.
AATTATGAAATTGGGTATCTATATACTTTAATATTTTGTAAGTAAATAATAATCAATAACTTAATATTTTTTTAATTATGAAAAAACAAACGTTAATTTTGACATTGGCACTTGTTGTGCTTACTTTTTTTGGTTGTAAACCTCCAAAAGAATTTATTGATTCTATTAAAGCCACACCAAATCCAGCGGAATATAAAGGTGGTAAAATAGAGGTAGTATTTGAAGGTAATTTTCCTAACAAATACTTTGGTAAAAAAATGACAATGACAGTAATACCTGTTTTGACTACAGCTGATGGTAAAGTTTACAAAGCAGAACCAGTAAATTATCAAGGTGAAAAAGTTAAAGAAAACAATACTATTATTAGATATAAAGTAGGTGGTAAATATAGTCAAACAGCTACATGGGATTATGTAGAAGGTATGGAGAATTGTACAATTACATTGGAAGCTTCGGGTAAATATGGTAAAAAAGAATATACTCTTGAACCAATTAAAGTACTTGAAAATGTAAATATTACTCCTCTTTTGGTTACAGTAAAAGCTGGAACAGATGATTTAAAACCTGCTATTACTGCTGATAAATTCCAACGTATTATAGAAGAGACTACAGATGCTCAAATTAAATTCTTGGTTAATCAATCAAATATTCGTGCTTCAGAGAAAAAAACAGAAGAAATTATTAATTTAACAAAAGCTATTAAAGAAGCACAAAGTGTTGAAAACAAAGAAATTAAAGGTATTTCAATCAGTTCATATGCTTCTCCAGAAGGTGAACTTGACATAAATGAAAAACTTTCTAATAATCGTGGTGAAGCTTCTTCAAAATATATCAATCGTGAATTGAAAAAATTGAAAGCTTCTGTAAATATTGATTCTAAATTTACAGCTGAAGACTGGGATGGTTTCCAAAAATTAGTTGAAGCTTCTTCTATTGAAGATAAAGCTATTATTCTTAGAGTGCTTTCAATGTACACTGATCCACAACAACGTGAACAAGAAATTAAGAATATTGCTGTAGCTTACAAAGCTATTGCTGAAGAAATTCTTCCAGAACTTCGTCGTTCAAAAATGACTTTGACTGTAAATGTTATTGGTAAATCAGATGCAGAAATTGATTCACTTGCAAAAGTTGATGCTAAGCAACTTAATGTAGAAGAACTTCTTTATGCTGCTACTTTGGTTGCTGATAACGCTGCTAAAGCAGAAATTTATACAAAAGCAACTGAAATTTATCCTAATGATTATCGTACATTCAATAATCTTGGTATGGTTCTTTATGCACAAGGTAAATGTGAAGAAGCAGCTCGTTATTTTGCTAAAGCTTTGGAATTGGCTCCTGAATGTCCAAATGTAAATTATAACAATGGTCTTATTGCTCTTGCTAAAAATGATATAGCTAAAGCTGAAGAATTTTTTGGTAAATCTGCTGGTGTAGGTAAAGATCTTGATTACGCTAATGGTGCAATTGCTATTTTGAAAGGTAACTACAAAAAAGCTGCTGAATTGTTTGGTGCTGCTGCAACTAACAATGCTGCTCTTGCTAACATTCTTAACAAAAATAATGGTGCTGCTCGTAAAGCTTTAGAAAATGTAGTTAATCCAAATGCTATTACTTCTTATTTGAAAGCTATTCTTGCTGCTCGCACAAATAATACAGCTGAATATGAAAAAAATATTCAAGATGCATCTAAATGTGCTAAACTTGCAGAACGTGCTAAAACAGATGTTGAATTTGTAAATGTACGTAAATAATTAATAGATAATAATAAAAAAAAGGTTGACTCTAATTAGGGTCAACCTTTTTTTATGATAATGAGAAATAGATACTATATTATTTTTTTAGTTTTATGGGGATTATTTCCAGTGTGGGTTGGTTTTATTGTGGAAAGGAATTGATATTAGAATTGTTATTATATATAGTGGATAGAGTACTGACATTATTGGAAATAGTATTGGATAATATTTTAAGATTCTATATTGTTTGTATTTAAATAGATATGGAAGTATTATTATATTTTGGATGATAAAAATTATTGAAATAATTAGTAAAGAGAAATGTGGAATAAGGAATGGAGATGATATGATGAATAAATTTATTAATACTACCAATATAGCTGTGAGGATTGTGGTTGGATCTGTGTAATTGATTGATTTGGCAGCCCAACGGGTGCGTTGAATAATGAAATTTTTTAGTGAATTTGTGCTTTTTGTTTTTATTATATAATTTTTATTATATAGATAATCGATTTTTTCTTTATTTTTTTTGAAAGCATGAAGCATAAACATATCATCTCCTGATGCTATATTTTTGTTGATTTTATTGATATATTGAATATATTTGGTGCGACGTACTATAAGGTTAGCACCATTGCACATAATAGGATTTTTGATTAAAGCAGTATATGCAGTAATAGCTTGTAGTGAAGCAAATTCTATTTTTTCTATAATATTAAAAATACCTTTTTCATCTATAATATCAACAGCTCCAAGTAGCATATCTATGTTGTGTTTTGATAAATATTGATTGGCTAAATGAAGGTAATCTTTATTGAGTATGCAATCGGCGTCGGTGAATATTAGGTATTCGGATTGTGCTATTTTGCTGGCTTCGATTAGTGCTAATTTTTTTCCTTTTCCTATATTTTTAATTACTTTTATGTTGTTGTGTTTTTTTGAATAATTTATTAAAAAATTGTAGGTTTCATCGGTAGAATTATCATCAACAAATATTACTTGGTTTGGCTTGAATGTTTGATTTTCTATAGATTCAAGCAGAGTAGGTAAATTGCTTATTTCGTTTCGACAAGCTATTATTAAGGTTAATTCATAATTCATAATTCATAATTCATAATTGATAACAAAGTTAATATATTTTTTTTATATAAGGGTTGTGGTTTAGTAAAAAATTTAGTAAATTTGCACTATTATGTTGACATTGGATACGCCTATTGAATTTTTGCCAGGTGTTGGACCTAAGCGTGCCGACACTTTGATAGCTGAACTTAGTATTCGTACAGTGGAAGATTTGATTACTCATTATCCTTATAAATATATAGATAGGAGTAAGTTTTACACTGTGCGTGAATGTACTGAGGATTTGGCGTATGTGCAATTGAAGGGTAGAATATTACAATTTGAGATGAAGGGAGAAGGTCGTTCGAGGCGATTGGTAGGTATTTTTGCTGATGGAACGGGTTTTATGGAGTTGGTGTGGTTTAAGGGTTGGAAGTATGTAGAAGAAAAATTGCGTGTAAATATTGATTATATAATTTTTGGTAAACCATCTAAATTTGGTGATAAATTAAATATAGCTCATCCTGAGGTAGAGGTATATAATGCTCAGAATGTAGAGAAAAATAGTGGTTTGCAAGGACATTATAATACATCGGAGAAGATGAAAAATCGTTTTCTTAATTCGGCAGGAATAAGAAAGTTGATGTATACAGTTTTTAGTGATAAAGATTTGAATATACCAGAGAATTTACCCGATGAAATTATAAAAAATTTTAAATTGATGTCGCGATGTGAGGCTATGCGTCAGGTGCATTTTCCACAAAATTTTGACTTATTACGTAGTGCTCAGGCTCGTTTGAAGTTTGAAGAGTTGTTTTATATTCAACTTTCGATAATGCGTCAGAGTAAGTTGCGCGAGATGAAGTATCAAGGTTTTGTTTTTGATAAAGTAGGGGAGTATTTTAATAGATTTTATCGAGAATGTTTACCTTTTGAGTTGACAGAAGCACAGAAGAGAGTGATACGAGAGATACGGGGTGATATGAATACAGGCAAGCAAATGAATAGATTGTTGCAAGGAGATGTGGGTAGTGGTAAGACTATGGTGGCGTTGATGACATCGTTGATAGCATTGGATAATGGTTATCAGGCATGTATAATGGCGCCGACTGAAATATTAGCAACTCAGCACTATCAGAGTATATCGGAGCAGGTGAAGGGGTTGGGTGTTAGTGTGAGGTTGTTGACTGGAAGTACGCGTAAGAAGGAGCGCGAGGAAATAGATGCTAGTTTGCGAGATGGAACATTACAGATAGTTATAGGCACACATGCATTGATAGAGGATACTGTTCAGTTTCAGAATTTAGGTTATGTAGTGATAGATGAGCAACATAGGTTTGGTGTAGCGCAAAGGGCAAAACTATGGACAAAGAATGTGCGGCCACCACATGTGTTGGTTATGACAGCTACGCCTATACCCCGCACGTTGGCGATGACAATATATGGCGATTTGGAGGTGAGTGTAATAGATCAGTTGCCTCCGGGTAGGAAGCCTATTGCTACATATCATTATTTTGAGAATAAGCGTGAAGGATTGTATGGTTTTTTGCGTCGCGAGATACAAAAAGGTCGTCAGGTTTATGTTGTTTATCCGTTGATTCAAGAGAGTGAGAAATTGGATATGAAGAATCTTGAGCAGGGTTATCAGCAGTTGGCAGAGGCTTTTCCAGAATATAGACGAGTGATGGTGCATGGTAAGATGAAGCCTGCAGAGAAGGATGTAGCAATGCAATTATTTGCAAATGGGGAGGCGCAGATAATGGTGGCGACTACGGTGATAGAAGTGGGTGTGAATGTGCCAAATGCGAGTGTGATGGTGATAGAGAGTGCTGAGAGATTTGGACTTAGTCAGTTGCATCAGTTGCGTGGGCGAGTGGGTCGTGGTGCTGATCAGAGTTATTGTATATTGATGTCGAAATATGAATTGGCATCAGATACACGTAAGCGATTGCAAATAATGTGTGATTCTACCGATGGATTTGTGATAGCCGAGGCAGATTTGAATTTGCGTGGACCAGGTGATATTGATGGATTGCAACAGAGTGGATTGCCATTTGATTTGAAGATAGCAAATTTGGCAACGGATGGGAGATTGTTGCAAACGGCGCGAGCTGTGGCGAAAGAGTTGTTGGAGCGAGACCCAGAATTGAGTGCTCCAGATCATGCTATTTTACTTCGTCAGTTGAGTAGATTGCAAAGAAGTAATATAAATTGGGGTGCTATTTCATAAAAAAAAGAGGTTTAAAACCTCTTTTTTTTATTTTATTGATAAATTAGAATAAGTGATACATATTGTTTTAGCTCGTTCTCCTAGTTGTATACTCCAAGTTTCTTTATTTTCTGAATTTTCATTTTTCCAACTTTCGTAGCAATATACCATATTTGGCATATTGATTTGTATTGCAGATGAGAACATATAAGGATCATCATATATATAGATATAGTTATTATTTTCTAAATTGATAGAATCTACATAACTTTTACTCCAATCACTAAAATTTATTGCATATATTTCGGCATAATAATCATTAGTATTTTTCTTTTGAAAAGAATCGTGATATTTAAAGAAAAAAGAATTTATTTTTGTAGAATCAGAAAATTGATATCCTGCTGAAGTAACTATTTTATTGTTTTCTTTAAGAATATAAGTTTCTTTACCTTTGTTGTAATTGATCTGAGTGTCGAAATCTAATTTTTTGAAACCTTCTGATTTTAGTGTATTACTTACAGAGTTGATGTTTTCGCCTACCATTGATTCAAGACGAAGTTCGATATTTTCGTCGGTTAGGTTGATAGGTGCTTTTTCGCAACTATAGAGTAATAGTGCTAATGATAGAAGTGAAATAAATTTTTTCATAATTTTTTTTGTTTATATTTTAATTAATATCAATTATTTATATAATTTTTTAATTATTATTTTGTATTAAAAATTTTATTGATTAGATATAGATAATTTATATTTTTTACTTATGCTTATTTTTTTTGCAAAGTTAATTATTTTAATTCATAATTTTTTAATTCTTTCATATTTTTTTAGTAACTTTGCAGTTTAATAAATATACAATTGAAATTTAATAAAAATATATGAAAGATTTTAAGCGTACGTTGGTTACTACGGCGTTGCCGTATGCAAATGGTCCAGTGCATATTGGTCACTTGGCGGGTGTTTATGTTCCTGCAGATATTTATGTTAGATATTTGCGTTTGAAGGGTGAAGAGGTGTTGTTTATTGGTGGCTCTGACGAGCATGGGGTGCCTATCACAATCAAAGCAAAAAAAGAGGGTGTTACGCCACAAGATATAGTTGACCGCTATCACGGCATTATCAAAAAATCGTTTGAAGAGTTGGGTATTTCGTTTGATATCTATTCTCGTACTACATCGAAAATTCATTATGAAACAGCGGCTGAATATTTTAAAAATTTATATGAAAAAGGTGAGTTTGTAGAGAAAACTTCGGAGCAATACTACGATGAAGAGGCTGGGCAATTTTTGGCAGACCGCTATATTACAGGAACTTGTCCTCATTGTAAAAATCCTAATGCATACGGCGACCAATGCGAGGCTTGCGGTACAAGCTTGAGTCCGCTCGACTTGATTGAACCTAAATCGGCTATTTCGGGTTCGAAACCTGTGTTGAGAGAGACAAAACACTGGTATTTGCCATTGGATAAACACGAAGCATGGCTCCGCCAGTGGATACTCGAAGACCACAAAGAGTGGAAAACAAACGTATATGGTCAATGTAAATCGTGGATTGACATGGGATTGCAACCACGCGCGGTGAGTCGCGACTTGGATTGGGGTGTGCCAGTGCCAGTAGATGGTGCAGATGGAAAAGTGTTGTATGTGTGGTTTGATGCGCCAATTGGCTATATATCAAATACAAAAGAGTTGTTGCCTAATGATTGGGAAAAATGGTGGAAAGACCAATCAACTCGTATGCTTCATTTTATTGGTAAAGATAATATCGTGTTCCATTGCATCGTGTTCCCAGCAATGTTGAAAGCCGATGGTTCATACATCTTGCCAGACAATGTACCTGCAAATGAGTTCCTTAACCTCGAAGGCGACAAGATTTCGACATCTCGTAATTGGGCTGTTTGGTTGCACGAATACTTGGTAGAATTCCCAGGCAAACAAGATGTGTTGCGCTATGTGTTGACAGCTAATGCGCCAGAGACAAAAGATAATGACTTCACTTGGAAAGACTTCCAAACAAGAAATAATAGTGAGTTGGTGGCTATCTTTGGTAACTTCATCAACCGCGCTTTGGTGTTGACACATAAATACTTTGATGGTGTGGTGCCAGCGTTGGGCGAATTGACTGACTACGATCGCGAGACATTGAAAGAGTTTGCCGACGTGAAAGCCGATGTAGAGTCGTACCTCGACAACTTCCGTTTCCGCGATGCACAAAAAGAGGCAATGAACTTGGCACGTATCGGTAATAAATATCTTGCTGACACAGAGCCTTGGAAATTGGCTAAGACAGATATGGCACGCACAGCTACTATCTTGCACATCGGATTGCAAATTGCTGCAAACTTGGCAATTGCGTTTGAGCCATTTTTGCCATTCTCGGCTAAGAAATTGCGCGATATGTTGGGTATGGAGACATTCTCATGGAACGACCTCGGCAGCATCGAACTCTTGAAAGAGGGTGCAAAACTTGGCGAAACACAATTGTTGTTTGACAAAATAGAAGACTCGGTGGTAGAGGCACAAGTGCAAAAACTACTTGATACTAAGAAAGCTAATGAACTTGCAGCATATAAACCAGCAGAGGTGAAACCAAACGTAGCATTTGACGAGTGGGAAAAGACTGATATCCGTGTGGCTACAGTGTTGGAGTGTACAAAAGTGCCAAAGGCAGACAAGTTGTTGCAATTCAAATTGGATGATGGTATGGGTGGTCGCACAATCGTGTCGGGTATTGCACAAAGCTATCCAAACCCAGAGGAATTGGTAGGTACACAAGTGTTGTTTATTGCTAACTTCGAGCCACGCAAATTGAAAGGTATCGTGTCGGAAGGTATGATTCTCAGCGCTGTGGATGCTGATGGTAAATTGGTATTGTGCCGTCCAAGCCGTGAAGTGAAACCTGGTTGTTTGGTAGGATAATATGCAAAATAAACGCCTTCTAGCTCTCGATATATTACGGGGTATCACCATTGCTGGCATGATAATGGTGAATAACCCCGGGTCGTGGGGATCGATTTATGCTCCACTGAAGCATGCTGCATGGAATGGACTTACACCAACTGACTTGGTATTTCCGTTCTTTATGTTCATTATGGGTGTAAGCATGTATATTAGTTACAGTAAATTTGGTTTTAAATTTACTGGTTCGACGTTTATAAAACTTTTGCGTCGTTCGTTGGTGTTGTTTGCTATAGGGTTGTTTCTCAATTGGTTTGGACTCACATGTCGTGGAATGTCGGATTTGCGTGATGCAGACATGAATTGGTTTTTGCGTCTGTGGGATGCAGGTTTTCTTCACCTTGAGGAATGGCGCATAATGGGAGTGTTGCAACGCTTGGCATTGGTTAGTTTTTGTGGGTCGTTCTTTTTGTTGGTTTTGAAACAGCGACTTATACCATGGTTGATAGGTATAATTTTGGTAGGATATTCGGCATTGATGATAGGAACAGGTAGTCTTGAATTGGGGGTTGATAATCTAGCAGCGCGAGTGGATTTGGCCATTTTGGGCGATAGTCATATGTATCATATCAGCGGCATAGCTCTTGACCCAGAGGGATGGGTGTCGACGATACCATGTATAGCGCACGTGTTGATAGGCGTGATGGCAGGGGCATTGATTATGGGAGTGACAGATAATCATTTACGCATTGAGCGTTTGAGTTTGTTGGGAGCGGTGATATTGATGTTCGGATTTCTTTGGGATTATGCAATGCCGATAAACAAAACCTTGTGGTCGTCGTCGTATGTGTTGGTTACATGTGGTTTGGCTTCATTGCTGTTGGCAGTGTTGATATGGTTGATTGATGTGAAGGGTTACAAAACGTGGACAATGTTTTTCGAGACATTTGGTGTCAATCCGATGGCAATATTTGTTTTTGCAGGGTTGTTTGCCAACTTGATTTCGAACGTAGGCTTCATTACATCGGCAGGTAAATGGATGAGTCTCAAGGGTTATCTTTATGTTGAGGTATTGTCGCCTTGGTTTGGACCGACGTTAGGTTCGTTGGTATTTGCACTGATGTTCATCTGCGTTTGTTGGGCGGTGGCATATCCGTTGTATAGGAAAAAGATTTATATAAAAATATAGTTGATACTTGAATGGTTGACAGAAAAAATATAGGCGGACAATCCTTTTGGTGGATGTCCGCCTAATTTATTTAGTTTTGGATTATTTTTTGAAATAACGGTTGTATAGACCTTCGAAACCTTTGCCATGGCGAGCTTCGTCTTTAGCCATTTCATGAACAGTGTCGTGGATAGCGTCGAGGTTGCGTTCTTTAGCGATACGAGCGATGCGCATTTTGTCTTCGCAAGCACCAGATTCAGCATTCATACGTTTTTCGAGGTTAGTTTTAGTATCCCAAACAACATCACCAAGGAGTTCAGCGAATTTAGCAGCGTGTTCAGCTTCTTCCCAAGCATAGCGTTTGAAAGCTTCGGCAATTTCAGGATAACCTTCGCGATCAGCTTGGCGGCTCATAGCGAGGTACATACCAACTTCGGTAGCTTCGCCCATAAAGTGAGCATTGAGGTCGCGAATCATATCTTCGCCAGTGCCTTTAGCCACACCGAGTTCGTGTTCAGTAACGAATTGAAGTTTATCAGTAGCAACGAGTTCTTTGAATTTTTCAGCTGGTTGTTTGCATTGTGGACAGAGTGCAGGAGCAGCATCACCTTCGTGAACATAACCGCAGATTGTGCAAGAAAATTTTTTCATAGTTGTAATTGTTTTAATTAGTTATTATTTAATTTTAATTAGTTATTAGTTTTTTTTTTTTAAGTTTTGTAAATGGTTATTTAAATAGTCCTTTAATTTTTTCGATAATAGATTTTTCTTTATTTTTAACTTCTTTGAATTTTGATGATGGTTGTTTGCAAATTGGGCAAACTGTTGGTGGTTCTTCGCTGTAGTGGACATAACCACATACTGTGCATACATATTTTTTCATAGTAATAAATTTGTATTAAATTTTTATTGGTTTTCTTTGTTTTTTTTCATGCATTTTGGGCATTTTCCCCAGTAGTACACATGAACGTTCTCTATTTTGAATCCAGAAGTATTTTTTTCTGTCATAGTTGGTTGCTCTATGTCGTAAAGATCTCCACAGCATTGACATCGGAAATGAGCATGTGAACTTATATCAGCATCGTAGCGTACGTTTTTTTCATCTATTGTCAGTGCAAGAACCGCGCCATTCTCAACTAAGTTACGTAAAACATTATATACTGTTGTTTTGCTGAGCGTAGGCATTGTTGGATTCAAAGCTAGATATATATCATCTACTGTCGGATGAATTCTGTGTTCGAGCAAATATTTTAGTATTGCTATTCGTTGTACCGATGGACGAATATTGTGGCTATTTAGTATATCTATCGCTTCGATCATATTTTTTATTATTTTTTAATTTTGTAATCTTATTTCATTTTTGTAATAATTACATTTTTAATTTCGATGCAAAATTATAATAAATATTTTATATACACAATAGTTTAATGAATATTTAACGTTTTTTAACTATAAGACCTTTTATCTTCATAAAAAAAGTATTAACTTTGGGAACAAATATAAATAGATTGATGTATTTACGATATTATTGATTATCAACGTTATAAAAACAATTATATAGTCGTATTTACCTACGATATTACTAAAATCTAACATATGAAAAAAATAGCTTTGATTACTGGAGCAACATCTGGTATTGGTCGTGCAACAGCTATAGCTTTGGCTGATGAGGGTTATAATCTTATTCTTACAGGACGTCGAAAAGAACGACTTGAAGAGTTAAAAGCTTTGGTCGGCGTTACTTATAAGGCTGATGCTTTAGTGCTTAATTTTGACGTTCGTAATCCTGATGAGGTTGCTGCTGCTGTTGCTTCAATTCCTACTGCTTGGCGCAAAATTGATGTTTTAGTTAATAATGCAGGTTTGGCTGTAGGTCTTAATCCAATACAAGAAGGACTTCTTGAAGATTGGGAGCGAATGATCGACACTAATATTAAAGGTCTTCTTTATATGACACGTGCGGTTGCTCCATTGCTTTGTGAGCAAGGTAAAGGACATATTATCAATATTTGTTCAACAGCAGGTAAAGAGGTATATCCTAATGGTAATGTATATTGTGCCACAAAACATGCTGTAGATGCTATAAGCAAGGGTATGCGTATTGATATGCTTAAATATGGTATTAAAGTTACCAATATATGTCCTGGTGCAGTTGAAACAGAATTCTCTATTGTTCGTTTTAAAGACGATAAAGAGCGTGCAGATAAAACTTATGAGGGTTATACACCTCTCACAGGCGATGATATAGCCAATCTTATTCGTTTTGCTGTTTCACTTCCACCACATGTTTGTATTAACGACCTTGTAGTTACTCCAACGGCACAAGCAAACGCGACAAATATCCATCGTAAATAATACGATATTAATGATTTTTGAGTAGCGAGTAGCGAGATAAGTAGAAAAATGTCTTGTTACTCGCTATTTATTACAAACATTTGTAAAATGGCAAAACCAAAAAATAAATATTATGTAGTGTGGAGAGGACGGCTCACAGGTATTTTTGAGTCGTGGGAGGAGTGTAAACATCAGATTGATGGATATGAAGGAGCACAATACAAAGGTTATGCTACGCGAGAGGAGGCAGAGGTAGCGCATAAATTGAATTATTGGCAAGCTATTAAAAAGAGTACAGATAAAAGAGTACAGATAACAGATAGTTTGACTTCTCAATACTCAATTCAACTTCCTTCATTGTCGGTTGATGCAGCTTGCAGTGGCAATCCTGGTATGATGGAGTATCGTGGTGTAGATACAGCCACAGGTCGCGAGATATTTCGTATGGGACCATATCCTGATGGCACGAATAATGTAGGTGAATTTCTTGCGCTTGTTCATGGGCTTTCGTTGTTGAAGAAGAATGGATGCACATTGCCTATTTATTCCGATAGTGTCAGTGCCATTGTGTGGGTGCGAGCCAAGCAGTGCAAGACCAAACTTATGCGCACAGAGCGAAATATTCCATTATTTGATCTTATAGCTCGAGCCGAGCGTTGGTTGCAGATCAATACCTATACTAATCAAATACTAAAGTGGGATACTCCAAATTGGGGCGAAATACCAGCCGATTTTGGTAGAAAATAAAAACAATTTTTTGTTATGTCAATAAAAACAGATCATTTCTTCTTTGCTTGTATGCTATTTTTTGTAATAGCATTGAGCTCGTGTACTAAAGAGATTGATTATAAAGGAAATGAAACTGATCCACTCTTGATTGTTGAGGCTTCTTTGGAACCTGATATGTGGTATGATCAAAGGGATAATGTGACATATTATGGAATGTTATATTTCACTATTCAGAGTACACAATTTTTTCTTGATACAGCAAAAAATTCATTATTATTTGAAGATGTTGAGTGTTATTTACAACACAATGACGATCCGTTTATAGAGTTAGATTATCCTGTTTATTATATAAGTAAACCAATAAATGTTGGTGATGTTTTTCGTTTGAAAGTCTCTCATCCCGATTATCCTACAGCATTCTATGTTAATATGCAAGAAAAAACGAAAGTTTTTTTATTTAATTTGTAATTTTTTTTATTTCGCCATATAAGGTCTTGTTTTTCACCATTGCTACGAGAATGTGTATCATTTTATTTTTGCAATTATTTTTAATTATTGCTGGGTGTTTTCCTTTTGCAGCGAGTTTTTGAGCATAATTTCTTATTTCAGGGCAGAACCGAATTGCACAAATTACGGCTTCAGATAGTAAACCTTTCAAATAAGAATCAGCATATTTTGATACATGAGGTGTGCCATTTAGACTGGTTCCTGATTGATAGGCAAATGGTGCAATGCCCCAATAGGAGCAAATACGGCGAGCATTAAAGTCAAAACGCCTAAAGTTATTGGTGTAAATAAGCAGTGCTACGGCATTTATTAGAGCTACACCTTTCATGCTTATTAGGATGTCATAATTAGCTTTTAATTCTTCGCATTGATTGATTATTTTCAACATTTGATCGTTGATTTTTTTAATTTCAGCAGTATAAAAATTAATTAATCTATCGTCACATTTGCGACTGCTAGATAGTAAAGAATTACTACTATATTTATCGTTAAGTTCTTTAGAGCGAGCAGATAAAGATTTTTTTTGTAACACAAATAAACGACGTTGAGAGAAAAGAACATGTAAAGCTTCTAATTCTTTACTTAATGGTATGTGTTGCTTGAATTTATCGTTATGTCTAATTGCGTATTCGGCAATATCACGAGAGTCTTTTTTATCATTTTTTCCTCGTGTTAAACCAAGACTTCTTTTTATTTGTAATGCGCTTTCAAGCCATATTGAATAGCCCAAATTTGAAAGCGAATCACTCACTAATTTACTATAAACACCTGTGTTTTCGCCACAAATTAAAATACTCTCTTTTTTGTTCGTTTCAGTTGTTTTAATAATCCATTTCTTGAAATTATTAATTCCGCTTTCTGTGTTGTTAAATACTTGATGTACACCGAGTCCGCAAGGCTCATCCTTTTTTAACACTGTTGCATCGAAAGTTTTTTTTGAAAAATCGATGCCAATAAAATAATTTTTCATAACTTTGAGTCGCTTTTATTGGAAGTTGACCATTGGCTTCCTTTGACTCAAACACTAAATAGGCTCAGAGCCTAACATTCTATTTCGTCTTAGGTTGCCAACCTATGGATGTATTTAACCGCAGTTAGTTTCTAAGAACTGGTTACTAAACTTATTTTACATCCATAGGAGGTTGACTTCTCTTTTTTACGACAAAAGTACGAAATCAATCTGGGCTACCAAAATATTTTATTGTTTTTGTTTGATTGGTGCGAACTGCGTTCGCTTTCGAATGCAAACTTAGTGTTACTACTAAAGTGAGGCATCTTTGAAGCCTTATAGGAGTTTTTTATATTTGTAGGTACGACAGAAATAATAACTTTGTCACCCCTTCGGGGGTTATGATGGAATAAAACATTCTACCAGGGGGTTAACCCCGTCTGAGATCTATTACATCTTCGGGGTTTGATGTCTGGTGAATATTCTATTGGATTTACATCTCTATCTGTGATTTATCGTTTTTGTTTCGGGAAATAGTGACATCAAAGAGATATTTTTTTTACTCTTTGAGGTCATTTTTTCTTTTATGGAGGCGATTGTGATTTTTGCTGAGTAGCATTGAAAATGTGTATTCTTATTGGTGTAGGGGAAACGGGTGTGTTTATCCGTAGGTAATTGTTTGATTAGGTTGATTGTGATGATGTTAAAGTAAATAATTATTTTTTTAATTTTGCGATTTTGCAAGTGTTTATTGTTGTAATGGCAGTTTTCTTCGGCATAGGTTGCTTGAGGGTATGGTTGTCCTATGAAGTTGGTTGTTGTTGGGTAGGGGGTGATTGTTGGAGCAGTATAGAGGTGTAATGTTAATTTTTGGGATACGTTTGGTGGGATACGGAATATTTTGTATCTTTGTAGACGATATTTGAAATATTATTTGTTTTTAATAGGGTCTTTTTAATTTTAGGTGTAAGAATATGCAAGTATAGGTTAATCTAAATGATACGATAAGAGGTGAGGTTTTTGAATTTTGGATGTCTTCTCCGATGCCTATGGTTACGCTGACGAAACGTTCGATGTTGGTAGAGTAGTGAAAGTAAGTAAGAAATTAGGAGTGGGTTTTAATGTTTTACTTTGTTGGTGTATTGCTAAGGCTGCATCTCAAATGGAGGTGTTTTATTTGTTG
>JAZRCE010000153.1:0-24337 GCA_045635445.1 Candidatus Aphodosoma sp.
GCATATAACAATCAATGTAACCGAAGAAGATTGGAATGATTTTCTTTCGTATTACGACCAAAATCCGCATAATGAAGAGTATATTCCAGCATCGTTTGAGTACGAAAAAAGTGGAGAAAAATTTGGATTAGATAGTATAGGAATTAGATTGAGAGGCAATACAAGTCGTCGTCGTCCCGAAGGTGGTGTAGGCGAAATACATAGCGCAAATGGCGATTGGCATCATGCGCATTTTGGGGTGAAGTTTGATGAATATGTAGAAGACCAAACTTTCTGTACAGCAGACCGTATTTATCTTAAATGGCATAAAGATGATGCAAATTATTGTCGCGAAGTGTATAGTTACGATTTATTTCGCCGTTTCGGAGTTTGGTCGGCACCAAGAGCATGTTATACACGTTTGAGTATATTTGTTGAAGGTGACGATAAACCAGTTTATATGGGAGTGTATGCGCTTATAGAAGGAATGAAAGATAGTTATTTGCGCAGTCGTGTTGAAGCAGGTAAATATACTACAGAAGAGGGATTTTTGTGGAAAGCATCGTATGGCGCGAACCTTAGTCCAAACACTATGACTGATAACAATATGGGAGTAGAAGTGGCGGCATTGAATCCTTCGGAGAGTGAAACGTATATGTATGACCTTAAAACAAAGAAAAAGAAACTCACAGAGGCACGCGAGCAGTTGAAATCGTTCGTAAACGATATGAATGTATTGAAAAGTGGTAGTGCTGAATTGAAGGCTTATCTAGAATCAAGGGTAGATGTTGATCTTTTCCTTCGTGCATATGCAGTGAATGTGGCGGTAGGTATGTGGGATGATTATTGGTGCAATATGAACAATTATTATTTCTATTTTGATGGAGATAAGTTTATATTCGTTCCATTTGACTACGACAACACACTCGGAACATCGAATGTAATGGAAAATTCAGGTACGCACGACCCGTTGAATTGGGGTAGTCTTGCTGGCGATAGAGTGTTGATGCGTAAGGTGATGTCGATACCCGAATATAAAGCACAATACGTCGCTTATCTCAAAGAATTGGCATCTAATCCTGAGTATTTTGAGTATGAGGGTTCGCTTGCGCGTATTCGCGCTTGGCACGATATGATAGGCGAGTATGTGAGTAACGACACAGGCGAAGATATGGCAATAGAAGACCATCCTGCATCGTGGGGTAATTGTCATTTTTATCGACTATTTTCGGGTAATGACCAAGGTGGTAGTAATGGCGAGGCAAACTTCTTTAAAACAAAAATTAGAATTATAAATGAATTAAAATAAATGAATTATGCAAAAATCAGAATTTCAAAAGTATGCTACCAAACATCTTGGTATGAACAGTTTGGCATTGGAGCAATATATGGCTCAAAATAGTTATATTTCTCCATCTATTCTCGAAGAGCGTCAACTCAATGTAACTCAGATGGATGTGTTCTCTCGTTTGATGATGGATCGTATTATCTTCCTTGGCACACCAATCGATGATTATGTGGCTAATGTAATCCAAGCGCAATTGTTGTTTCTTGACACATCAGATCCAGGTAAAGATATCTCTATCTATTTGAACTCACCTGGAGGTTCAGTGCATGCAGGTTTAGGTATTTATGATACAATGCAATATATCGGTTCGGACGTAGCAACTATCTGTACAGGTATGGCTGCATCTATGGCAGCAGTATTACTCGTAGCGGGTGAAAAAGGTAAACGTTCGGCATTGCCACACTCTCGCGTGATGATTCATCAGCCAATGGGCGGTATGCAAGGGCAAGCATCTGACATGGAAATCAATTATAAACAAATTATGCTCCTTCGCGATGAATTGTATCAAATAATATCAGACCATTCAGGACAAACATTTGAAAAAATCATGAAAGACTCTGATCGTGATTATTGGATGACATCGGCAGAAGCCCTTGAATATGGTATGATTGATCAAGTGTTGAAACGTGAAAAGAAATAAAACATGGCAAAAAAGAATCAGAATGAACCTCATTGTGGCTTTTGTGGCCGTGCACAAAGCGAAGTGCCATTATTGCTCACGGGTATAGGGTGTAATATATGTAGTGAGTGCGTCGAGTTGGCTCATGGCGTTGTAGCTGAGAATGTAAAGCATAACAAAAAAGGAAAAGGAGGTTTTAATCTTGATATAGAAGACCTACCACGTCCACGTGAGATAAAAGAATTTCTTGACCAATACGTAATTGGGCAAGACGAAGCTAAAAAATATCTTTCAGTAGCAGTTTATAATCACTACAAACGTATTCTTCAACCCAAAGGCAATAATGATGTCGAGATAGAGAAATCAAACATTATTCTTGTAGGTCGCACTGGTACGGGTAAAACATTGTTAGCAAAATCAATAGCTAAAAAATTGCATGTGCCATTTACAATTGTCGACGCAACAGTGTTGACTGAAGCAGGTTATGTGGGTGAAGATATTGAGTCGATTCTTACACGACTCTTGCAAGCATGCGATTATGACGTAGAAGCAGCAGAGCGAGGCATTGTGTTTATCGACGAAATTGACAAAATTGCTCGTAAAGGCGATAATCCATCAATTACGCGCGATGTCAGTGGCGAAGGTGTGCAACAAGGCTTGCTAAAACTTCTCGAAGGCTCAGTTGTTAACGTTCCACCGCAAGGTGGACGTAAGCACCCCGACCAAAAAATGATACCCGTCAACACTCAGAATATCCTATTCGTGTGTGGCGGTGCATTTGATGGAATAGAGCGTAAAATCGCACAACGTCTTAATACTCACGTTGTAGGATTTGGTTCTGTTGGTCAACAAAACGTTGTTGACCGTGACAACTTATTGCAATACATTGCGCCTCAAGATTTGAAATCTTTTGGACTTATCCCCGAAATTATCGGCCGTCTGCCTATTCTTACATATCTTAATCCGCTTGATCGTGATGCTTTGTTGCGTATTCTTGTTGAGCCTAAAAATTCTATTATTAAGCAGTATGGCAAACTTTTCGCTATGGACAATGTAGATCTTACTATTGAGTATGACGTGATGGAGTTTATTGTTGATAAGGCTATTGAGTATAAACTAGGAGCGCGAGGTTTGCGTTCTATTGCTGAATCGATTATGATGGATGCTATGTATGAAATTCCATCATCTGGAGAAAAGAAACTCACTGTTACTCGCGCTTATGCAGAAGAAAAACTCTCTCGTGCCCATCTCAATCTTCATATAGGCGATTGATAATATAAAAAATAGGATATATAACATATTTTTCATTCTAATGAGTACATTACTATTAAGTTTTATGGTGCTTGGTAATTAGAAAAAAATAGTTTCGAAACATCATGTCTCGAAGGTGTAGTGAGTTATATATTTCTATTTTTTTGTAATAGGAGAAAATAATAATTTTTATGCCTACTACATACTTGTCGATTTGTAGGCCAATTATCCGCATTTTCCACAGACTGCAATTGAAGGCAGTATAACTTTGGTCGGTGTTATTGGGAGTAATATTTTTAATGTATTAAGCATTTTTGGATGTTTAACTCTTGTTATCCCATTTGTAGTTGATGTGAATCGTCGATGTGTTGATTTTTAGTAATGATACTCATGGTAATTGTTGGATTCTTGTTAGGAAAGGATTTTTTATGGACAATCAAATTCAATTGTAGATTTAGTATGGTGTATACCTAGTGTTGTTATCTTATTAATCTATATATGATATGTTTTTTATTTTTTATGAATAGAAATATTTTGTTGTTTTTTGTTTTAATATTATTGGTTTCATGTGAAAATGAACCTATAGTTGATATTAGTGATAATGCTTTGTCTGGATTGTTCTCTGTTTCTCCAATGGAGCAAGTGCGTTTTTCTCCCGGTAATCTTCAGTATCAAGCATCAACAAATACATGGCGTTTTGCAGAGAATCAGTTTGATGTTGTTGGGTCGGATAATTCTTTGATTTCATCTAATTATGATGGTTGGATTGATCTTTTTGGATGGGGGACATCAGGTTATGATGGTTGTGAACCTTATTTAACATCAAGTGATGTTTCTTTGTATGCTAGAGGTATGGATAGTATTGTTGGAACAAATTGGGATTGGGGTGTATTTAATACTATTGTTAATGGAGGGAATAGGGTTAATTTGTGGAGATTATTGACTAGGGAAGAGTGGATGTATCTGTTGTACTATAGACAGAATGCTTTGGATAAGATTGCGGTTGGTTGTATAGATGGGGTTAATGGATTAATTTTATTGTCTGATGATTTTGTTTTACCTGATAGTTTGGAGTTTGTTTGTGATTTTGCGGACGATTCGGGGGAAGACTTTTTTTGTCAAATTAATAATTATACAATAGCAGAGTGGCGTAAAATGGAGATGGCTGGAGCTATATTTTTTCCTGCAGCTGGAGGTCGATTGAATAAGCAAAGTTGGTATACTGGAGTAACAGGATATTATTGGTCTGCAACAGCGTTTGAATATGATTCGATTAGTGTATATTGTATGGGATTTGATTCAAGTAGAGCTGTAGCCGAGGGACTTAGTAATAGATCTAATGGTCGATCAGTACGTCTTGTTAGAAGAAAAGAATAGTTATGTTTATATTAAAACATATAAGTTTGTTTTTTGTTGATTTTCATAAATTGTTTATAATAATTAAAGCAGGGTACTTTTTTGAAGTACCCTGCTTTGTATTATATGATAATTTTTTGAGTTTGGTTGTTTATTTCTAGGATGTATATTCCTTTAGGTAAATTTATATGTGTAGTTTTATTGGTTATTTGTGTGTGTAAAATTTTACCGGTTATTTCGTAAATTATTATTTTACTATATGAGTCAAGTTCTATGCGTATACCATTTGGTGTGTTATATATTGGCAATATAGTTTTGGATGTTGTTGTAGTGATTGATGTGGTAGGTTTAGATTCTTCATTTGGTGTGATGCGAGCCCCATTGTAGACATTACCGTAGCGGTCAACTATTTTTACAATCCATGTTTTGCCTTCATAGCAATCGTTATACGCTAATGTATTGAACGAAGTGGTGTATGTAATGCCAAGCAAATTTTCTGCTTTACAGCCTTGTGTTTGTGAGAGTATTGTGTCGTAGCAATATATTGCAAAGCGATAGTTCTCTTTTGAACACTCCCATGATAGTAGGTTTTGCTCTTTGTTGAGTGTGAAATTGGTGATTTCGGGTGCTGAGGGAGCGCGACGCCATGTGATGGCTGGCCAAAGGGCAATATGCTGGAAATGATGTTCGGGTAGATATGTGTGATAACCTTCGTCGCTATTGTCGAAATATGTATTTGCACCATCTCTATTTTGCCAATAAGTATTATTGTAGAAAATAGTACCAGTGGCTTTATTGTCTTCGCGGTTGACATTGATTTGATTTGAAAGGTCGGTAGGAGGATTGAAACGACCACCACTATTTTGAGCTACATCGTTGCTTGTAAATAGTGGGCGTTTGTATTTGTCAGCCAAGTCGCTCCACCAATTGCAGAGTGTTTCGTAGTCTTGTCCTTTGTTATATTTAGGGCTTGAAGATAGCGATGGCCAATAGAGTTGTGGTGATATGTAGTCGATATAGCCACGTTTGAGCCAAGCAGCAGCATCGCAATATAGTACAGAATAAGCATCTTGCCCTGTGATGCCTGATGCTGGTGAGATTTTGTCGTAAGAGGTGTAGTCTTCGTTGTAAACGTAGCGAGTTTTGGTGCTATAAATGCCAAAAGGACCTATGCCGAAGCGAAGATAAGGTTTATGTGTTTTTACGCTATCGAGAACGGATTTCACGAGAATATTGACATTCTCGCGACGCCAATCGTTTATGTCGAGGTCGTAAGAGTTGTTTGAGGTAGTTTGGCGAGTTTCGTTTTCGGCATATTCGTTGTCGGGCATAGATTTATAGAAATAGTCGTCGAAAATGATACCATCGATGTCGTATTTGGTAATGATTTCGGTGATGACGTCGAGAGTGAATTTGCGAACATCGGGATTGCCTGGGTCGAGGAATGCAGTTGAACCAGAGCCTATGCGCCAAGAATCTTTGACTTGTGGGGCGTTGATGGAATATTCGCCTATGCGATAGGGGTTGATCCATGCGTGGAGTTCGATGCCACGTTTGTGGGCCTCTTCGATGGCAAAAGCGAGTGGATCGTAGCCAGGATTGGTGCCACGAGTGCCAGTGAGCGAACTCATCCATGGTTCGTATGACGATTCGTAGAGAGCATCGCCGTGAGAGCGCACTTGGAGCATTATGGCATTGAGATTACCTTGTTTGGCACGTTCGATGATAGTTACTAATTCGGCTTTTTGTGCTGCTATTTGTGTAGCATTGCCCTCTTTAGTGATTTGTGTGGTAGGCCAATCGATATTCCACACAGTGGCTACCCATGATGCACGAAACTCTCTTTCTTGAGCGTTTAGATTGATGCATAATGCACAATGCGCGATGCATAGTAGAATGATTATGAGTTTTTTCATATTTTAGTAGAGAGAATTGATGTTAATTGATTTCGTCGAGTTCGAGCCAACGGAGCTCTTTCTCGTCAAGTAGGTCAGTTATTTCTTGGAATCGTTGTGATTTTTGGATTAAATCATCGTTAGATAGAGAGCCAGAGGCAAGAGCCGATTCTAATTCGGATTTCTCTTTTTCGAGTGACTCGATATCCTTTGTAAGTTGTTCGTACTCGCGTTTTTCGTTGAAAGAGAGTTTGCGTTTGCCTTCGGTATTGTTGTTTTTAGGTTGCGTGGACGTTGGTTTAGCAGATTGGGCTGATTTTTTTGCTACTTCGGCTAATTCGCGTTCCTCCTCTTCTTTGAGTTCGCGCCATTGGCGGTAGTCGGTGTAGTTGCCTGGGAAGTCTTTGATTTTGCAGTCGCCTTGGAACACGAGTAGGTGGTCGATGACCTTATCCATAAAGAAGCGGTCGTGACTTACGACAATAACGCAGCCTTTGAAGTTGATAAGGTAGTCCTCTAGAACATTTAGAGTGGCAATGTCGAGGTCGTTTGTAGGCTCATCGAGAACGATAAAGTTAGGACTACGCATCAGTACGGTGCAAAGATAGAGTCGGCGACGCTCGCCACCTGAGAGTTTGGCAATGTAGTCGTGTTGTTTTTCAGGCGGGAATAGGAAGTGAGTGAGGAACTGTGTGGCAGTCATTTTGCGTCCTCCACCGAGGTCGACTTCTTCGGCAATTTGACGTACAGCATCAATTACCTTCATGCCATCGTTGAATTGTATACCAGATTGACTATAATAGGCAAATTTGACAGTTTCGCCAATGTCGAATCGACCACTATCAGGAGCAACTTCGCCGAGAAGCATTTTGAGAAAAGTAGATTTGCCTGTTCCATTCTTGCCTACGATGCCAAGTTTCTCATAGCGAGAGAAGTTGTAGTAGAAATTGTCGAGGATTTTGTAGTTGCCAAAAGCCTTGCTAATATATTGAGCTTCGAATATTTTAGAGCCGAGATAGGCTGATTTTACGCCGAGAGAGACCTGTTTTTCGGCAATGCGTTGTTTGGCACGTTGCTCAATTTCGTAGAAAGCATCGATACGAGAGCGGGATTTGTGGCCACGCGCTTGCGGTTGGCGACGCATCCAGTCGAGTTCGGTGCGATAGAGGTTTTGGGCGCGAGCAGTTTCGGCATTGAAGTTGGCAATGCGTTCGTCGCGTTTTTGGAGGTAGTAACTATAGTTGCCTTTGTAGTGGAATAGTTGATGTTGGTCGATTTCGAGAATATCGGTGCAGACATTGTCGAGGAAATATCGGTCGTGAGTGACCATGAGGATGGTCATTTTTGAGTGGTTGAGGAAATCTTCGAGCCATTCGACCATTTCGAGGTCGAGGTGGTTGGTAGGCTCATCGAGAAGGATGAGGTCGGGCTCGGTGATGAGCACGTTGGCAAGAGCAAGACGTTTTTGTTGTCCACCAGATAGTTGTTCGACCGGTTGCTCGAGGTTGTGAATATTAAGTTTGCCAAGAATTTGCTTGATGCGCACTTCATAGTCCCAAGCATTGAGACGATCCATGTCGGCCATAGCAAGTTGGATTTCATTGCTATATGCAGGGTCGTCGGCATGTGATTCGATGAGATTTTCGTAGTGAGCAATGGCTTTTACTACATCGTTTTCAGAGGCAAAGCAAGCTTGGCTCACTGTCATACCGGGTTGGAAATTGGGGTCTTGAGTGAGACAACCGACGCGGATATCGCGGCGATAGGTGATAGAACCACTATCTTGAGATTCGCGACTTATGAGTAGGTTGAGAAGGGTAGTTTTGCCAGTGCCATTTTGTGCAATGAGAGCAACACGTTGGCCTTGGTCGATGCCAAAACTTATATTTTCGAATAGGAGTCGGTCGCCAAATGATTTGGTTAGATTTTCTACTTGTAGGTAAACCATTGTTTGAGTTGAAAGTTGAAAGTTGAAAGTTGAAAGAAATTTCAAATTTCAAAATTCAAGTTATTTAGAATTTTCCCATTATGAGTTTGATGATGTCGTTGCCGTTGGCAAAGATGAGGAGGGCGAGGAGTAGGAACATGCCGATGTTAGATGCTATTTCCATGAATTTATCGCTTGGCTTGCGACCTGTAATCATTTCGTAAATGAGCATGAGGAAGTAACCTCCATCGAGTACAGGGATAGGTAAGAAGTTCATAAATGCGAGAGCAACTGAAAGAAGAGCTGTCATATTCCAAAATAGGTACCAACTCCATGTAGCAGGGAAAATGCTACCGATAGCAATGAATCCACCAACAGATTGCGCTCCTGCTTTGGTGAAGACTAGACGGAATTGTTTGACGTAGTTAACTAGGCCTTCCCATCCTTTAGCAATACCAGCAGGGAATGATTGGAAGAATCCATATTTGATTTGTTTTGCTTTGAAATATGGTGTTGGGTCTTTTATTTGCACTCCTATTTTGCCATCTTCGGTTAGAGTGATGGGAGAGTGCATGAGTGAGTCGGCACGCATAAAGTCGAGAGTGATAGTTTCGCCTTTGTGTTTGTTGAACTCGGTAACAATGTCGCTATAGGCAGGGAGGGAGATGTCATTGATGCCGATGATGCTATCGTTAGGCTGCATATTTGCCATTTCGGCAGGTGTGTTTGGCTCAATAGCTTCTATGACGAAAGGTACGCGTAGTGCGGTTAGTTTTGCATCGTTGGTAGCAGTGATTTGTTCGCCAAAGTCGTCTGGTAGTGTGATGGTTACTTCTTGATTGTTGCGGAGAACGACGATGTTACTTTTGCCTTCGATTACTATTTTGTTAACAATATCACGTTCGTTTTCGATAGTTTCGCCATTGATGGTGAGTATGCGATCGCCATTTTGGAAACCGTTGTTGAGAGCAGTTTGGCAATAGTCGTAGCCAAGGTAGGCTTCTTGAGTAGGGATATAACTTTCGCCCCAAGCATAGAGCATCATGGCATAGATGATGGCGGCAGTGATGAAGTTCATAAGCACACCGCCAGCGATGATGAACATGCGTTGCCATGCTGGTTTAGCACGGAATTCCCAAGGTTTTACTTCTGCAGAGAGCATAGATGCATCGGTGGTTTCGTCGGCCATGCCATCGATAGCGCAGTAGCCACCAAGAGGTAACCAACCAATGCCCCATTCGGTAGTTTCAGGGTATTTGCGCCAGTCGCCATCGGCAAGTTCGCTGGGAGGAGCAGGTTCCATGATAGGACGACCCTTTTTGTCGGTGCGAGGAACGCCAAATTCGTCGACAGATTGGCGTACGTGGTCAGGCAAGTTTTTGGCAAAGAAGCGGAATTGCCATTTGCCGTTGATTTTTTTTGCTCGGAATATAGAGAAGTTTGGGTTGAAGAATAGGTAGAATTTGTTGACACGAACTTTGAATAGGCGGGCAAAACCGAAGTGACCGAGTTCGTGAACGAATACAAGGATTGAGAGTGCTAATACTAGTTGAAGTGCTTTAATTAAGATTGTTTCCATTTAGATAGATATTTAGTAGCGAATAGCGAGTAACGAGACTTACTATTCGGAATTAAACATAAAGAGATAAAATTTATCGCAAAAATTTTTCGTTTTGCTCAAGATTTTTGCTATGCTCGGCATAAAAATTTTCTTTTTAAAAAAAACAATGGATTTGTTTTTTAGTCTTTTAATTAAATTGTCAAATTAAAGTGAACTTTATTTGCCAATTCAATCAAAAGCCTTGAAAATTTTTCAGCTCTCGCTTATCGCAAAAATTCAGTGGTGAGGATGCGGGCTTCGCGGTCGCAGGCTACGTAGTCTTCGTAGGTTGGTTGTGAAATGAAAGCCATGCGCGACATAACTTGTTCGATGACATTACTCATTTGGAGGAAACCGATTTGGTCATTGAGGAAGGCGGCAACTACTACTTCGTTGGCTGCATTGAGTACGCAAGGCATATTGCCACCTTTATTTAATGCTTCGAATGCGAGAGCGAGGTTGCGGAAGCGAGTGGTGTCGGGTTTCTCGAATGTGAGATTTGTGCATTTGGTAAAGTCGAGTCGCTCGAAAGATGCTTGTACGCGAGTTGGATAGGTGAGAGCATATTGTATTGGTAAACGCATATCTGGTAAGCCCATTTGTGCTTTGATGCTACTATCGCGAAATTGTACCATCGAGTGGATGATGGATTGTGGGTGGATGACTACGTCGATTTGGTCGGGGCGTAGGTCGAAAAGCCACTTGGCTTCGATTACTTCAAAACCTTTGTTCATGAGAGAGGCTGAGTCGATTGTGATTTTTGCACCCATTTGCCAAGTAGGATGTTTGAGAGCATCGGTAGCTTTGACGTGGCGGAGTTGGTCGAGAGAGTAGTTGCGGAATGGACCGCCAGACGCTGTGAGGATGATTTTTTCGACTTCTTGTTCGTGTTCGCCTACGAGGCATTGGAAGATAGCACCATGCTCGGAGTCGACAGGGAGGATGGCTGCGTGGTAATCTTGCACGAGGCGGGTGATGAGGTCGCCAGCTACGACAAGAGTCTCTTTATTGGCAAGGGCAATGCGTTTGCCAGCTTTGACGGCAGCGATTGTAGGTGCAAGTCCTGAATAGCCAACCATGGCAGTAACAACGGTGGTTACTGCATCCATTGCAGCGACTTGAGCTATGGCTTCGCGACCTGCAAACACTTTGATTGGTAGGTCGGCGAGGGCTTCTTTTATGGTGTTATAATGGGCTTCGTTGCCGATGACTACTATTTCAGGTTGGAATTCGTGGGCTTGAGCAATGAGTTTGTCGATGCTATTATTGGCTGTGATGGCATAGACGTCAAACAGGTCGGGATTTTCGCGGACCACGTCGAGTGTTTGTGTACCAATTGAGCCGGTTGAGCCAAGTATGGCTAGTGATTGTTTCATTTTGTTTGTTTTTTTGTGTGAATACCCACTGAGAGTGTGTATTTGGTTGTGGCGGTTTTCTTCGGCATAGGTTGCTTGCACCTTGCTTGAGAGTTGGACAAGAGAATACACACTGTGAGTGGTTGTTTAGAAGATGATATTTTCTTCGGGGTTGATGGCTATACCGTTTTGCCAAAGTTCGTATTGGATGAAAGAGTCTTGATTTTTTTGGTTTTTAGTTCCAACAAATGCGATAACTTCACCAGCTTTTACTTCTGAACCGATTGAGCATAACTTGGTTCCTAATTGGTGAAAGATGGATAGGTAGCCGTCAGTGTGTTGGATAATTATTGTGTAGCCTTTGTTGATGTTGTAGTCGGTGAGTATTATATGTCCGTCTTGTGGTGCTAATACAGGTGTGTTGTGTGGGCACACGATGGTGATGCCGTTATTTCCTTTGTTTGGAGCAAATTGTTGGGTAATGGTTCCTATTGTTGGTGCTATGAAAATGATGCTTTTTGTTTTAAGTGTCGTATATGTTTCGGTGTTGATGTTGAATGCATTTTCATCTTCATATTGTTGAACAAAAGATGTTTCTGCTTTTCCTTTTACAAGAGGTAGGTTGTTCCATTCTTCGATGGTAATAGAATCAAGAGTTGGAAGTGTGTCTATTGATATATTGCCAGAGATGATATTTTTTATTAGAAGTAGTTGTTTGGCGTTGTTTTGTGTTATGTTTTCGATTGAGTCGATGCGTTGTGCTTCGGTTATTACTTCTTCTCGGATGGAGATGTCGGCATAACCGGGGAGCATGTGTTTGAGTGGTGTTATGAATATGATGATAGAGAGCAGTGTGAACGATATGAGTGCAAAAACTCCAAGAGCAAAAGAGAAAGATAGTTTGGAGGTCTTAATACGAAAAACCTCCTCAAGGGTAGAATCGTTGAGGAGAATTAGACTATATTTGAATTTATTTTTTCTTTTTTTTATCATTTATTACGTCTATATGTTATGTATTGATATTTGAGTTGTGAGCTTTCGTCGAATAGTATTTCGGATTGTTCATGTATTTTCCAATCATTTGGATCTATTTTTGGGAAATGGGTGTCGATGCCGTCGAAAGATTTGTGAATATGTGTAACTATTAGTTCGTCGGCGAAGTTGATAGTTTGTTGATAAATTCGAGCTCCACCCATTATGTAGGCTTGTTCTTCGTTGGCAATTAATTCAATGGCTTCTTGTATTGATCGTGCAATTTCGCAACCTTCGATTTGAGGCATATTGGTTGAAATCACTATATTGCGACGACCTTTGAGTGGTTTGAATGGAAGTGATAACCAAGTGTTGCGTCCCATGATTACGGTGTGGCCCATAGTGATTGTTTTGAAGCGTTTAAGGTCATCGCTTAGATGCCAAGGCATTGAATTGTCTTTCCCGATGCCATTGTTGTTGTCGATAGCTACGATTATTGAGAGCATAGTTGAGAGATTTAATAGATTGTTAGTTTTTAGTCACGGCGTCCGATGAAAATCATTATATAGTAAAGTAGTGTAGCTAAAGAACTGAGTGCAGCAACTACATAAGTGTAAGCTGCGGAACGGAGTGCAGAAGCAGCCATGCCTGTGGTTTGGTCGTTGGTTATTCCTACCGAAAGGAGCCATTTGACTGCGCGTTGACTTGCGTTGATTTCGACAGGGAGAGTGATAAAACTGAATAAAGTTGTCATTGCAAATAGTGCGATACCAAATAGCATTAGACTTGGGAAACTTTCGATTAAAAACATGCCAGCGAGAAGAATCCACATAACCCATTGAGATGCAAAACTAACAACTGGTACAAGAGCAGAACGCATACGTAAAGGAGCATATGCATTAGCATGTTGTAGAGCATGACCACATTCGTGAGCGGCAACTGCAGCGGCAGCTATAGAGCAAGAATGATATACACCTTCACTGAGATTGACTACTTTTGTTTGAGGATTGTAGTGGTCGGTTAGATGTCCTGGTGTAGATGTTACTTGTACATCGGTTATGCCATTGTCACGTAGCATTTTGCGTGCGACTTCGGCACCTGTCATGCCATATGGTAATGTAACTTTTGAGTACTTTTTGAATTTACTATTGAGGGAGTATTGTACTATCCAACTAGCAATAGCTGTTCCGATAAATATGATCCAATAGATTGACATTTTGTAGTAAATTTAGGATGGTTAATAATATTGTGCAAAGTTATATAAAATAATCTTAGTTAGTTTTATTTGTTATGAATTTTTAATATTTTTATTTGCCACCAGGACGAGCAATGAGTGTTGATTTGTCAGATGTGTATAGGTCTGTTCCTACTAAAATGAAATGCTTATTTTTCTTTTTTGCGCGGATTGTAGCAAGTGATTTGCAATCTTTGAATGCGTTTTCGCCTATTTCAGAAATGAATTCGTGTATTAGAATAGAGGTTAGACCTGAACCTTCGAAAGCTCCTTCACCAATAGTTGTAACAGTTTCTGGTAAAGTTATTTTTTTGAGTGCGAGACATCCACGGAAAGCATAGTCACCAATACGAGTAATTTCTGGTAGTTCGATTTTTTTTATTGCAGAACAACCTGAGAATAGATAGTCAGGAAGCGTACTTATTTTAGCGCTGATGCTTACTTCAGCTAAATCAGTGCAACCTTCAAAAGGACCATAGTTTTTACCTTGGATTGTGCTATGTGCGTTAGGACATTCTGTTGCGTCGAAATAGACGAGTGTGAGCATAGGACAATTACCGAATGCGAGACCTCCGAGTGAAGTGATATTTTTCGATATTGTAACTTCGGTGATATATTGAGCATTGTAGAAGATGCCTTCTGGGAGTGAGGTTACTTTTTTGCCTAGGTATATAAATTCAATGCTATTGTCGCCTATGAATGGATATAGAACGCTATCGCCTTCGAGCGACGATGCTGATGTGCAATTGATCGCATTAAACTCTACAGTATTCAATAATTCGCATTCGCCAAATGCTGCTCCACCAATAGTTTCTACTGTTTCGCCTATGTAGATGTATTTAAGTGTACGAGCTTCGTAAAAAGCAAATTTACCAATTGACTTGAGGGTTTTGTTTATAAGTGTAGCTTCTTCAATATCATGACATTGGTAGAACATGTAGTCAGGAATAGATTCAACTTTAGGACCAAGTATAACTTTGCGTATACTTGAGTTGTGGAAGATAGGGATGATGCCTGTTGTATCAGTATATTCAACTATAGCTTTGCAATTGATGGCATTGAAATATACTTCGCGCAAGTTGCCACAATTTTCGAAAGCACCACCTTCGATTGTGAGAAGAGTTTCAGGAAGAGTCACTTTTTTTATGTTGGCACAATTAACGAATGCATATTTACCAATTGTTTCTAGTGAAGTTGGAAGTATAACATCGTTAAGACGATTGCAATCTGCAAATGCGTAATTAGGTATAGTTTTTACGGTATTACCAAGTATCAGATTTACAACTGCACTATTATTAAATGCACGAGTCTCTTCGCAACGTTCAGCATTGTATGTAATAGTAGTCAAATTGTCGCAACCTTGAAATGTGTTATCCCCTATCGTTTTGATGTTAGTTGGAATATTGATTGATGTAAGATTGACACAACCAGCGAATAGATAGTCTGGGAGTATCTCTACATTGTCGGCAATAGTTACATTTTTTATTGATTTAGCATTGTGGAAAGCCGATAAATTTACACCATTTTCTATCTTTGATGCACCTGTGCAACGTGTAGCTTTGAATATTACGTCAACAAGATTGTTACATTCTGCAAAAGCTAGTCCTCCAATAGAACCTATGTTTTCAGGTATTGTGATTGATTGTAGAGTTTTACAACCAAAGAAAGCTTTGTATCCGATATGTTTTACCGAAGCAGGAATCTCTATTGTTTTAAGGTTTGTACAACTCATGAATGCATAGTCAGGAATGACTTCAACTCGATTGCCAAATGTTATAAGGCTGATAGATTTGTTGTCGAATGCAGGTTTAGGAACCACACCTTCAAGTGTTGCCATATTAACACAGTTGATAGCATCAAACTGAATTGTATTAAGACTATTGCAATTGGCAAACGCATTGCCACCTATCGAAGTCACTCCTTCTGGAATTCGTATTGAACGAAGAGATGTACATCCATAAAAAGCTGCTGCACCGATAGTTTCTACGTTGTCTCCAAGTACTACATCAGTAAGTCCTTTACAACCCCAAAATATGTAGTCTGGAATATTATTCACTAGTGGACCGAATTCTACACGTGTTATGGCAGGGTTGTTAAAGGCAGGGGTCACGTTGTCACCAACTACTGAATGTGCAACCGTACAATTGCGAGCATTGAATGTTACTGTTGTAAGATTTGGACAATTGCCGAATGCAGCACCACCGATTTGTGTGATGTTTTCGGGAATCACAACAGATGCTAAAGTTTTACAACCATTGAATGCATAGTCAGGTATGGTTGTAGTATGTTCGCCGAAAATAACAGTTGTAATTGGTGATCCAACGAATGCTGGACGATTATTGTCCGATGTCATCTTTATACATTTCACCGCATTAATTGTTACTTTTGAAATAGAACTACAATCAATAAATGCAGCACCTGATATTTGTTGTACATTTTCAGGAATTGTAACCTCTGTGAGCCCAGTACATCCCCAGAATAGGTACTCAGGCAAAATCACCACATCACCGCCAAGGTTGAGTGTTGTGATGGATTGACAATCTTCAAAAGCAGAAGATACCGATTTTCCTGTAATGGATGCTGCTGATACGCAGTTATTTGCGTTGTAGTTGACCGTGCGTAAATGGTCACAACCCTTAAAGGCATGCCCCCCAATTTTTGTTATTGTTCTCGGAATAGATATCTCTGTGAGATCTTTACAATCAAAAAAAGCCTTATCTGAGATAGTAGCCACATCGTACGTCATACCTTCGTGTGTCACTTGTTCAGGTATATTAATAATTCCCACATAAGGGTCACCTTCCGAGACTGTAATTTTTGCAAGTTTTGTTTCGTTGTTAAGTTCGTAATAAAGTATTTTACCATCATTGTTTTTTATTCCAATAGCCGCTTGGAGTAGTAGTGTTGATAAAATTGATAATGAAAATAGAATTGTGCGTTTCATATTTTTTGTGATTTTAGTTTAAGTTTGATTAGTAGTGCAAAGTTACAAAAATTATATGCTAAATGCAAGTTTTTAAGTAGTTTTTTTACCCTTTTTTTATCCCCTTTCAAATTTAGTTTTTTTAAGGAGTAATTTGCTGCAACTTCACTTAATTGAATATATAAAAAAGACGAGACATTAACCATATAAAGATAATGTCTCGTCATTAGATTTTATATTTTCAGCTTATTGTATTAATATTTTAGTTGAAGAGCAAACGTTTTCATTAGCAACAACAACTATATATACACCAGCGTTTAATGATGTTGTATTAATGTAATTATCATTTTCTATCAATAACATACCATTGATATTGTAAAGACGAATATGTCCTTCAGCGCAGATTGTTTGTCCATCAAACATAATAATATTGCTGTTGTGATCTATATTATCTATGTTTGTCGTGCTAAGTTCTTGTTCAAACCATAAATATAAACCATTTTCAAAATCTAATGCCCAAGGAGCTTTTGTTGTTTCTCCGATAATAAAATTATGTTTAACAAGCCATTCTGATGTTATAACTTCGCGAGCGAGGGTTTCTCCTTCAGTGGTTGAGTCAACTACAGCAATATTTTCGTCGAACGCAGCCAATTGAGAGATAACATAGTTGTTGCGGAAACACTGATCTGGCGATTGATAAATGCGAGGCCATGTAGATTTATCAGATTGGTAATCAGTAATATTATCCCAATCATATTCAAAGTCATCACAACTAGAGTGGCCAACAATGCGGTGAACAAATTGCTCATTAACATTTTCTGAAACATTGATAGTTGCAATATCAACAATGTTATTGTTGAGAATAATATCCATAGTATCACCATAGATATAGTTGATTTGACCAGCTATACCACCAATGCGAGCCTCTTTAATTCCTGTGTGAGTAATCTCGCCTTCTGCAAAGCAATTGCCTATAAAGGCACGAGCACTTGTACCCACAATACCACCAATTGTTTTATTACCAGTAAGACGTGCATCAGTATGACAATTGGTTATTTTATCATCACCCGAAACTAATGAAACAATGCCACCTACATCTTCACCACCATCTATCAGACCCGTAAATGCGCATGCATTTATTGTTATAGATGTTGCTGTTTCACCCGCAATACCACCAATATTTAAAGCTTGTTTAGCCACAATTTCAGCATCATACAAAGCACATTGTTCGATAGTTGCAAACAATGAAGCACTACCAACAATACCACCTATAATACCCTTAAATTTATTGTCTGCAGTAATTTTAGCATTGTATATTTGCACGTTAGAAATATAAGATTTAAGTTTATTATTTACCTTTGTATTTTCATCACCTTCGGCTTCCGCATCGCTATATCCACCCATAAAAGTATTCGAAATTATACCACCAACCTCATCCAATTCATTAAGTGTTAATGTCGGACTTTCAATTACAAGATTCGATATATGCGCCGAGTCCTTTACCGTATTGAAAATACCAGAACCATTAAGATTTAAATTCTTAAGTTTATAATTATTACCATTGAGAGAACCTGTAAATTCACACTTCAATCCAGATATTGGAATTGACATAAAATCAAGATTCCTTTTAATCACGAAGTGAGAGGTCGGATACTTCTCAATTTCCAAAAACTCACTAGCACTATATATTTCATATGGATTTTTAACTGTTCCTTCACCTTTTAGTTTTATCGAATCAAGAGGTAAGGCTGTGTAGTTCAACGTGTATTTGTTGCCATCAGTATAAGCACAGAATAGAGCAGGGTCAGTTGAGAGATTAGAGAGTGTAATTGTTGATAGATTACCACCCTTGTTTGCGTCAGGACCATATTCTAATAATATTTCGCCTTTTGTATTGCACACAACAAGAGCCTCTTCTTTGGCTGAAGAATTAGCTTTAGCACGATAAATTAAAGCCATATATTCACGAGTATCATCGGTGTTAAAAAGCCAAGGATTAAGAGCTGCATTGTCGATATATATGATGGCATTTACAATATTTTTACCCAAAACAATAGTCTCGAAGTGATCAATTACACCATCCTTCGATAGCCAAGCAATGCGGTGAGATATTGTTCCATTATCATCAGCTTCACCTTGGAGTAAAGAGACCACATATTGGTATGAGTTTTTATGAGGGAAACGGTCGATATTCGCTGATAAGATAATATTATCCTTTGTGATTACAGAAAATTCAGCACTAGTTGAGCACGAAGGAAAGTCGACAAAAACAAATTTACCATTCTCGCCATCTTCTTTCATAAACAACCATTGGCTTTCTTGGTTTGGAATATCACTTAACTTTATGCGACCTACAACTTCTTCGCAAATAGTATTAATTTTATTTCCATCAACATCATAAAGATATAATGAAGTTACATAACTATCCGAACTAGTATCATAATTATCCACTGTAATTACATACGCTGGAGTAGTACCACCATCATAGTTTACCAACACATCCTTATATGTATCTAGTGAGCCTAAACTTGGGAATACATACAAATAACGCAAACTAAGTTCAACAGGAATTTCAGTCGTATGCTTAACCTCAAATTTTTCATCATAATAACTGATAACAAGACTATTATCCTTTTCCATTATAGGCTCTTTGTTAATATCATCCGATAGAATAAAATAAGGCTTCTTAAAATGACTAATTACAAAATTAGCCTGGTTGCCATTCTGAACCATTAAAATCGGTGAAGGTTCATTGCCCGAAGATGCAATATTAGCATAATTTATGCGGAATGTATGTTTTAATGTTGGACCAGGAGTACCATATTTCGCTTTTGAATATACATCATAATACATAAATGTAGAGTCAGCTTCAGTAACTGTACGTTGGAAAATAATGCTATAATTTTCAGTATATGAGTTATTCGATGTGTTGAGCGACATATGATATGTGCCATCCACCGAGCAAACCTTAGTAGAATTTTCGCTGAGTGAGTAAACATTGTTTACATAAAAACCCGAATAATCTTCTGTTACTGCGTGGATGAAAATCATCACCTCGTATTTAGTATCAGTGTTGAAGAATTTTTGAGTCAATGTAGTGTTTACATCTACATAATTAACACCAATAACACCAGCAGAATCAACAGTAAGCGCATCCGAAATAGTACCTACCAATTCGTTTTTGCTATTGTAGAATTTAATAGTCATCGACTCATAGAACGATCCACTTTGAGTGAATTCAGCAGTATAAGTCCATTCTGTTCCATCAGGTCCCATAAGCATGCCATAAGTGTTCGCCGGACCAAGTTGAGTGGTTGCCAAAGCGCGCTTTTGCATCATTCTTTCAGATGCTTTTTCATTGAATTTCCATTGGCGATTACCAATTGTCGAAGCCGATTGTTTGATTTGTTCTAAATAGTTTTTTGAGTTTGCATGTGCCGAACCAAACGCAATAAAGAGACACAATGCCAAAACAAAAAAACGTAAAGTTTTTTTCATAATTATTACAATTTAAGAATTTGTTTGTTTTTTTAGGGAAGAAGAATCGGACTAGTTCCAAAAACTAATCCGACTTTTGTCTTCTTTTTTTATACTTTTTAAGCTACTTCAAGCAAGGTGCTTCATAGGATAACCATACCTTCAAGCAACCTATGCCGAAGAAGAGTGACATATTATTTGTCCATTTCGTGCTCGCAATAGAGGCAACGATAGATATCATTTTCTCCTTTGTAATAGAGATTTTTTGCAGGTTCGATTGTGGTGATGCAACGATGATTCGAGCATTTACCACCCTCGATGAGTTCTACTTCCACCTTTCTAGCCTCTTGATTTTTCCATTCGAGAAGCGTGTAGATGAGCGACATACGCACAAATTTGCCATTCTCTACTTGGCGGAAATATGCAGCACGAGGGTCGTTGTCCACTTCAGGAGTGATTTCGTTTACGCGTGGAAGTGGGTGAAGAACAATCATATCTTTTTTGCTCAATGCCATTTTTTCGGTGTCAAGGATGAAGCTATCTTTTAAGCGTTCGTATTGAGCTTTGTCTTCAAAACGTTCTTGTTGAACACGAGTCATATACAACACATCCACCATTGGCATAGCCTCTTCGAGAGTATTCACCTCTACATATTCCAAGCCATTAGCATCGCACACATCGTGTTTGATATAGTCAGGCAAACGGAGTTCGTCTGGTGCAATAAGCACGAATTTCACACCTTCGTAGCGACCCATAGCTTTGATGAGCGAGTGCACTGTGCGACCATATTTCAAGTCGCCACAAACGCCAACAGTAAGATGGTCGAAACGACCAAGTTCGCGACGGATAGTGAGAAGGTCGGTGAGTGTTTGCGTAGGGTGACTATGACCGCCATCGCCAGCGTTAATCACTGGGATAGAGGCATATTGCGATGCAATGAATGGCGCACCCTCTTTAGGGTGGCGCATAGCAATAATGTCGGCAAATTGAGATATCACGCGAGCTGTGTCGGCAACAGTTTCACCTTTACTCACCGACGAGTTAGCTGCATCGGAAAATCCGAGCACATTACCGCCCAATTCCATCATTGCGGCAGTAAAACTGAGGCGAGTGCGAGTGCTTGGCTCATAGAATAGTGTAGCTAATTTTTTGCCACGACAAGCATCAGCATATTTAGCGCGATTGTCGATAATATCTAATGCACGAAGCATTAATTGTTCGATTTCTTCTACAGTGAAATCGGTAGGATCTATTAAGTGACGCATAATTTTATAGTCTACAGTCTATAGTCCATAGTCTACAGTCGGTTACGGTCTGTTGACCGTTGTCTGTTGACTGTTGACGCGACCGAAGGGAGTTATTTCATCCAAGATTCGTCCGATGGATTATTGCGGAATTTGATAAGACGCTCTTTGTCTTCAGCTTTGATATAACCTTCTTCAGCAGCAACTTCTACAAGAGTGTCGAGGTTAGAAAGGCTATAGTTGATAACGTTAGCTTCAGCCATGCGGTCGAGACCTTTTTTCATGCCATAAGTGAAGATACTTGCTACGCCGAGCACTTCAGCACCAGCTTCGCGGAGCACGTTCACTACTTCGATACAGCTACCACCAGTAGAGATAAGGTCTTCGATAACAACTACTTTTTGACCTTTTTCGAGACGACCTTCGATTTGGTTGCCACGACCATGGTCTTTAGCACCTGAACGTACATAACCCATTGGCATGTTGAGGATAGTAGCAGTGATAGCAGCGTGAGCGATACCTGCAGTAGATGTACCCATCAACACTTCAGCTTCAGGGAATTTAGTGCGAACGATTTCAGCCAAACCAGCTTCTACGTGGTTACGAACTTCTACAGAAGTGAGAGTAAGACGGTTGTCGCAGTAGATAGGACTTTTGATACCACTTGCCCAAGTGAAAGGTTGTTCAGGACGAAGGAATACTGCTTGAATTGAAAGAAGGTCTTTTGCTATTTGTTTTTCCATAATTTTATAATTTTGTAATTTTATATTGTTTGGTTTTAACAGAAGTACAGATTTTATTTTTGTACTTATGTTGAAATAAAAAATGATTATTATCCAACAAACTCTGACATGCAGCGGCGGTAAGCAGCTACTGGGTCAGCGGCAGCAGTGATAGGGCGGCCTACTACGATGTAGTCAGTACCGATTTCGCGAGCACGTTCAGGAGTAGTGATACGCACTTGGTCGCCAACTTCGCCATCAGCGAAACGGATACCAGGAGTAACTGTCATAAATTCAGCACCACAAGCCTCTTTTACGATACCAGCTTCGAGTGGTGAACATACTACGCCATCAAGACCAGCCACTTTTGCATTTTTAGCATAGTGAACCACTACGTCGTTGATATTGTGGTCGATGAGAAGGTCGTTGCGCATACGTTCTTCGCTTGTAGAAGTGAGTTGAGTCACAGCGATGAGCAAAGGACGAGTGCCGTCAGGACGAGTGAGACCTTCGAGAGCAGCCTTCATCATTTCGATAGTACCAGCAGCGTGAAGATTGCACATATCCACATCGAGACGAGAGAGCACCGACATAGATTTTTTCACTGTGTTAGGTATATCGTGGAGTTTAAGGTCGAGGAAGATGCGGTGACCGCGGCGTTTGATTTCGCGCACGATTGCAGGACCTTCGGCATAGAAAAGTTCCATACCGATTTTTACGAAAGGTTTTTCGTCTTGGAATTTATCCAAAAAAGCATAAGTTTCAGCTGCGCTTGAGAAGTCGCAAGCTATAATTACATCACGGTTCATATTTTTTAGTAATTTGATTTGTTATAGTTATTGTAACATTGTCTGTAGACTGTAGACCGGTGTCTGTTGGCTATTTATACAATTCCGATAATATCCGAAAGTCTATCTATTTTGAGTTCTTCCATTACACGTGGCAACTCTTCGATTATCTCTTTGCAGATATAAGGATTTTTGAGGTTCATAGCACCTACTTGTACAGCAGTAGCACCAGCCATCATCATTTCGATAACGTCGCGTGCCGAGCTTACACCACCACAGCCCATTATTGGGATGTTGCAGGCTTTCGACACTTGGTTGACCATGCGCACAGCCACAGGGAATATGCTTGGACCAGAGAATCCACCCATCACATTGGCAATTACAGGGCGACGGCGAGCAATGTCGATACGCATGCCGAGCATAGTGTTGATAAGGCAGATACCGTCGGCACCAGCCTCTTCGCATGCTTTGGCAATAGCCACGATGTCGGTCACGTTAGGCGATAGTTTGATATATACAGGTTTTGTTGTAACGGCTTTCACGGCGCGAGTCACTTCGGCAGCAGCCTCAGGCGATGTGCCGAACGACATACCACCATGGCGCACGTTAGGACAACTTACGTTCACTTCGATGATACCCACTTGTTCCTCTTTGTCGATGCGCTCGCAGCAGTAGGCATACTCTTCGATAGAGAAACCACTGATATTGGCAATCACAGGTTTGTGGAATATCTTTTTGAGTTCAGGCAATTCGCGATTGATTACTGCATCAATGCCAGGATTTTGCAAGCCAACGGCATTAATCATACCACTCGCGCCACATTCGGCAATACGAGGAGTAGGATTGCCAAAGCGTGCATCTTTAGTCGTACCTTTGAACGAGAACGAACCAAGAATGTTTATATCGTAATATTCGGCAAATTCACGACCAAAACCGAAAGTACCCGATGCAGGCACGATAGGGTTGTCGAGATGTAAGCCACTTAAATTAACTGATAAATCCATATATTTAGATTTTTAGTAGCGAGTAGCGAGTAACAAGATTTTACTCGCTTCGCTCGTTTGTTTATGTCCGAATGGCTTTCGCTACTCGGTACTAGTTACTCGTTACTATTTATTCAAATGAGATTTCTTCTTTATACATTATAGGGCCATCTTTGCAGATGCGTTTGTAGCCGGTAAGTGTTTTGCAAGAGCAACCCATGCAGGCACCGAAACCACAACCCATACGTTCTTCGAATGAGAATTGTCCGCCCGACATCACACCGCGGTGCAATGCTTTGAGCATTGGCTCTGGTCCACAACAATAGAGGTAGTCGTAGAGAATACCATTTTGTTCCATTGCGTCGGTCACAAAACCTTTAGTGCCACCTGTGCCATCGACAGTTGTAACGAACACATCAAGTCCGAGAGCAATAAATTCGTCGTAATAGAACACCTCTTCGGCAGTATTGAAACCCATAATCATAGTAGGGCGTTTGCCTTCAGCGAGGAGTTTTTTAGCGAGACCATACATTGGAGGTACGCCCACGCCACCACCCACGAGCAATGGGTGTTTCATCTTTTCGATGTTGGTATTGAAACCATTGCCAAGTCCGACGAGGATGTCGAGAGTTTCGCCCTCTTTCATCTCAGCCATTTGGCGAGT
>JAZRCE010000154.1:0-4965 GCA_045635445.1 Candidatus Aphodosoma sp.
ATCCGCGATGGTCAAGTATTCATCATCCGCGATGGCAAAACATATAATATGATGGGCATCGAAGTGAAAAATATTAAATAACTCGATTCCGTTTTTTCATCTTTTTATAGATTAGAGCCTTATGATAGAATTGATATTGAATCATTTAATTCCTATTTTGACATAGAACATGAGTCGTTTAGACTTAAATTTAAGATCAATAGTATTGATTATATTGTAGACCATACTATGGGAAATGGACCTATATCTTTAGATAATTACCACAGAGATCATTACTTAGATAAATCTTATATGATAAATGACTATAATGTTGTTGTAGAGATGGCTAATATTTTTAGTATAACTGATGATTTTATTGAATCACTAAAATAAAAATATTTAATCATTTATTGAGATTTTAGAAGGATTAATAAAAAAAACAGACACTCGGTTGAGTGTCTGTTTTTTTTATTTTCCCATATCCAATTCCGAACGCTTCTTACGTCCAAAACTGCGATACTCATCATACTCTATCTCTACGTCTGGCTCTACCAACACAGCATCTGCTGGCAATCTGAATTGTATATATTTAATATCAATACCTCTAGCCAACCACTGACGCTCATAATATGTCTTTATCTCCAACACTGGATCATCTGTCACATCACGATAGAGATTCTCCGTAACTACATTCACAGGCAAATTGCTCGCCTCTGCCATCAATCGAGTATATGTAAACAAAAAGTTACTATCACTCTTCAAGTGCACCAATCCACCATCTACCAACACCTTCTTATATAATCCCATAAAATATGTAGAAGTCAATCTCTTATTCACCTTTTTCATCTGTGGGTCGGCAAATGTAATCCATATTTCACTCACCTCTCCTGGTGCAAAAAAATGCTCTATAGCATTGATTCCTGTACGCAAAAAAGCGCAATTCTTCAAGCCTGTCTGATGCGCCTCTGTTGCTCCAGTCCACATACGCGCACCCTTGATATCAATACCAATAAAATTCTTTTCAGGATACTGACGCGCCAACCCCACTGCATACTCTCCCTTTCCACATCCCAACTCCAACACTATCGGATTGTTATTGCCAAAATAACGCTCGCCCCAATATCCACGCATCTCAAACTGAGCCCCACTCTTCACTATATCATTATACGACAACTGGAACACGTTTGGCAACTGCTCCATATCTGCAAATTTCTTTAACTTATTCTTCCCCATTTTTCACTATTATTTGTAATCCTACATTCGTTATTCCTCTCAACTCATCCTCTCTCATCGCCTGTTCTATAATATATGTATATCTACCAACTTGCCAGTAGCGCATCTCTTCTTTGTAATAATACAAATTGGTATACAACGACCCTATACCCGAACCAAGCCAACGCCCATAGTCATCTGCCAAATAATACTGAATAGTATCACGCCTACACGTACTATCAGGTGCAATCTCAGTCACAAACAACCATATATTTTGATAGTCATAATCACCACTATTACGCACCAATATTCCCGATTCATACATCAATGTAGTATCTTCAATATTAACATCAAATCTCACTACACTATCTCTATGCCACGTCGGATGCGACAATCTCACCGTATCGTCAAACACCACCCCCGTGCGACCGCATGCCACTACGGCACACAACATCGCACATATCACTATATATCTAAACACCTTAATCATTCTTCTCTCCATTATTATTTCGTTGACGACGACCTCCATTATGATGACCACCATTACGACCACCTCTATCATTACGACGACCTCCCCCATTTGGCTTCTTGTCAAAACGTGTCAAACTATCTTGTCCCACAACGTTTTGATAATCAACTTGTGGCACATCTGCTTCTCCATCTTTCACTACCAACGATGCAACTTTCTCACCACGACGATTTATCGCCATAATCTCTCTCGCACGTTCCACACTAATCACTTGCAAGTTAGCTGGTATATTTTGGTCCGAACTATATGTCAACTGACGCTTAAACACATCTGCTTTAAAGAAATAATATGTACCATCAATCGTTTCCAACGGAATATCTTTTGGTGGAAAATCTTTTTGCGCATCAACATACATCGGTGCCTCAAAATTCACACAACATTTAATCTTTGCGCATTGACCTGCCAATTTCAACGGATTAGTACTCAAATCCTGATAACGTGCTGCTGTTGTCGACACACTCACAAAATTGCTCATCCATGTCGTACAACACAACTCTCTACCACATGGTCCAATACCCCCTATACGCCCTGCTTCCTGACGCGCTCCAATCTGTTTCATCTCAATACGCACACGAAATTCTTCCGCAAACACTTTGATCAACTGACGAAAGTCAACACGATCATCTGCAATATAATAGAATATCGCCTTACTACCATCTCCCTGATATTCAACATCTCCAATCTTCATGTCAAGCATCATATCTTTCGCTATCTTACGCGCACGAATCATTGTCGCCTGTTCTTTCGCCTTCGCCTCTTCATATTTCTCCATATCCACAGGCTTCACTTTGCGATACACCTTGCGCACCTCATAACGCTCCATATTGATGCGATTTTTCTTTATTTGGTTCATCACCAAACGTCCCATCAATGTCACCACACCTATATCATGACCCGGATTTGCCTCAACAGCCACCATACCACCCTTTTCTATCGCAATATGCTCGCTATTAACAAAATAACCCTTACGAGTGTTCTTAAATTGTACTTCTACGAGGTCTGTATCCAACTTTGTCTCTGGCAAATCCGCCAACCAGTCCACCACCGGCAACTGCTGCAACGTATTACCCTTAAATCCTTTCTCTCCAGGATTACTACCACCATTATTTAATGTTATCTCTTCCATAATAAAATAATTATAATTCCAACAAAAGTACAAACATAAAATCTGCACTCCTATTATGAAACCAATAACCTATTGTCTAGGTTTTTTAAGTAATTTATATAATAATATCTCTAAATGAAACAATATAATCTTCGTATTCCCATTCTGAGCAATTTGAGCCTCTGCCAAAGCCAACTCCTCCATTATCTCCACCACATTCTTCTCATGTATGAATCGTGCAAACTTCACGGCAAACTCCATCTCTGCCTTATTCATATAGGTCAACTGCCTATTATTCAATCGCAATATAAAATTCTCACGTATCATCCTTTGCGATTTCTGCAAAAATCTCACCTGCCCATCACGAGTCAATCGCCCAACTTGCTCAGTCCATTGACGTATCCCCTTCACATCCAAATTCCAAGCCAAACGCATCATCTGCACAAACAACTCAAAATCCATTCTCGATTCCTCACTCTCTTTCATCAATCCCAACATCTTCCCCCAACTACCCATCGCATTCTTCACCAAATACTCCACTTCTTCCACACCAACATCATATCGTGCACACAACGCCTGCTCCATATCTTTCACATCAATTGGCGGCACCGCAATACGCTGACACCTACTATATATCGTTCCCAATACATCATCTGGCCTATCACTCACCAACATAAACACCGTATCTGCCTCTGGCTCCTCCAACAATTTCAATATCTTATTCGCACACTCCACATTCATCTTCTCCGCAATCCACACTATCATCACCTTATATCGTCCTTGATATGCCTTGAACGACAATTTCCTAATCATCTCATCGCCCTCTGTCGTATAAATATGCACCGTCTTCCTATCCGACGCCATATCCATCCACTCCTCCAACGTCAAATACGGATTCTCCAACACCGCACTCCTAAACTCCCCTATCACATCATCACACACTTTCACCCTATCACTTTTCGCAATCGGAAACACAAAATGCAAGTCCGGATGCGACAATTTCGCAAACTGAACACACGACGGACACCTACCACACGACTCTCCACCCTCTCTATGCTCACAACAAATATACTGCGCCACAGCTATCGCCAAAGCCAATTTACCAACACCCACAGCCCCCGTATACAACTGAGCATGAGGTATCCGTCCCGAATCAACCATCTCTACCAGACGGCGTTTCAATTCACTATGACCTACTATATCTCTAAAAAACATACTTCACCTAATTTAACTTGCAAAGATAATATTTTTTTTTCAAAAAAACAACACATTCTAAAAACTTGTTTTTTCAAGAATATATTCGTAACTTTGTACCCTATAAATAAACTTTTCTCTCTAAAATAAATCAAATAAATAAAACTTGAAAAATATGAAAAACTTCAAACTCCTTCTCATCTCAATCCTCACAGTATCAGCAATCATCTTCTCTATGTCTTCTTGTGCTCCAGATCCAGAAGTCGAACTCGACCAAACTCTCCTCTATGGCAAATGGCAAGAAAACAACTCCCGCAATTTCGAAGTATATAAAGCCGACGGCACTGGCCACACTTGGGACGAAGCCGACGACGTAACCGAAGCCGAAGCACAACCTTTCACTTGGACTCTCGAAGAAGGCATCCTCACTCACATCCACATCATGGAGATGGGCGGAAGCATACCAAAAGTATATATAGTAACAAAACTCACAGCCACCGAACTCTCTTACGAAGACGACTTCGGCAAAGTCCACACCTTTTCTAAAGTACAATAAAAAACTCCTCACTCCTCATTCCTCACTCCTCATTACAAATACCCACTCACAGTGTATATTCCTCTTTCAAAAATCCAAAATTTAAATATACTATACAGCAACCTTCAAGCAAGGTGCAAGCAACCCTAAAAATACACACTCTCAGTGTGTATCAAATAAAAATATAAACGAACGAAGCGAGTAAAATCTTGCTACTTACTACTAACTACTTACTACTGATAAATTATGAAACGAGCTCTAAAAATAACCGCCATCACACTCTCAAGCATCATCGGTGTTCTCCTTATCGCCATCGTCATCGTATGCAACATCGTCTTTTCTCCAAAGACCCTCACTCCTATCGTGCGCAACAACGTAGGCCGTTTCATCACATGCCAAGCCGACCTCGAC
>JAZRCE010000155.1:0-4065 GCA_045635445.1 Candidatus Aphodosoma sp.
TTGTGTGAATCGATAAAAAGTTGTAACTTTGCACTCGCAAAACAGACCTGGTGGATGTAGCTCAGTTGGTTAGAGTATCAGATTGTGGTCCTGAGGGTCGTGGGTTCGATCCCCATCATCCACCCCGCTTTTTTGGAGAGACGCTTTTTGAGCGTCTCTTTTTTGTTTGAAGATAGAATAACATAAGAACATAATAATAAAAATATTAACGTAAATTGGCATTAATTTTTCGTAAATTATTTATTGGAATTAAAATTTATGGATAATTGATGATAATTTACGTTTTAAAAAGAAATTATTGTTCTTATGTTATTCTGTCTTTTCTGTTTATCTGAAAATTGCCGGGATATCGGTGTCGAATTTCATCACCTCGCGGGTTACGGGATGGATGAAAGAGATGACTTGTGCATGGAGGCAGAGGCGGCCGAGAGGGTTAGATTGTGCGCCATAGCGTTTGTCGCCAGCGATAGGGTGGCCGATAGAAGCTAGTTGCACGCGGATTTGGTTTTTACGACCAGTTTCGAGAGTGATTTCGAGAAGAGTATAACGACCATTGTTTTTGATAACGCGGTAGTTGGTTATAGCCTTTTTGCCACCATTGTCAACAGGAGAAGCTTGCATTTTGAGCGATTTAGGATTCTCGGTGAGCCAAGAGACGATTTGACCCTCAGACTGTTCCATTTCGCCTTCGACAACGCCAACGTATTGACGGCGAATGATGTTTTCATTCCAACGCTCTTGGAGGATTTCTTGAATCTCTTCGGATTTAGCAAAGAGGAGTAGGCCAGAAGTGTCGCGGTCGAGGCGATGAACGATGAAGATACGATTGTTTTTGCCACGACGGCGCACGTGCTCCATCATGACCGAATAGGCAGTTTGTTCGCCTTCGCGACCTGTGGACATAGTTAGTACGCCAGGTTTTTTGTCAACCACGATGATGTCGTCGTCTTCGTATATGATTTTCACCTTGTGGTTAGGATTTTGGCGTTCTTCACCCACGCTACGCCAAGTGAGGCGGTCGCCTGCACGGAGAGGGAGGTCGAAAGCCGTTTCGGTTTTGCCATTGATGGCAATTTGGCGGTGAGCAAGGAATGATTTGATTGCGCTACGGCTTTGGTGAGGCCATATTTCAATCATATATTCTAGGAGTTGAGCATCGTGCTTAACTGTGTAGTTTTGATCAGGGATTGAGTTTTTGCGTTGAGGAGGGGTTGATTTTTTTGCCATGGTGATTATTGATTTGATAGAAACTATAGGAAATACGATGATTCTCGTGTTGTCTATTTAGTCTTCTTTGATAATAAAGATGTCCTCGTCAGATTTTTGCATAGTATATTCCTCTCTAGCAAAACGTTCGAGAGAGTCAATGTTTGAGTTTAATGCTTCAAGGAGAGCTTCGTCATGTTTGATATTTTCTTTATATGTGTCGATTTCTTCTTGAAGTTGTTGTTTTTCACGATGAGCTTTGTATCGCTCGATGAAACTGCTAGAATCAAAAAAAACGATTATGATAACAAAGATAAATGTGGTGATTGTGTATTTATTTATCCACTTGTTTTGCTTGAGTTTGATATAGAAGAGTTTTAGTTTGTTCATAGTAATTTAGTTTAGATATGCAAAGGTACGAAAAAAAGTGGTATTTTCAACGCATACAAGCGAAAAAAGTTTTATGCATAGGATATTTCTATTTGCATATCTATAAAATTTACAAAAAAAATCATAAAAAACGCCAATTTTTCAACTGCTTTTTACAATTATCTAATGTTATATTTTATAAACCAATAATAATCAAGATTATATGTTTAAAAAAACATAAAAAACATGAATTTATAACGTTGTTTTTTTTAACATGCAAAATTTGGTTATACCAGATTAAATCCATAAATTTGCATCGTCGTTATTTTATTAAAGACAATGGGTTCTAAATTTTATAATTATGAAAAAGTTTTTTTTAATTTTGTTAGTTTTTTCTTTCTACATGTGCAATATTGCATATTCACAGCTAATTGTAGATTGTAGAGAATCTAAGAAAAAGTTCGAAAGATCACTCGAGTACACCACACTCACACCAGTTACTGTGACCGAAATGAGTGAAATATTGAAAAATGATAAGAAAATCAAAATTGTAGTTGAATACTCAGCTTGTTTCCCAGCCAACTTGAGATATATCGAAAACGTCATTTTGCCGTATTGGAATGCTCAAGACAAATCGGGAGTTTCACTCTATTTAATTGCTACTGATTGTGGATATTTAAAGGAGATAGAAGAGTTTTTTGTAAAAAACAATTTAGATCTAAAACGCTACTATTACCGTGATAATTCTGACCCTTATCGCATGCATGGCAAAAATATCAACGAAAATAGACAAAAAGATATTCAAAAATCTCATTTTACTAATGGAGGTAGTTTTCCTTGCTTCTCAGTTGATGGTTTCAGTTGGTTTGTGGTAGATGCAAACAACTTTGTAAAACTAGCGCTATATAAAGATAAAGATTTAAAAGATGTAGAGTGTGAGCAGTTGTTGCCAATCATAATTGAATCGTTACCTAAAGATGTTCGTGATGTGAATTTTGAAATAGTCGATACGCTCCAATTGCCAGAAAAATCTATGGTGACTGAAACTATCAAAATTCTCTGGACATATAATAGATGATGTTGTTATATTTTAATATTGTAAAACACTAGAGCTCACTAAAAAAACAACTCTACATTAAATACAATTTATGTTGGGATTAAAAAAGATTCAACACACCAAGTAAATTTTTTTAGAGTAGAACATTAAGGCAGATCACCCCACAAGGTGCTCTGCCTTTTTTTTATCTCCCCAAAAGCAATTTCCCTCCCTACTATCTCCATACTCTTAATATAGTATAAATATACTATAAATATATGATAAATATACTATAAATATATTATAACTTAATCTGCTAGCGTTACTATTTTACAATGTGAACTCACTCGTAGATTTTGTGTTTATGCTCAACAGAACGAATCATTGGTTTCGTTCATTTACCAAACAAATTATATGCTCTTCCTTATCTGAACTTACCCCTTCTTTATTCTTCTCTTTTCCCCTATTTAGTTATTGTGCCAACTTGCACCTTTAAGCAAAAAAGGAGCAAGCTAGCACTCAAAAAAATAGCAACCTCAATGGGTTGCTATCTGTGACTTAAAAACACAGGTAAGTCATAAAAAAATGAGCCATTTGGGCTCATTTTATGTTAGTATATTTAATACTCATAGGAATGATACACTTCAAATGTTAAGGTCTTACCATTACTCTTGTTACGCCAAGTACCTTCGAATGTTATCATCCAAACACCGTCAAGTCTATTGTAAATAAAAAGACCAACAAATTCACCAGTGTTCTTATTGTTACTAGGTGCATATTCTTGCAGTGTAATACTGTGGCATTCATCCATTCCGAAATAATCATCTTCACTACATTCTGCTTCACGTGTTTTGACAAGTTTGAAATGACTGTCTGGTCTGTGATCATAATAGTAATAGCCTTCAAAGTTTTTGTCTAGTACCATGTGAATCTTATAATTACCAATGGTTCCTTCATAAACATTTGTTTTTGCATGAATAGATGCAGATATAGCAGATGCTAGTAGAATTAAAAGAGAGATAATGAGCTTTTTCATAACGATTAAATTTAAGTTTTTATGCTTTGGTTTGCAAATTTACGACATTTTTTCCAGATACACAAACAAAAGACTAAATAAGTTTTATTTAGACCTTTATTTTTTTTACTCAAATTTTTTGACAAAAAACTATTGTGAGATGTTTTGCAAAACAAGAAAAAAATATTAACTTTGCAAATTAAAATTGTTAATTTAGGTGTATTATGTCAGAAGAATTGGAAAATCAAGAGAATGAAGCTGTTGAGTCGTATGAATATATGGCTGACGGAATGCATTCAGACTATAAAGTGAGCGATGGTAAGGGGGATGATGTGTTTCATCTCTCAGGGATGTTTCGTACGTGGTTTTTGGATTATGCTTCGTATGTGAACTTGGAGCGTGCGATACCACATATCAATGACGGATTGAAGCCTGTGCA
>JAZRCE010000156.1:0-2142 GCA_045635445.1 Candidatus Aphodosoma sp.
GATTGTGATGTCACTCTGCCCGACATTGCTCGCCTATGCGATGTCTTCTATATCGGTGGCACCAAATGCGGATTACTCTTTGGCGAGGCTGTCGTTGCTGCCAATCCTGCCACACTACCCCACTTCTTCCCTTTGGTGAAACAGCATGGCGCCCTATGTGCCAAAGGCAGAATCTTGGGACTACAATTCCTCACTCTTTTCACCGACAATCTCTACCAGAATATCTGTGAACATGCCGTTATATTAGCCCAACGCATCCGCGAGGCTTTTGTCAATAAGGGTTATCGTGTTGCTATCGACTCGCCTACCAATCAGCAGTTTTTCATCTTGCCTAACGACGTTGTCGACCGCCTACGTGCCAACGGTGTCTCTTTCGAAGATTGGGGTGTCCGTGGCGAAACCGAAACCACTGTCCGCTTCGTCACCTCTTGGTCCACAACCGAAGAGGATGTCAACAAATTAATAGAGATACTCTAAAAAATACACTCTCCCTCTCCCCTCTTGCAAATTCACAAAAAAAACACTATATTTGCAAGTTGTTTCGCATAAACACGCATCTCCAAAATGAGTCTAAAAGTTATAGTCGTCACTGGCCCCGAAAGCACAGGCAAATCTACTCTCTGCCAACAACTTGCCGAGCATTTCCGTAGCGAATACATCGCCGAATATGCTCGCGACTATGTGGCTGAACGCGACTATAAATACACCTACGAGGACGTTGAACATATTGCTCGCCATCAACACGAGCACTTAAAACAAAGGATTGAACAAATCAAAAACACGCCTTCCTCTACCGACGAACCTTACCTACTTTTTGTCGACACTCACCTGATTATCACTAAGGTTTGGTTCGAAAAGGTCTATGGTCGCGAACCCGAATGGATTGCAGAGGCTATTGCTCAATCGCCCGTAGATTTCTACCTCCTCTGCCAACCCGACACTCCGTGGGAATACGACCCCGTGCGCGAGAATCCCAACATCCGCCCCGAACTCTATGCTCGCTACAAACAACTCATCGAGCAACACAACTTTCCATACGCTGAAGTCTCAGGTCTTGGCAAAGACCGCCTACAATGCGCCTTAAGTATCTTAAATCTGTGTAAATCAGTAGAGCAATTTTGACGAAGTCAAAGAGCGAATCAAAAAAAACAAATAAACTCACAAATAAATTATTTATTCCTACATAAAATTGTTTTGCTTCTAAACAAAATCAGTGTTATCTGTGTCATCTGTGGGAAACAAAAAAATTCAGCAAAAAACTATCTAACTACTCGCTACTATAAATATGAAAGAATTTGAATTAGTTGCCAAAACCTACTATGGTTTAGAAGAAATATTGGCAAAAGAACTCACCGAATTAGGTGCCAACAACGTCACTATCGGCCGCCGCGCTGTATCTTTCACAGGCGACCAAGCCTTGATGTATCGTGCAAACCTCTATCTCCGCACCGCAATTCGTATACTCAAACCTATCCTAAAATTCAAAGCCTCTGATGCCGATGCGGTTTACGACAAAGTGAAAGCTTTCGATTGGAGCAAACTTATGACAGTAAAAACTACTTTTGCCATCGATGCAACTGTCAATTCCGAGAATTTCCGCCACTCTAAGTTCGTGGCTTATCGTGTAAAAGACGCTATTGTCGACCAATTCATGGAACGCGAAAACCGCCGCCCTAATGTCCGCATCAACAATCCCGACCTATATATAAACGTACACATCTCACACGACGAATGTACTATCGCATTAGACTCTTCTGGCGAAAGTCTTCACAAACGTGGTTACCGCAATTCGCAAAACGAAGCTCCTATCTCTGAGGCTCTTGCTGCTGGTATGCTCCTTATGGCTGGCTGGAATGGCGAGACTGACTTCGTCGACCCTATGTGTGGTTCGGGCACATTCCTCATCGAGGCTGCCCTCATCGCACTCAACATTCCACCTTGTATATATCGCCAATCTTTCGCTTTCGAAAAATGGGGCGACTTCGATGCCAACCTCTTCGACGATATCTACAACGACGATAGCCGCGAGCGCGAATTCACTCACAAAATCTATGGCTACGACATCAACAAACGCACTGTAGAGATTGCAAATGAGAACATTAAGTCTGCCGGTCTCTCTAAATACATCGAAGTCAAACAACG
>JAZRCE010000157.1:0-2726 GCA_045635445.1 Candidatus Aphodosoma sp.
GCAAATTCCGAAGTTGTTCGTTATGCTTTAAATCGCAGTATGAGCCCAACGATGATATCTATGTATGAAGAGCAGTTGAAAGTGGGTAGTGTATTACAACGCAGTTTAGAAGAGTTTACTGAATTTTTATTAAAGTAGGGAGACTCTGTTCGAGTGTCCGCACGACCGCAGGTCGTAACCAACCTGTCTTTTTTCGCTGAGATATGCCAACGGCATAGCAAGGCGTATGTCAAGAATAAAAAAATGTTCTTCTGTCATTCTGTCTAAAAAAAAACAAACGAGCGTAGCGAGTAAGAATCTGTGTTATCTGTGGGAGATGAGGAAAAAACAGCGAGTAAAAATTTAACGAATAATTAACGAAAATTTGCGTTTAAAAAACTACAAGGAGTGTCACTCTTCTTCGGTATAGGTAGCTTGAAGGTATGGTTCACCATCTTGATAGTGTAAATAGATTTTTGACAATGTAAAAATATGAATGTAGCAGCATTATTAAATAAGTATTTTGGCGATAGAAATGCTTCGCAAGTATCTATTGATGTGTTTGATAAAGATTCTATTGATGCGGTATATAGTAGAGTAATAAAGGTGCTAAGGTCATATTTGAGTATTGAACTTGGGGTTTTGCAGGCGCTTAGTTATTGTTTTTATGAGATGTTGGATAATGTTTTAATACATTCTGATAAGCATTTGGGTACTGTTATTACTGCTAATGATGAAGAAAATCATATTTTGCGAGTGTTAGTTGCTGATGATGGAGTAGGGGTGCATAAGTCATTAACAGTTAATCATCTTTATAAGTCATTGTCAGAGTCAGACGCATTACATGCGGTGATTAAAGATAAAGTGACAGATGGAAATGGTTTGGGTTTTGGGTTATATGCTACTTATTTGTTGATAAAGAATACTCAATCAGTTTTTGAAGTGCGTTCAGGTAATCATCATTTATTGATGAATGATGATAATATAGTAGTTAAAAAATGTGAATTTTGGCAAGGAACGATAGTTTATATGCAATTGCGCACAGATGTTGATATTGATCCTAATGCAGTGGTAGAGTATCGTACTGATGTGGAAGATGAATATGATATAATGTTTAATGATAATAATCCTAGTGAGTTATGGTAATATTTAGATTTGTAGATTTTGGACGGGATTTAGGGACACGTCAATTGGGTGCAATAGTTAGGGAGAAATTGCGTCCGTTGCTTGGAGGAAAAGACCGAGTAGTGTTGGATTTTACGGATGTTGATGTAGTTACGAATTCTTTTGCGGATGAGTGTATTGCTAAGTTGTTGTTGGATATGTCATTGGAAGAATTGAAGCGTTGTACTACATTTCAAGGTCTTAATTCTTTAGCAACAAAAAGTGTTTTGGGAGCGTTACAACGTCGACAAAGTTTGATGTTGTAAAAGCACAAAGTAGGGACACTCGGTTCGAGTGTCCGCACGACCGCAGGTCGTAACCAATTTGTCTTTCTTTCGCTGCGATATGCCAACGGCATAGCAAGGCGTATGTCAAGAAGGAAAAAATGTTCTTCTGTCATTCTGTCTAAAAAAAACAAACGAGCAAAGCGAGTAAAAAATCTGTGTCATCCATCGAGCGACTTCTTGCGAAGCAAGAGAGCGAATCAACAGAAAAGAAAAAATCTTTTAAATCTGTGCTATCTGTGGGAGAAAAAAGTTAGGGAGTATGGAGTTGAATGTTTTTGATGATAAATTTGTGATAATTTACGTTTAAAAGAGGTGCGAAACGAGAATTTATGGGGATAGAAATGCAAATACAGAGCTTTAATGATGCGAAGATACGCATGGTTTGGGATAATGAGAAGGAACAATATTTCTTTTCAGTTGTTGATATAATTCAAGTTTTGACAGATAGTCCTACGCCTCGTCGTTATTGGAGTGATTTAAAACGTAAGTTACAAGCTGAGGGAAGTGAGTTGTACGAAAATATCGTACAACTGAAATTACCTTCTTTTGATGGTAAGAAATATTTCACCGATGTAGCTACAGTAGAGCAAAAAAAATTAATGTATAATTAACGAAAATTTACGTTGAAAAAACATCGCACAGCGGAGGATTTTGTGCTAACATCATTGTGGGGTAGAAATTAAACCAATTAACATGTAATTTATATGGAACCAACTTTCGTGCATAGCAATTCTGTTACAAAAGATAATGCCTATCAACAATGGTTTGGTGAGTTAAAGAGTCGTTTGCGTAGTCATCAGGTGAAAGCAGCAGTGCATGTGAATACTGAGATGTTGGAATTTTATTGGAGTTTAGGTAGGGATTTAGTTCAAAAAAAGGCAGAGACACAGTGGGGTTCAGGTGTAGTAGAGCAGTTGAGTTTGGATTTAAAGGATGCTTTTCCTGGAGTAAAGGGATTTTCAACTACCAATATATGGTACTCGAAGAAATGGTATTTGTTTTATAGTGAGGAGTTTATAAAACTCCACCAAGTTGGTGGAGAAATTTCGATGCCAAAGGAATTTGGTGCAGTTCCGACAAATATATTTAGAACAATTTTTTACGGATTTCAAATCCGATGTTCATCACTTGCGGATTACAAATCCGCAAGGCGGGGTAAGGGTGAATAAATAATAGAATATGGAGCAGTTATCACAAACGAGTTATATTCAGGCGGTGAAGGCAATAAAGCAAGCTATTCAGGTGAGTCGCTATCGTGCAGCGCGTCAGATGAATGGTGAGGTGCTTGGGTTGTAT
>JAZRCE010000158.1:0-5585 GCA_045635445.1 Candidatus Aphodosoma sp.
GGTCAACGATTGTTTCACCACGATAGAACATACGCATACGTGCGCGGTCTGTCACATCTGCCACGTGCACCACTTCGATGTTCTCTTCGGCGCAATATTTCATGAACTCTTCTTTATCTTTCGCTTCAACTACCACAGACACACGTTCTTGCGATTCTGAGATAGCCAATTCGGTAGCGTTCAATCCGCTATATTTTGTTTTCACTCTGTCGAGATAGATATCAAGACCATCGGTCAACTCACCAATAGCCACTGACACACCACCTGCACCAAAGTCGTTAGATTTCTTAATCAAGCGAGTAACCTCAGGGCGACGGAAGAGGCGTTCCAATTTACGCTCTTCAGGGGCATTACCTTTTTGTACTTCAGAAGAGCATGTCTCGATTGACATCACGTTGTGCTCTTTTGATGAACCTGTAGCACCGCCTACACCATCGCGACCTGTGCGACCACCAAACATCAACACGATATCGCCAGGAGCTGGAGATTCACGACGAACTGCATCGGCACGCACTGCACCTGCTACGGCACCCACTTCGAGGCGTTTTGCCACATAGTCAGGGTGATAAATCTCACGAAGGTGTGTTGTTGCAAGACCGATTTGGTTTCCGTATGACGAATAACCTGCTGCTGCTTTGGTAGAGATAATGCGTTGTGGCAATTTACCTTCCATAGTCTCCGACACTGGAGTGTAGATATTACCTGCACCTGTCACACGCATTGCTTGATATACGTATGCACGACCTGATAATGGGTCGCGAATAGCACCACCAAGACACGTAGATGCACCACCAAATGGTTCAATCTCTGTTGGGTGGTTGTGTGTTTCGTTTTTGAATTGGAGCAACCAGCGTTGGTCTTCGCCATCTACGTTAACATTAACAAATATAGAGCAAGCGTTATTCTCTTCGCTTTGTTCCATATCGTTGAGGTAACCATGTTTTTTGAGATAGCGTGCACCTATAGTTGCCATATCCATGAGGCAACGATCTTTGTGTTCACGACCGAGCTCACGGCGCATATTTTCGTAAAGAGCAAGGCTCTCTTCGAGTTCTGATTTAATAAACGACTCGTCGATAGTAATCTCTTCGAGCACTGTTGTGAAGGTTGTGTGACGACAGTGGTCCGACCAATATGTGTCGAGAATCATCAACTCTGTGCGGTATGGGTCGCGACCCTCTTTGTAGAAGTATTCTACCACGCAACGCAAGTCATCAGCATTCATAGCCAAACCGTTCTCTTTGCAGAATGGCACGAGGTCAGCGTCTTGCATATTACGGAAACCTTTAAGGATTTCAACTGGTTCAATCTCTGTATTTTCGTTGATACCGAGCACCGACATATCTTTTTCGCGACACTCTACGGCATTGATTGTATATTTGCGGATGCGTGCGAGTGTGGTTTCGTCCAATTGCTCATTAAACAACAACAGACGAGCACAACGAATGCGCACGTCTGCCTTTGGGTCTACCAATTTAACACAATCCACCGCACTTGCTGCGCGTTGGTCAAATTGTCCTGGAAGACTTTCAATAGCAATATACGAACGACCTGATAGGTCAAGCGCATCAAACACATCATCGGTTACTACCTCGCCAAATACACCATAGCGAGTTTTCTCCAACAATTCAGGAGTGAAATCAAAAAGGTCATAAACATTCACAAGACGCATCTCACGAAGGTTCAAACCAAGATTTGCATTTAATTCGCGCTGCAAGCTCTCTGCCTCAACACGAAAACGAGATTTTTTCTCGACAAAAATCCTATAGTCCATAATATTTTGAGTTGAAAATTGAAAGTTGAAAATTGAAAGTTGAACCGAAAGTCTTTGAGCCTCTGTCGATAAAAATTTAATACCACATGGCAAATTTCAAATTTCAAATTTCAAATTTCAAATTGATTTAATTAACTTTAAAGTCGTATTTAACATTTTTCAAATCTTCGTTGGCCTTAACAATTTTAGATTTGAGAGTCTCTTTGTAGTCAACGAGTTCTTGTTTGAGGCGAGCATCACCCACAGCCAACATCTGAACTGCCAATAAACCTGCATTCATAGCAGCATCTACCCCTACAGTAGCCACAGGTATTCCCGGAGGCATTTGCACGATAGCAAGCAACGCATCCATACCTTGCAATGTTGCGCTGATTGGCACACCAATCACAGGCACAGTAGTCGAAGCCGCAATAACACCAGGCAAATGCGCCGCCATACCCGCAGCAGCAATAATAACCTCGATACCACGACCCGCAGCACCTTTTGCAAATTGTTCTACTTCAACCGGAGTGCGATGAGCCGACAAAGCATGCATCTCAAACGGAATCTTAAAGTCATTGAGCACTTTAGCTGCCTTTTCCATAACAGGAAGATCGCTCGTGCTACCCATAATAATACTTACTCGTGCAGTCATATTTAGTATGTTTTTACATTACGACAAATTTAACACGCAAAGATAATAAAACTTTACGATTCAACAAACAAAATTAACAATTAAATAAAATATTTTTTATGTTAAAATTCACAATTTCCTAAAACTCTCATTAACAAAGCATGTTAAACCATTCAAATGTTAAAATTTTACATCACAAACAAAAAAAGTCGCATTTCAAAAAAAATACAAAAGACGATTCTATTTATCTAATCCTTACACCCCAACCTAATAACAAATACACTTTCCTTACCCTCTCCTATATTGTAATATACTATAAATATAGTATAAACATACTATAAATATACTATAAATATAGGATATAACTAACCTTAAAGTAAAAAATCCACACACCAAAAAAAAAATTTTTTTATACCCCAAAACCTTGCATATACAAAAAAAATATTGTATCTTTGCACAAATTTAGACCATTCAAAACGAACGATATGAACACCGACAATAGAACACACCAACATTATCCACTCGGTGCTGTGCAGTTAGCACCGCAAACATCTGTTTTCTATTGCTTTATCAATATTAAGGAGTAACTATTTTTTAATACATAGTTACTCTTTTTTTTAAAACCCAAATCAACCACTCAAAATAAAAAAACAAAAACAATGCGATATAGGACGAGTCACAAACGCACCTTTCGCAACAAACAATCTAATATATGAGAAAATTATTGCTTAAAAATGGTTTGATTTTTCGCGATTGTGGATTCGAAAAAACCGACATCCTCATCGTAGACGGAAAAATTGCAGAAGTACGCACCTCAATCAAAGACGAAGAGGCCGAAGTAATTGACGTTGTAGGACTCTCTATTCTACCTGGCTTGGTAGACCTCCACGTGCACCTACGCGAACCAGGATTCGAACACAAAGAAACAATCATGTCAGGCACCTCAGCTGCCGCTCGCGCTGGCTATACCGATGTATTCACAATGCCTAACCTACGCCCTGCTCCTGACACAACAGAAAACCTCAACGTACAACTACGTGCTATACGCAGCGACGCAAAAATCAATGTACGCCCTTATGGTTGCATCACAATGGGAGGCCGTGGCGAAGGCGAATTAGTCGATTTTGCTGCACTTGCCCCTTACGTTGCAGGATACTCCGATGACGGCAAAGGCGTACAATCAGACGAACTTATGCGCAAAGCAATGATTGAATGTAAAAAACTAAACAAAACTATCGTAGCTCACTGCGAAGTAAACGAACTTCTTAAAGGCGGATACATCCACGATGGCGAATATGCTCGTCGAAATGGTCACCTCGGCATATCTTCAGAAAGCGAATGGCGCCAAGTTGAACGCGATCTTAACCTCGTACGCGAAACTGGCTGCAAATACCACGTTTGCCACATATCAACTAAAGAAACTGTCGAACTCATCCGCGAAGCTAAACGCGAAGGCCTACCTGTAACTTGCGAAACCGCACCTCACTATTTGATTTTGACAGACATGGACCTCCGCGAAGATGGCGCTTACAAAATGAATCCACCTCTACGCTCGGCAGAAGACAAAGCTGCCCTCATTCAAGGCATCAAAGATGGCACTATCGACTGTATCGCTACCGACCACGCACCTCACTCTGCAGCTGAAAAAATCTGCGGTCTACAAGATAGCGCATTCGGTATCACTGGTCTAGAAGTAGCATTCCCTCTATTATTTACTTATTTAGTGAGGAAAAATATCATCACTATGGAACGCCTCATCGACCTTATGTCAACAAACCCTCGAAAAGTAATGGGATTACACCCTGTAACTGTAGGAGAAAATGCTGACCTTGCTATATTCAACCTCGACTCAGATTATAAACTCAACCCTAACCACTTCCTTTCTTGCGGCAAATCTACTCCTTTCGCAGGATGGAAAGTGAACGCAGAGTGCGTAATGACTCTCATTAAAGGCGAAATTGCCTATACGTTGTATAATTAAAAAAAAGGCAAAAGATAAGATTATTTTATCTACTATGTCCACAAAAATATAATATAATGGAAAAATACAATAAAAAAATCGTACTCGAAAACGGATGTGAATTCTTCGGTTATGGCTTTGGTGCTGACCGCGAAGCTGTGAACGAAATCGTTTTCAATACATCTATGGTTGGTTACCAAGAGATTATCTCCGATCCATCATACACAGGTCAGATGGTAGTTATGACATATCCATTGATTGGTAACTACGGTATCACCGATGAGGACTATGAAACAAAATTCCCTACTTGTGGTGGTCTTATCGTGAGAGAATATAACGATGTACCTTCGAACTTCCGTTACACAAAAACATTGGCTGAGGTACTTGAAGAACACAACATCCCTGGCATCATGGGCATCGACACTCGTCGCCTCACTCGCATCATTCGCTCTGAAGGTTCGCAACGAGTAATCATCACCGATGCATCGGTGAGCAAAGAAGAGGCTCTCGAGAAATTGAAAAATACGCCTGTGATGCATGACCACGTAAAACAAGTTAGTTGCAAAAAACGCTGGTTCTCGCGTACACCTAACCACAAATTCGATGTTATCGCTGTCGACTGTGGTATCAAATATAACATCATTCGCGCCCTCAATGCTCGCGGTTGTAATGTGACTGTTGTGCCTTACGACACTACCGCTGAAGAAATACTCGCATTCCAACCAGATGGTTTGTTCCTCTCTAACGGTCCAGGCAACCCTGAAGATGTACAATCCGTTATCAACCTCGTGCGCGAATTGCGTGGCAAATTGCCTATCTTTGGTATCTGCCTTGGCCACCAAATGATTTCTCTCGCTTATGGAGCTCAAACTTACAAACTCAAATTCGGTCACCGCGGAGGTAACCACCCTGTGAAAAACTTATTGACAGGCAAAGTGGAAATCACATCGCAAAACCACTCTTATGCCGTCGATGAAAAAACTCTTGATGGCACTGGTCTTGAAGTGACACACATTAATATATTAGACAACACAGTAGAAGGCGTTCGTTCTGAAAAAGACAAAGTATTCTCGGTACAATACCACCCAGAGAGCGCACCAGGCCCACAAGATAGTGCTTACTTGTTCGACCAATTCATCAAATTAATGCAAGAATAAAAGTTGAAATGTGAAAGTTGAAATGTGAAATTTCAAACTAAATAACTTTCAAATTTCAAATCTCAAATTTCAAATTTAGAA
>JAZRCE010000159.1:0-6391 GCA_045635445.1 Candidatus Aphodosoma sp.
CGAGATGCTTGCGGCTCTCCGCCTGAATCGGGGTTTGGCGCAGGAAGTCGGCACACTTGGCAAACTGACGGTATAACTGCCCATCGAGGTCGTTGCGGTCGGTGAGAATTACGATTGTAGGCGATGATACCGCCTCTTGCAATCGCTTGGCGAAGAAAACCATCGAGAGCGACTTTCCCGAGCCTTGCGTGTGCCAAAACACACCACCCTTGCCATCGGTCTGCGTCGCCTCGGCCACCGAGTTTACCGCCTTGCGCACCGCGAAGAACTGATGATAGCCGGCGAGTATCTTTGCGCTCTGCTTTTCGTCCTTCGAGAAGCAGATGAAACCGCGCAAAATCTCTATCAGGCGAGCCTTGTCGAACAACCCCGAGAACAACACATCGAACGCTGCATAGCGGTTTATTTCGCTCGTGCCGTCCACTGTTTTCCACTCCATAAAGCGGTCCTCGCCGGCGGTAATGGTACCAGCCTTCGAGGTCGCCATATCGCTCATCACGCAGAATGCGTTGTAGACAAATAGCGACGGTATCTCAATCATATAGTTGCGCAGCTGGGCGTATGCCTCCGACACATCGGTATTCTCGCGCGAGGGCGATTTCAGCTCCACCACTACGAGCGGCAAGCCGTTTACAAATACCACAATGTCGGCCCTGCGCACCGAACGCTCCTCAACGGTCCATTGGTTGGCTACTGTAAAGTTGTTGCGCAATGGGGTGTCGTAATCTACGAGGCGTACTCGTGTTGCGCGCAGCTCCTTACCATCGAAATAGTTTACCTCGACACCATTTTGCAGATAGTCGGTGAACTGCTCGTTGCGCTGCACAAGCGAGCCACTCTCTATGGTGCGAATCTTGGCTATCGCCTCCTCTATCGCCTCGGCGGGCAGCGCAGGGTTTATGGCATAGAGCGACTGCTGCACAAGGTCGATGTGCAACGGCTCGGCATAGTCACGCTCCACCTCGGGGCCATAAACATAGTCATAGCCCAGCACGTCGCGCATCAGCTCCAATATCGCATTCTCAAAATGTGCCTCGGTAAAGTGCATAGTGTTATATTATTTTATTATGAATAGCTTCTACAAATCTCTCCATAAAAGTTATTATGTCATCTACCTCGTTCTTATTGATGCTATATTTTCTTCTATTTGAGGGATCCCAATCTGCTTCGTGTGCTATCTGATTTCTTCTAGTTACAATTAGTTTTAACTTTTGCTCTAAAAATTTGGTTTTTGCATTTAAATTGGCCCCTATCAGCGGATAATTTATTGACGATGCAATTTCCTGCATTTTATGTTCTTTATCCCATATATAGCTTAACGCATCTTTAATTTTATCAGATTGCTGAAATGACATAGTCGACAAAATTGGTTTGAGTATAATATTTAAAGAATTTATTATATCTGTTTCTTTTTGTGGCGAGTTAATAGGATATTGCGCTTCAATTGAAGCAAGTGTTATGGCACTATCCATTGTAATACATGAACCTTTCCATTTTCCAGTCTTTGTCCTATTTCCTAAATATGATTCGATTATACCTATTCTGACGACATCGTGTATATAACAATCCATTGCGCTTACAATATTCACAATCTGGGCTCTTAACATATCGTCTAATTCAGTTGCCAAAATAGGATAATCATGGCGTATCTTATCATATATATACCCGAATTTTTTTATGTTATCTACTGATTGTGTAAAAATATTATATGCATTATTCATATAAAGACTCTATAAAGTTAGCTATATCGGAAAATTGTCTATCAAAATTATCTCTATTCTCCTTTAATTGTTCAAGTATCACTCCTGTTTGTTCGATTTGTTCATCACTTAATGCGAATACGGGAACATGGTATTGTTGACTTTTTTGTCCGAGTGAAGCAAAATCTTTAATTTCACTCAGGCAGTAGCCTTCAAAAGTATATTTATTTAATTCAAACATCATATTTTCTCTCTCAATTGCGGGGACAAATACATCCGTTGTAGTATGCTTGATTTCACGAATCAAGTCCTTATATGGATTTGCAGCAACACCATTACGTATATTAAATCGTTGTATGATTATACCAATAAATCTTGATATTGTGGAGGGGAGAGGATATGCAGCATTGCTAAAACTATTAATATTTTGTATTTTCCAACGAGTCCAACTAGGCAAAATTTTAGCAAGACTATTCAGTGCCATTATACAAAATAAGTCAGGATTAGTTGGTATAATAAATCCATCACTAATTAAAAAAAGTACTTGATTTATAGGACCTAAACCAGGATTAACATCCATCAATACATAATCGATGGAATATTTGTCAGAAATCTTATCTATCAAATCATTAAATGAGCCTGGTAAATTTTGTAATCCCGTGAGAGTCATAGAAGCACTGAGCGCAAATGTTAACTGCGCTTCCAATTCTGACAAGTTCATATGCCCAGGGACAAGATATAAATTTTGGTTTTTAGGGTGCTGTGGACAATCTATTGCTTGAATTGGGGATGGAGAGCCTGAAAAGGCAGGATAAACGCCATCCATAATATTATTCATTCTTGAACTGTCATCTTCATAGTATTGATCAAATTTTTCATTCAAGAAAAATGCCGTTAAATTACATTGTGGGTCTGCATCAATTAGCAGTACCTTTTTCCCTTTTTCTGCTAATTTCCATCCGAGATTAAATGTAGAAGTGGTTTTACTAACCCCACCCTTATGATTAAATAATAAAATTTTTGTACTCATAATATTAATGTTTTAATGTTTTCTACAAAGTTAATAATTTATTCGTCAATTTTTATCTCTCCATTCATCAATTTAGGCAATAAGGTATCGCGGAGAGTGGCGAGGTTATTGTTCTCTTGGAAAACATTGAACATTTGTTTATCCATACCGATAATCAAAGTATTAAATCTATGAATTATATCTTGTGGTGGAATACACAAAGTCAAACCTTCAAGTTCTTTTCTATTTATGGAGCCAAACACTGTTCCTTCTCCGTTATATTGGTCTAATTGCGGGCGTAACTCTTTTAGGCAACAATACATATAAGCATTATCATCTGTTTTTGATTTTATGCTTGCAACACCTCGCCCAATACAGCATCTTTGTGTAGCAATATTTATATCTCCTACTGGTGCTCGAACACTTAATAGCACACTCATTGGCTCGGCGTAGCGGGTTGGCTCTGTTGTATACAATCTAATAGATGGGTAACGAACGCCAAACTCTGTTCTTCCTTGATAGAATACTATACCATCACCATTTTCGTTAAAACTCTTACCATTTGGCGATTGTCCCATAGTTACATTCGCCAAATCAGATAATGTTCCCACACTCCACCCTTCGGGGATTTGGCCGAGTTCGGAATCAATTATTTTGCCGCCAGATGATTTGTAGGGTTTTCCTTTTTCATTTGGAAACTCAAAATCTACAAACCATTGTTTATAGAGTGCTTGGGCTTGGGATTCGAGGTTGGCATTTATACGGCGATTACACTCGATTTTATCATCTATCGCACCCAATATCCCCGCAATCCTCCTCTGCTCCTCCAAAGGAGGAAGAGAGATTTCAATGTTTTCTATATTTTTAATGGGTAACTTTGCTTGGACAGCACCCACCGTTCCTCTTTTAATCTCTTCTTGCCCTTTTGGCGACAAAAGAAAGTAATAAAGGAATAATGGGTCTATACCATTAAGATTAACCAATTTAACACAATTTTCTGTTTGATTTGCTTGGTGTAATGACTTACCGACAATACCAACTAAACCAATTGTGCCAACAATAGATAGTAATATATCCCCCTCATCAACTACATATCGAGCAATGCTTTTTTGAGTTACATCATCTACATATTCGTAAGTCGCATCTAATTCAAGCACACGACTTTTGCCCATATCCCTAATTCGGATATATGGGTGGGTATTGGGTGCTATTTGTAACGAGATACCTTTTGGCAATCGCTTTCCTCCCTTTACCTTTACTAACGCCCCCAATTTATATGTTTTCCACTCAATACTCATATATTTTAAGCATTATATGGCAAACGATGCCTAAATTTTAATACTTCTTTGATTATGCCATCAACACTCAACTCTGAAATGTCGTAAGGTCCAAATGGATGGTCTTGCAACTCATTTTGCATCTCGTTATAAAGCCACTGAGGAATCTCTTGCAAATTGAAATAGTATAGAGTTCTCTTTGCCTTGTACATATCAATATACTCGATTTTTATCAAATCAGAGGCATGAACAGGTAGGTCTTCGGCAACAATACCAAAATATAAAGGATCTTTTATTTGATGCTCTACTCCTTTTACTAAATTTGTGAGTTTGAATAATATATCAGCATCGGCATAAGAGCACTCGATAAGTTTACCGGATAAATTATAGGTACGGTCTATACTGCGATAGTTTTTATATGGAATAGTTACCCCATAACGATAATAACGACCATTCTCCATAACCGCCTTTGCTGGCTCCATAGCAATAACCGATGTTATCTCTATCTTTGCGGGTGCTGCCATAGGAGGTCCTTCTGCATAAATGGCAAAAGCATCATCGCTTTGCTCAAACCTGAATATAGGCTGATGCTCTAACTGTTGAGCATTTAGCTGCCTTTTTTGCAGGCTATATTGCTTATAAAGCACAATAGCTGTTACGATAGCTGTCGCAACAGATGCAATAGCTAACACTATATTGGCAATATCGCCCCATTCTGATAACCCCCAAGCACACATAATTTAAATTGTATCTAATAACTTAATTATTTCATCTGCATCAATCTTGGCAACATCATATGAACTATCTAAAGCATCTTGCTTTATTTGATAATATACCTCCTCTGTTATAAGACTATTATTTTGGTAATAGGAGTTATGATATTTTCCTAATATATCAATGTATTCTATTTTTATCAAATCTATTTTGCTGGCAAAATAAAATATATTGCCTTTAGAGTATGAATGAATTGCTTGCTCAAAATCAATATAGTTAGACCAATTATTCAACAGAAAAGCACTTGTCAACTCTCCATATAATTGTTCTGTAGGAAATTGCCCCCAATAATAACCATTTATGGGGACAGTTAAAGTAGCATTTGTTTTAGGAGCGTATTTTTTTATAATGTAATACACTCTAATTTCAATATTAGTTGGGGCTTTCAAATTTGCACCAATATTATTTACAGTTAAAACTTCGGTATCTTTGATACTATCACCATCATAATCAATTCTAACTTGCGAAATATGAAAACATGGTGATAAAGTAGCTGCATTAATTTTATTAGCTTCTTCCTGCAGCTGATTTTGATTGACCATTAACAATATTGTAGCAATAGATGTTATAAGTGTTGCGGTGCCAATAATAATCTCATAATATTGCTTGGCATAACGTTTAACTACTCGTTGAATAACTATTTTTAACTTTGAAGATTTAGCAGACATATCAACAAGTTTTTACAATTTATACCCAATACTTTCCAACTGTTTTTTGATTTCGGCTTCGAGGGTGTGCGACTGCGCAAAGAGGGTGGCGAGTTCGCCCGTAAGGCGCGACATCTTCTCCTCGAATGGCTCGGCGTCCTGCTCCTGCTCGGCAATGCCTACATAGCGGCCCGGCGTGAGTATAAAGTCCTGCTCCTTAATCTTGGCGATATCGACAACAGCACAGAAGCCCTTTTCATCAGTGAGCGTGCCCTCGGTAAAGGCCTTATAGGTATTAGCGATGCGCATAATATCGCCCTCTGCGCCATCGGTAAGCTCACGCAGTTTGCGAGTAACCATAGTGCCGAGGTTGCGGGCGTCGATAAAGAGTGTCTTGCCCTTCTGCTTCTTCGCCTTATTGAAGAACCAAATGGAAACGGGTATCTGCGTAGTGTAGAACAACTGCGACGGCATAGCCACAATACAATCGACCAAGTCCGCTTCGACCAAACGACGACGAATATCGCCCTCGCCACCGCTCTGGCTCGACAGCGAGCCGTTAGCAAGTACCACGCCCGCCTTACCCGATGGCGCGAGGTGGTGGATGATATGCTGAATCCACGCGAAGTTGGCGTTGCCATTAGGAGGCGTGCCATACTTCCAACGCACATCGTCAGCGAGCTTATCTGCGCCCCAATCGGAGAGGTTGAAAGGAGGATTTGCCAGCACAAAATCAGCTTTTAAGGTCGGGTGGCAGTCGCCAAAGAAGGTGTCGGCATTATACTGTCCGAGGTCGGCCTCGATACCAGGAATAGCGAGATTCATCTGCGCCATGTTCCAAGTGGTAGGGTCTGAGTCCTGGCCATAGACCGAGATATTGTTGATATTTCCGGCGTGGCTCCCGATAAACTTTGCCGACTGCACAAACATACCGCCGGAGCCACAGCAAGGGTCATAGACACGACCTGCGTATGGCTCCAAGAC
>JAZRCE010000160.1:0-3427 GCA_045635445.1 Candidatus Aphodosoma sp.
GGTTTTTTTACTCGCTTTGCTTGTTCGGACACTCGAGCCGAGTGTCCCTACATGAATTCTTGGTTCTCAATTCCATTTGAGTGTTTCAATCATGTGTATCATATCTTGTAGCACATAGTTGGCAGCTGGGGCGATGGAGTCGGCATTAGGGGTGTGGTTGAAATAGAGCGACCCACGCAAGAAATTGCTGACACTATCAGTGACATAGAATTGTGCTGGTGAAGCGGCATTACCTTTCATCTCGTATAGAATGCCATAGACACGAGTGGTGTCGTTGCCATAATAACTCTCTTGGATGGCATCGGCACGCACAGTGTGTTTGTACGCCAGCGAGTGGCACTCTTCGGTGACTTGTTGGAATGTTGATTTATTGATGCGTTTGTAGCTCAAGTGTATCTTGGCATTGATTGATGGGTAGACAAGATTTATCCACTCGTCGGCGTCGGTGGCATGAGCGTTGTCGGACTTATCGGGGTGGCAATGAGTGCTTTTTTCGATGCTATACGGACCTAGATCGGTAGATACGACATATTCGTGTTCTGGTAGGTCGATACGAAAATAACTGTAAGGTTTAGGTTGTGGAGTTTTGCCACAGCTAGTTAAGATAGCAATGCACCCTAATAATATGATTATATGTTTATTCATGAACTATGTTAAGTTTTACTTTTAAAATACGGCGAGCATTGATAGCAGTCACCTTGAATTTATAGTTTTTGTATGTGATTTCTTCGTTTTGTTTAGGGAAATCGCCCTTCAACTCTAACAACAAACCTGCCAAAGTATCGACCTCCTCTGTTATATCCTCAAATATTTCGGGATCGATGTCGGTAGCACGGAAAAAGTCGGTGAGCATAATCTTGGCCTCGAAGATGTATGAACCATCATTTTGTTTGGTATATAATGAGTTATCTACATCATATTCGTCGCTAATTTCGCCAACTACCTCTTCGAGTACATCCTCCATCGTTACCATTCCCGAAGTGCCACCAAATTCGTCGACCACGAGGGCTATGTGGATTTTGTTTTTTTGGAATTCTTGCAAGAGGTCATCCAACTTCATAGTTTCAGGAACAAAATAAGGCTGACGGATGAGCGTTTGCCACTTGAAGAATGGACCTTTGTTGATGTGAGGGATGAGGTCTTTGGCGTAGAGCACGCCACGGATATTGTCGATAGAACCCTGAAGCACAGGTATGCGAGAGTATTCGTGCTCTACGATGCAGTCGATGACTTCGTCGAATGTGGCAGAGAAATTGAGTGTAACCATATCCAATCGCGACGTCATGACACCAGCAGCGGTGAGGTTACCAAAATTGACGATACCTTTCAGGATATCAGTATCTTCTTGTATGGCATCGGAGGTGAGCTCGAGCGCTTGCGATAGTTCGTCCATCGACAAGTTGGCCCCATGTTTGTGTTTTGCAAGGCGTTTGTTGACGATGGAGGTAGAACTAACTAAAACCCAAATGAAAGGTTTCAGTATGCTGCGTAATGTTTTGAGTCCGTTTGCTCCGAAGCGAGCCATACGTAAACTATGTTGTTGAGCGAAGATTTTAGGCATAATTTCGCTCACAAGCAGTATAATAAACGTGATGAGAATAGTTTCGAAAATAAAGCCAAGGATAGGAAATGCACTGAAATTCAGCGTTTGATTGATGATGTACGATGAAAGAACGATGATAGATACATTCACCAAGTTGTTTGTGATTAAGATAGTAGCAAGCAGATGCTCTGGTTTTTGCAATAGCATCTTGATTTTCTCGTCTGACGAGTGATTTTCGCTTTCCATTTGCTCTAAATCTTTAGGCGAAAGAGAAAAAAATGCAACCTCGGAAGCCGACACAAATGCCGACATGAATAGACATATTAAAGTGGGAATAAGCGCAATCAACGCATTGATACTGAATGGTTGAATGATGTCAGATAATAGAAAGGAGTTAGGGTCCAAGTTAATAAAAATTTAGTTAGACAATCGTAAGGTGTATAACCTTGATATAATAGCATGCAAATATACAAAAAAAATATGAGATTTGTTGTTGTTTGGTTAAAAGAAATTATAAATGTCTTATTAATAGGTGGATTATGGGATGTTTACTTTGTAGACAAAAAAGCGATTGACAAGTAAATGTCAATCGCTAGAGTTGTTGTTTTATGTTTTTTATTAAAAAGGGAGGTCGTTATCCATACCTGTAGGAGTAGCCATGAAAGGTTGAGCTACAGGTTCGGATGCAACTTCAATAGCAGGTTGTTGCGCTACAGGTTGAGTGAATGTTTGTGCAGCAGGTGTAGAGTATTGATTAGTTGCATATTGTTGTTGATTTTGGGCAGGTTGTTGTCCTTCTTGAGTTTGAGGGCGAGTGAGAATTTGCATATCTTCGGCATAAATCTCGGTGATATAACGACGATTGCCAGTTTTGTCTTCGTAAGTACGAGTTTTGATTTTACCTTCGATATAGACGCGAGCTCCTTTGCGGACATATTTTTCGGCCACTTCGGCAAGACCACGCCATACTACGATTGTGTGCCATTCTGTTCGGTCGGGCACTTGTGTGCCGTTTGACATAGTGTAACCACGCTCGGTTGTTGCTAACGGGAAGTTTGCTACTCTTACATTGTTCTCTAAGTAACGTACATCAGGGTCTTTTCCTACGTTACCAATTAAAATTACTTTGTTTACTGACATATGTGTAAAAATTAAATTAAAATGTTTGCCAAAGTAACAGATTTTTTTTGAAATAACCAAATATTTGAGAAAGAAAATGATGTAAAAAATATAAGTCGTTGATAATGTGGATATTAGTTGGTGTATTTGCGTTTTTTTGAAAAAAAATAAAAAAAATAGTTGTTAATGTTTTGTCAATCAAAAAAAAAGTTGTAATTTTGCACTCCGATTGCGACGATTTGAAAATCGTAAGTGAATAATAATCAAAAATATAATTGTATTACTTAAAAATTTTACAAAAATGACTAAAGCAGACATTGTAAATGAGATTTCAAAAAACACAGGTATTCAAAAAGATGATGTGTTGAAAACAGTTGAGGCTTTCATGGATTGTGTAAAAGACTCATTGGCAAAAAATGAAAATGTTTATTTGAGAGGCTTCGGTAGCTTCATCGTTAAAGAACGTGCAGAAAAAACAGCTCGTAACATTTCTAAAAACGTTACTATCAAAATCCCTGCACACAATATTCCTGCATTCAAACCTTCAAAAGAATTTACTGCTAAAGTAAAATAATTTGAATAGTATTTAATAAGGAATTTTTTTATTAACAATTTAAAAAACATATAAGCTATGCCAAGCGGAAAAAAACGTAAAAGACATAAAATGTCTACACACAAACGTAAAAAAAGACTAAGAAAAGACCGTCATAAAAAGAAAAAATAATCTTTACGGTTAGTCTTATGAATTATAAAAACAAATTTAGA
>JAZRCE010000161.1:0-12221 GCA_045635445.1 Candidatus Aphodosoma sp.
GAGGATTTCGCCTGTTACAGGCATGCAAAGGTCAGAAACAGTTTTAACAGCTTCGATAGAACCGAATACTTCGTTAGCACCGATAGTTTCGCCTTCTTTTTCGTTTTCAACGAATACGATTTCGCCAAGTTCTGATTGAGCAAAATCAGTGATGCCTACGTATGCAACTTCGCCTTCTACGCGAATCCATTCGTGGTCTTTTGTGTACTTCAAGTTGTTTGGTAAGTTCATAATATATAGATTTTTTTGTAGGGACGCAGCACGCCATGTCCACTAGATTAATATTTCTCTTTCGAGGTGCAAAGATAGTCATTTTAATTCATTGCACAAAACTTTTTTCTAATTTTTTTTATTGTTTCACAAAAATGGACCTCACCTTAACATAATTCAAGCCTATTCAAATTATATTTCCGACTTACACCATTATTGTGTAACTCGCAAATAATCTCCCGAAAGAGTTACTGTATAACGTTTTAATGGATATTTCGACTCACCTTTGATGCAATTGCCCAATCCAAATCCAATATCGTACTGCGAGCCACACTCGGGACATGTGGCAAATATCATATCCACCTCGACCCGTATATCGCGCTTATGCTCGTGCGGACAACAGAGGTCAAACGCATAATATTGTCCGTCTACTCCACAACAAATCAACAATCCACTATAACCAATATACTGTCCATATTTATTAGGTTCGGTGATTACGACCGAATTGCCCGGTGTCATCAACTGCGGTGCATCACGCAAAATGTTGAGTGTATAACTCACTGGTGCGTTAGGAATTGGACTTACTTGATTGAGATTGGTATCACATGAAGAGAGTACAAATAACAGAGTAAAAATAACAGAGTAAAAACACTTTTTCATTATAAGTACGGAATAAGTTTATATAGACCAATGCCGTTAGAACCCTTCAAAAGAATAAGTTGAGAGTTGAGAACTGAGAGTTGAGATTTGAAATCATCACCTAACGACTCAATTATCTCAAATTTATTCACGTCTAACGTCTCACATGCTTTCTTAAACTCTTTTCCTACCAGAATAATCCTTTCAATCTTCGATTCCATCAATCGATGCACGATATTCTGATGCTCAACCTCCGATTGCTCGCCCAATTCGAGCATATCGCCTAATATTGCCATCTTATTCTCGCCCTCCATTATATCGAAATTGTCAATCGCCGCTGTCATACTTGTAGGGTTGGCATTGTAGGCATCTACGATGAGCGTATTGCGCTCAGTTTTGGTGAGTTGCGAACGATTATTTGCTGGCACATAATTGCTTATTGCATCACAAATATCTTTTTCATCTACTCCAAAATGTAAACCTATTGTAATCGCCGCCAACATATTATCAAGATTATACGCACCGACAAAGTGAGTTGATAATTGTGCATTGTGCATTGTGCATTGTGCATTATTTAAATTCCAGTCAAATTCGACATATGGCGCACAACGCAACAATTTACCATTGACATCAGCCTCTACATCTGGATTAGAACTATAAGTAGTGTACGACTTAGCATCCAACACATTCATCAACAATGGATTGGCTGCATTCACAAACACATGACCGCCACGCGCCGCAAGGTTGTCATACAACTCTTTCTTTGTATTTATCACACCCTCTAACGATCCAAAACCTTCGAGATGGGCTTTGCCTACGTTAGTAATCAAACCACATGTTGGCAATGCTATATTTGCCAATGTCTTAATTTCACCTGGATGGTTTGCACCCATTTCAATTACAGCTATCTCGCAATCGGGTTTGATACTCAACAACGTAAGTGGCACTCCAATGTGGTTATTGAAATTGCCTTGTGTATAGTGCACACGATATTTTTTGTTCAACACCGTAGCCACCAATTCTTTAGTCGTAGTCTTGCCATTTGTGCCTGTAATGCCTACGAATGGAATATCCAATTGCTCGCGATGATAACGAGCCAATTGTTGTAATATATCTAACACGTTATCAACTAAAATCGCTTGAGGGTGCTCGATTGTTTTGTCATCTACTACTGAATACGCACAGCCCTTCTCTATTGCCGCTACTGCAAATTTATTTCCATCAAAAGTTTCGCCTTTCAATGCAAAAAATATCGACCCTTCTGGGCAATTACGGCTATCTGTGGTCACCACCGGATGAGCCTTATATATTTCGTATAACTCTTTTATTTCCATTTTTATATACTTTCAGAAGACAGAAGAACAAAATTTATCAAATTATATTCTTTCTTTTCATTTTTCAATTTTATTTTGCTGACATTGTTACAATTGGCACTATCATCTCTTCCATCGAGATACCTCCATGTTGGAATGTGTCTTTATAGTAACTAACGTAATAGTTATAGTTGTTTGGATAAGCAAAAAAGTCGTTACCGCCAGCAAATATAAATGTCGAACTAACATTAGGTGCAGGCAACTGAATCGATGCAGGGTTTGTCACTTCATACACCTCTTTTTTGTTATACGACAATATTTTACCTACCTTATAACGCAAATTCACATTCGTGTTTTTATCACCCACCACCTTTATTGCACGGTCGACATGCACTGTGCCATGGTCGGTCGACACAACCACTTTAAATCCTCTGCGTGCCAATTCTTTGAACAATGTGAATGTAGAAGAATGACGGAACCACGACAACGCCAACGAACGATATGCGGCTTCGGTATTTGCCAATTCGCGAATCATCTTGCTCTCGGTGCGCGCATGCGACAACATGTCCACAAAATTGATAACGCACACATTCAGTGGATTTTTCTCCAATTTATGCAGTTGCTCAATCAATTTTTCTCCCGCTTCGGAATTATTTAATTTGTGATATGAGAACGGAATAGGTCGACGATAACGCTCCAACATAGTGCGTATCAACTCCTCTTCGTTAAGATTCTTACCCTCTTCGTCCTCCTCATCGACCCACAAAGCAGGGAACATTTTCTTTATCTGCAATGGCATCAACCCTGCAAATATCGCATTACGAGCATACTGCGTTGCTGTTGGCAATATACTGAAATACAAATCATCCGAATCGAATGTATAATAATCAGCCAACACCTCTTGTATCATGCGCCATTGGTCGTAACGGAAATTGTCTATCACCACAAAAAACACCTTTTCACCAGCATCGAGCAATGGGAATATCTTCTTTTTAAAGATATCAGGACTAATTATCGGACGATTGTCTGCATCATTCACCCACTGCTCGTAGTTGTTTTTCACAAAACGCATAAACATATTGTTCGCCTCTTCGCGTTGCATGCGTAGCATTTCGTGCATTTCGTTGTCTGCCTCGTTGAGTTTCAAATCCCAATTTATCAGCTTCTTATACAACTCTTTCCACTCCTCTGCCGACAAGCGATCCGATATTTGCATACCAATTTGAGCAAACTCCTGACGATAATTCGTAGTTGTTTGTTCGCTGAATATTTCACGCTTATGCAGGTGTTTTTTGAGCGTCATCAATATCTGATTAGGATTGACTGGTTTAATCAAATAGTCGGTGATTTTGTTACCGATTGCCATATCCATGATGTTCTCTTCCTCGCTTTTCGTAATCATCACCACGGGCAAGTTCGGACGCATTTCGCTTATGCGCGCCAAAGTCTCCAAACCACTCAAGCCTGGCATATTCTCATCGAGAAACACAATGTCGTACATATTCTCACGACACATATCTATGGCATCCTGCCCATTAGTAGCAGTTGCCACATCATAACCCTTATCTGCCAAAAATATCGTATAAGGCTTCAAAAGGTCTATTTCGTCATCTACCCAAAGTATGTTCATAGTTGAATGTTGAAAGTTGAAAGTTGAAAATTATTTTTTAACTTTCAAATTAATGAATTCTTTATACTCTTCCCAAGTCTTACCTTGTTCTATCAACTTCAAATTATCTTCCGAAATAATCACTCGGTCCACTTGGTCTAAAGTTATTCTGCCTTGCAATGTTGGTTCAGCTAGCATTGTACGTTCGTACCACTCGGTCTCTTCGTACGACTCTGTGCCTATACAGATATAAGTCACCCCCCCCGATGTGCGTTTATTCAAATCGTAATCCTTAACCATGAATTTCGTGAAGTTAAACGCTGCTAAATCATACAACAACGAATTGAGATTCACATTTTCATTACGTGGTATAAGCAACAAATAGTGCGCCGTTTTCTTCTCTGCCGAGAATGTTGCATTTTTCAACTCCTCGTCCACCATCTCCTCTTGTGCCAACTCTTCGCGCTTTTCGAGTATCGAACCATGTGTCGAACCTTGTTGCGCCTCACGACCCTGACTCATCAATGCCAATATATCTTTACACATTGGCGTTACATCCGATTGTGGATATTTCTCTACCAACTCAGTCAATGCCTGATAGAACGGATCTTCTGGTTGTGTTTTGCCAATACTCAATGCGTTAAGGAACGCAAACTTAGGCATCAACGAACTCATCGAGTAATTCTTCACCATATTGTCATAATTGGCAAACACACGATTAAATTCTCCTTTGCTATATGCTGCGTATGTATCGGCATAGAGCGAGTCTTGCATTGCCAACATCTCTTTTGTGCGCTCGAGATAGTCGGGTTGCGACAACACTGCTGCATATTTACTTTCGGGATATTCCGCCACAATCTTCTGACGATAAGTCTCTTGACCCTCTTTGTCATCCAATTTGCCACAAACGCGATAACTTGAATAATAGCCTTCTAACTCTCTCGCATCCTTAGCAAATCGACGTTGAAACTCTTGATATGTTTCAAGCGACATAGGATAATCGTTCAATTTTTCGTCATAAATTCCTGCCATAGCATACAATGCATCGGCAATTGCCACATTCGATGCTACAATGGCTGCACTATCCTTTGGTATTTGCGACAAATAGTACTCTGGTTTGTGATGCGCAGGAACGTCTGAGCCGGATTGGTCAGACATATCAGACCCGTCAGACTCGTCTGTTGTCTGTTGTCTGTTGTCTGTTGACATAGGTGTCGTGCTTACCTTATTCGCTCTACGCCAATTATCTTCCAACACGCGCTTACCCCACTTTTGCTTAAATTGTTGAGCTCCTTGAGTTTTCAATTGGTCATTATAAAAATACCAATCTTTACTTCCCCCCATTATCGGCGCTGACATATTAGGTCTAGTCGATTCTTCAAAACCTTTGGTTTCTGCCTCTTTGGCTTTACGTGCAGCCTCTTCTTCCTCTGCCTTCACCTCCTCAATTATCTTTTCAACTATCTTCAATTGCTCCTCTTCGCTCAATGTTGCCAAATACTGAAGACTATCTTGCAATTCTACAGTATTATAAGATACAGCCAATTCCCCAAGTGTCTCTCCTAACAACGTCACTCGTCTATAATCTGGGTGTTCTGTAGTTATAATACCCGAAGCCTCTTGATAGCATGGATGCGCATCAATATACTCTTTTTGCGAATAATACAAATCGCCTAATGTGATCAAAACATCGGCTTTTTCCACTCCGCCACGAGTACTCTCCTCTATTGCTTTTTTATACGCATCTATTGCCTTTACAGTGTCATTATGAGCAAGATAAATATTACCAACCACTGCATATATTTGATCCTTATAATCTTTATTATTAGAGTTTCTAGCCATTCGTTCCAATCTCTTCACATTATTCTGCCAACTAGCATCATCACATTGAAGCATCATCAATTTAGCATTAAACTCCATAACATATGTTTGTGACTGACGTGAAGCTAACCTAAAATGCTCAACAGCCCTATCCCTAACCCCTGTTTCAAGGTACAATTGAGCCAACAAATAATTCAAACGTGATGAGTTATATCTATTACTCTCTTTTTTTACAGCTAATTGCAAATACGGAATTGCTTCTTTATAATTTCTTTCCTTTAAATATAAAAAAGCTTTCACCTCTGCATAATCAAGATTAAGACGTTTTGTAACATCATTCTCATTAATCAAATCAAACACCTGCCATGCTTCATGTATCCAATCCATTTCACCATATGCTCGAGCTTGCCAAATACGCGCCTCACATACTATTTCAGGATCCGATGGATAATGTCGTTGAATATAACCAAATGTAGATGCTGCTCCAAGAAAATCCCCTTTATGCAACTCAGCTTTACCCAACAAAATCCACGCCTCCTTTACTCCATGCACAAACTCCTCTTGATTATAAAAATATTGATATTTGGGATCTTTCCATTTATCTGCATTTCGCTTAGGTTTTTTAGTAATCGAATGCTTCTTTATAGCTTTACGACACTTTTCAATCGAACGCTCCATCTGCGACGAAGCAACAGAATGCATCGACTTATTGCTTATAGCAAACATCTCTATCAACTGAGTATAATCATCCTTAACACCTTTATTTATCGCTTTTTCTCCCTCCACATAAGAGTTTGTTGCATTAAAACCCACATTATATTTCGTACACATCTGATGGTATGCACGCGTTGCCTTTGTGTTCTTTTGTGTCGAACACCCCGTGATTATCAACAATATTACAAATATGTATAGTATCTTATTCATCTTCTAATTTAACGTAAAATTTGCCTTTTTATTATAACTTGCAAATTTACGTTTTTTTTGCGACAAAAACAAAAACTCCACACTAAAAATACAACTTTTTCTATTTGCTAAGAAATTAGAGTAAATCTGTAATTAATTCCCCGTTTTTTTGTATCTTTGCATATCTATACACTATATACTATACACCAAATTCTATACATTCTCATGTCCCACAATATACACACTCTCAGCAATGGCATCCGCATACTGCATCTACCTGACAATATGCCCATTACCTATGTAGGCATTGCCATAAACGCTGGCACTCGCGACGAATTACCCAACGAAAGCGGAATGGCTCATTTTGTAGAACATTTACTTTTCAAAGGCACTAAACACCGCCGCTCTTGGCATATTATCAACCGTCTCGAGAGTATTGGCGGACAACTCGATGCTTATACCACCAAAGAAGAAACATACATCTACGCCACTGTACCAAACGAATATACCGACCGTGCACTCGAACTCTTAGCTGATGTGATGCTTAATTCTATTTTCCCCGAAAACGAAATCGAAAAAGAACGCGATGTAGTCCTCGACGAAATCCAAAGCTACAACGATTCTCCTTCTGAGCTAATCTACGACGAATTCGAAGAACTCCTATTCCCACACGACCCTATTGGACGTAATATCCTCGGTTCCGAACAGAGTCTTGAATCTTTCGATTCAACACGCATGCAACAATTTGTCCACCGCAACTACACTCCCAATCGCATAGTAGTATTCGCCATGGGCAACATCAAATTCGATTGGCTAATCAAACGCATTGAAAAATATTTTCTTGGTTCTAATATATCTACTAATTTAAGAGAGACGATCGAAAACCAGAGTAATGTGCAAAAATTCCTCATTTCTCGTCAAACCCCTCAACCCTATACCCCAGCCCATCGCACTACACCTCGCGACACCTACCAAGCACACTGTATAATTGGCAATCGTGCCATCAGTATGACCTCGCCCGATCGCCTTACTATGCTATTACTCAACAACATACTTGGCGGTCCTAATATGAGCTCCCGCCTCAATCTCGCCCTTCGCGAACGCAACGGACTATGTTATACTATCGAGAGCAATGTAACTAACTATACCGACACTGGCGTGTGGAACATCTATTTCGGATGCGATCCTCGCAATCTTGCCAAAGCTCAACGTCTCTGCATGCAGCAACTCGATATGTTATGCAACACTTTACTTAACGACAATCAATTGACTACTGCCAAACGACAACTACGCGGACAAGTGCTCATAGGCAATCAAAACAAAGAAAACCTCATTCTCGGACTCAGCAAAGCCTACCTTCACGGGCTTGAACTAAAACCCGACAGCGAGCATTTCCAATTCATCGACTCACTCACCCCATCCGACCTACAATCGCTCGCCCAACGCATCTTCAACCCCAACCAACTAAGCACTCTCATCTACACTGAATAATTTTTTTAACATAAATTATCATAAATTAATCGTAAATTATAAATAACCCCATAAATTAAAAATTAATGGATAATTAATGGAAATTTACGTTTAAAAACAACATAAAAATGAAACTATCTCAAGCCGAAAAATACGCCCAAGACCCTAACCGTCAAATCGACGAATACATCGAGCAACACTCTGAGCCTCAACCCGCATATCTCAATAATGTAGTGCGAGAAACTCATCTACAAATGATCAATCCACGTATGATGTCGGGACACCTACAAGGTCGCATACTCAAACTCCTTATCGAGATGACCCGCGCTCGTCGTATCATCGAACTTGGCACCTACTCTGGCTATTCTGCCCTCTGTATGGCTGAAGGCTTACCCGCCGATGGCGAACTACATACTATCGAAATCGACGACGAACTCGAAGACTTCATCCGCGAGCAACTCCAGTCTGCTCCTCATGGCAACAAGGTCCACCTTCACATCGGTAATGCCGTCGACATCATACCACAAATCAATGGCTCATTCGACCTCGCATTCATCGATGCCGACAAACGCCTCTATCAGCAATACTACGACATGCTACTCCCACGCATGAATCCCGGTGGCATAATTCTTGCCGACAACACCCTTTGGGATGGCAAAGTCCTCATCGAAAACCCAGCCCACAACGACCACCAAACCATCGCCATCAAAGCATTCAACGACTTCATTGCCAACGACTCCCGTGTCGAAAAAGTAATATTGCCATTGCGCGATGGACTCACTCTCATCAGAATTAAAAATTAACATAAGTACAAATATATTATATTGTCTCACACATTTAGTGCGTATTTTCTAATTTTCAATGGGATAAATTATTTTTTTAAGTACAAACTAAATCATATTAATCACAAGGCATGTACTTAAAGATAACTTGCAAATATCACATAATTCTAATATTCTTTAACCTCTAAACCATCACCTTTAACCCAAAAATAGAAAATATGTACTTCTGTTAAAATAATATCTATGCTATACTCTCTAGAATTCCGCGTACGCGACTACGAATGCGACCTACAAGGCATCGTCAACAACGCTAACTATCAACACTATTATGAGCACACTCGCCACGAGTTTCTCATCGAAAACAACATCAGTTTCTCTGCCCTTCACGATCAGCAAATCGACTTCGTCGTTGCCCGCGTCGAAATGTCATACAAATTTCCACTCCGTTCGGGCGACTCATTCGTCAGCGAACTCGACTTCCGCCAAGAAGGTATCAAATACGTATTCATTCAAAAAATCTATCGACTTCCCGATCGCAAACTCTGCAACATCGGCCGTTTCGACTGCGTTTGCCTCGACCATGGCCGACTAAAACACTGCGAACTTCTCGACGATTTTATCCAAAAAATCACTGCCGAAAAATAACACAAAAATACAATAACCCCCACCCTAACTCAAATATAGGATAAAGCAACCTTCACCCTACCTTCAAAACACCCTCTAAAATACAATAAGCCCCCTAAAATTTCATATTCCAAAAAGGGGAAAATCATATTCTCATGTCTTAATATCTAAAAAACTAAAATATGAAAACTTTCTTTAAAACCACACTAGCCGTATTCGTTGCCCTAATACTATTTTCCATAGTATCAAGCATCATCTCAATAGCAATGCTAAGTGCATTTGCGGCAATCGGCACAACCGAAACCACATTACAAAATAATTCTGTACTAAAAATCAACCTCTCTGGCTCACTCACCGAGCGCGTCAACGAAGATGGACTTGAATACATCCTTGCTCAAGCCAATAATCAACCTACTCCACTTGGTCTCAACGACCTCCGCTCTGCGCTCGACAAAGCTACTACTTCCAACCAAATCGAAGGCATATATCTCAACTGTGGCTCTCTTTCTGCCTCTCCTGCCTCAGCTCAAGAGTTACGCACTCTTCTCGAAAACTTCAAAACCGAGTCTGGCAAACCTATCTATGCCTATGGCGACAACTACTCTCAAGCAGCCTATTGGATTGCTTCCGTTGCCGACACTATATTTCTTAACCCTCAAGGCACCATCGGTTTAGTTGGTATGGCAACTCAAATTCCTTTCTTCCGCGAAGCTCTCGACAAACTTGGCGTGAAAATGGAAATATTCAAAGTCGGCACATTCAAAAGTGCTGTCGAACCCTACATCCTCGACGAAATAAGCGAACCTAACCGCCTCCAAAACGAAAAAATGCTCAATAGCATCTGGTCTGAAATGATTGCCGACATCACCGCTTCTCGCTCTATATCTGCCAACGATGTCAATCGCTTTGTCGACGAAGGCATGATGTTTGGTGAGCCATCTAACATCGTACAACTTGGATTAATCGACGGACTCAAATATCGCAATGAAATGACTACTTTCCTCGAAGAACAATTTGGCGAAGACGCCAAATCCATCTCTCTCAAAGAAATGAAATCAGTTCCTTCTGCCGACAAATTCTCTATGAACAAAGTTGCTGTCCTCTATGCCGTTGGCGATATCGACTCTGGCGCCGAAAACGAAATGAATAGCGAAGATATAGTCAAAGAACTCAATCGCCTCGCCGACAACGACGACGTAAAAGCCGTTGTTCTCCGCGTCAATTCTCCAGGAGGTAGTGCCTTTGGTTCAGAACAAATGTGGTTTGCCGCAAAACAACTTCGCGCAAAAAAACCTCTCATCGTATCTATGTCCGACTATGCCGCATCTGGTGGCTACTACATGAGTTGTATTGCCGACACCATCGTTGCTCAACCTACAACTCTTACTGGCTCAATCGGCATCTTTGGCATGTTCCCTAACTTTGCTGGCGTTACCGACAAAATTGGCGTAAACTTCAGCACTGTCAAAACCAACGAACTCTCCGACTTTGGCAACACTATGCGCCCAATGACCGACTCTGAACGCGTCATCCTTCAAAACTATATCAACCGTGGCTACGAACTCTTCATCTCTCGTTGTGCAGAAGGTCGCAACACCTCTAATGACGAAATCAAACTCGTTGCAGAAGGTCGCGTATGGACAGGTGCAGATGCACTCTCTCTCGGTTTGATAGATGTTTTAGGCGGATTAGACGAAGCTATTGCTATAGCAGCTACTAAAGCTAATCTTACCGACAACTATACCGTTGCCGAGTATCCAAAACAAAAAGATGCCTTCACCCAACTACTCGAGGACCTCACAGGCGGAAGTCTAACAACAATCCTTCTCAAATCAAAACTAACAAACTCTCAACTCTCAATTCTCAATTTTATCGCCAAAGGCTCAAAGACCTTCGGTTCTCAATTCTCAATTCTCAATATGCAAGGCGCCCAAACAATTATGCCTTACCGCGTAGAACTATAAACCTAGTTGAAATGTGAAAGTTGAAATATGAAAGTTAATAGCAAACAGCACATTTCAAATATCAAATATCAAATATCTAAAAATGACTCTCTATCCAAACCTTATTCTTGAAGCGCTTACTCATGTGCGCTACCCTGGCACTGGCAAAAACATTGTCGAGTCAGGTATGGTGGAAGACGATATCCGCATCGAAGGCAATAAAGTATCATTCTCTATTGTCTTTCAAAAAGTCAACGACCCATTTGCTAAATCTCTCGTAAAGGCTGCCGAACAAGCTATACTCACTTACATCGGCCCTGAGGTAGAAATCGTAGGCAATATTGCCATCAAAACTCCATACGTAGCCCCTAAAAAAGAGACTAACTCTATGGAGAACGTCAAAAACATCATTGCTGTATCATCGGGTAAAGGTGGCGTGGGCAAATCAACCGTAGCAGCCAACCTTGCTATGTCGCTCTGCAATCTTGGCTACAAAGTTGGTCTTCTCGATGCCGACATCTTCGGTCCATCCGTGCCTAAAATGTTCGGTATCGAAGATGCTCAACCTACTGCTCGCCTCGCTGAAGATGGTCGCCATATTATCCAACCTATCGAGCAATATGGCATCAAAATCCTCTCTATTGGTTTCTTTGTCGACCCAGACAATGCACTTATTTGGCGTGGCGGCATGGCGTCAAATGCCGTTAAACAACTCATCAACGATGCCGATTGGGGCGAATTAGATTATTTCGTAGTCGACCTCCCACCTGGCACAAGCGACATCCACCTCACTCTCGTGCAAGAACTCAAATTCACTGGTGCTATCGTTGTCAGCACGCCTCAACAAGTTGCTCTTGCCGATGCTCGCAAAGGCCTCCAAATGTTCCAAACCGACAAAATCGATGTG
>JAZRCE010000162.1:0-1587 GCA_045635445.1 Candidatus Aphodosoma sp.
CAACATCTCAAAAAAGTTCTCATCCACAATCAAAGCATCTGCCCGCTCGCTGACATTATCATAGCGCACACTCATCTCAACACCACCAAATATCTGATTATCAAACAACCTACAAATATCCTCTACTTCGGCAAATCGTCCTTCCAACTGCTCCTTCAACGTACCGCACCCAATAAACATCCTCTCCGAACGACTAACATAAATATTACGCCCCTTAATTTCGCTATCGCGCGTAAGCTGTGTAGTCACAAAAGTCGCAATAAAAACCACAAACGCCAAAGCCACAGCCATCCCCACAACCTCAATAAACGTGTAGAGCTTATTCCTACTCAAAAAATTCAAAAACGATTTCATATCTATATTTTTTTAATTTTTCTATTTCCAATCGTGCCAAAGCCATGCCAAAATACTAACTTACTGAATAACTGAACATTACAAACCAACCATTTCCTCCGTATGTAAAGAAACTTTACACCACAAACCCCAAAAGTGTAAAGGATATTTACAATATAATTTAAATTACGCAAACAAATACCGCTCTCCGCAAAATGTTCACCAAAATATGATTCATATAACAAAAAATGCCCTAAACTACTTATAACTGTTTAGGGCATTTTTTATAACATATTGTCTTGTTCTATTTCTTTTTTTTAAGTAATAACAATCACACCTTTTTCACCAGCCTCAAAATTACAATATTTCTAAATACCTTACAAATTTAACAAGTTAAAAATTCCAAACTGCACAATAGAATATGCAATTTTTATTAAAAAGTGCACATTCCACTGTGCACTTTTCGTAAAAATATGCACTCTCAACCATGCATTTTGCTCAAAACTTCAATTTATCGCTATCGCCAAACTTTTCATAGCCTGAGGTGATGACACGTTCGCCTGGTTGCAATCCCTCTAAAACTTCGTAGTACTGCGGATTTTGTCGCGAAATGCGTATCTCTCGACGTGTTGCACCCTCGCCATCGGCATCAACTACATAAATCCACCGACCACCTGTAGTTTGAAAAAATGCGCCTCGTGGCACAAGCACGGCTTGCTCAGGCTGACCAAGTTGCAGATTTAAATAATAAGTCTGTCCACTGCGAATATTAGCTGGTTGCTCGCCCACAAACTTCAAATCTGCCTTAAACTTACCATTCCTAACCTCTGGATATACTTTACGAATCACTGCACTATAAGCCTCATCTCGTCGCTCAAATGTAGCCTCTAACCCAGCCACTACACGGTCGATATAATGCTCATCTATCTGCGCCTCAATCTTATAACTACCTAACGAATTTATCTGTCCTATCTTCACCCCCTGCGACACCGACTGCCCAAGCACCACATCCAACAAGCCAAGTTCACCATCTATCGGTGCCTTAATTGTCAAATTCTCTTTACGGCGACGTATCATCTGCATATTCAATCGCATATTATGCAAACTCTCTTGCATCTGACTCACCTGCACACTACGGTACAAACTATCTTGCTCGGCTCGATGATTGACTAATTGCAATCGCTGTTTTGCCAAACGATAATCTTCTTCGGCACGGAGATACTCCTCACGGGCAATGAGGCTATCGACATAAAG
>JAZRCE010000163.1:0-2219 GCA_045635445.1 Candidatus Aphodosoma sp.
TTTATACGAACGAATAACTGTACCATTTTGTATAAGCTCTACATCTGCACCATTCAAAGGATAAAATGCATCACGAGTACCGCGACGATAATATTTGCTTTGACCACCTAAAGATGCAGCTTTAAAAGCAGGAGCCTCTTCGATTGAGATAAAACGGTCACGAACGTCACCTGCGATATTACCTGTTTTGAGCGTACGACCTTTATAATAGTGTACAAATGCATGCAAGAAGTGCCAAGCTTCCAACCAACGATATTCGTGATTCATAAGACGATATGTTTCTGGAGCATAGTCGTGCATACGACCTTCTGAAATCAAACCAGGAGTTGTCAAGTTACGAAGCACACCATAACCATTGCTCCAACCCATAACATTTTTAGCAAATGTTTTATCTCCACGAAGTTGCATAGCATTAGTCCAAGGCACAAGTGTAACACCACGAATATTATCACCTATCAATTTACTTACAGCGCGACCCTCAGCATTATTTACCTCAGTAACAACGTGTGAATAATTTTTTAAGTTATCACCCTCATCAACACCAGAATAGAGCATCAATGGATAATTAGCTGGATTACCTGCGTTAGAGTGGATAGAAAGCATAAAATGAGAATTAAACGCATTACTTTCTGCCACAATTGCCGACAAATTACGATCGTCTTCAGTACGATTAAGTGTACGAGAAATCATAAAATCCCAACCATCTTCGCCCGGAATTTGATTTAAAGAATCGAGCATATAATAAAGAATTAAACCTTTATCAAGGTTACTTGATGACTCCCAAAAAGCAAGAGTATCAAGATTTGAAGCCACTTGACCATATGGATACAAAGCCACATAACGGTCATCACTATCCCAACCGCCATGACCAGGATTGATGTAAATCTTTGTTGTACCTTGAGCAAATAACGCCACAGAAACAACAAACATAGACATAATGAGTAAAAATTTCTTCATAGTCGTTAGTTATTTAATGATTAATATTTGATTTTCAATTTTATAGTATGCTTTGTATTATCAATTGTGAAATAATCTACATATGGTCTATTTGCACACGGATAGACCGAGATAACTTCATCGGTAATAATAGGCAAACGTGTTCCCTTTTTAATATCAACCAACACAAGGTCTGACTTCACAAAATCATTTCCATCGTCTTTATCTATCATACCCACAAGATAACGATTATCCCACCAATTTGTTGCATTCACTCCTTTACCTAAACGATATAGAATCTCACCTTTAAGATTACAAACGAACGTTCCTTGATCCGATGTTGTAAAGAGAATCATCTTGCCATTAGGGGATAGTTCAACCCATATATAAAGAGAATTACGATCAATAGTCACAGGGTCAAACGACGCAACTACCTCGCCGCCACGCTTCACCTCGATATATTTGAGATGATTGACGATTTCGATATCTTTATGCACAAGTTTATAATCGCAATAACGAGTCATATTGCCAATATACGGCTCAGATTGCTTTTGGCCTACAACTACTTTCTTTGCAGAAACACCTTGCGCCAATAATAAAGCACACAAAACAAATAATATATTTCTCATTCTTTGAGGCATACTTAATTACAATTCTCCTTATTTGATAATTACTTTACAAGAAGCTGAAGCGCTCTTCACAATATAAGTGCCAGCAACAAATTTAGAAGCATCAATTGTTAATTGTGAATCTTGCATTGTAAATTGACCAATACATTGTCCATCTAAATCATAAATACGAACATCCTCGCCAACTACACCCTCTACTACAAAATAATCATTTGCAGGATTTGGATATACTATTAGCTGATTAGCGCAAGTAACATCCTCAATCTCAACGATAAAATCCTCGTCGTATATCAATTGGAGAGCCTTAATATCAACAATATGATCCATCTTTTCAATCTCAGTGCTAATATTGAATTTAATATAATCAAGCACCAAAGGATAAGTAGAAATATCGGTTGAAGTATTCAATACATCAGCAAATTCCAACTCGATAGTTTGCTCAACACCCGATTGAATGCCATCTTTTTCGACATAAGTAGTCGTTGGCTCGTTATTAGCTTTAACGGCAAACATAACACTACTAAACTTAGCCGTATTTGTGTTGAGTGTCAAAGAAATTGCTTTTGGCAAACTATAAAGACGCATACCAGAATTTAACTGAATATATGGATTACGTTGCACTGAATATGAGAAAGTAAGTTTAGCATTATCAGT
>JAZRCE010000164.1:0-9886 GCA_045635445.1 Candidatus Aphodosoma sp.
TGTTTTATTATTAAAGTGCAAAGATACAAATAATAGTTGAAATGTGAAAATTGAAATATGAAAATTTGTGTTTTTGTCATATTCTATATGATTGAAGATATTGTTATACTATATTTATAGTATGTTTATAGTATATTTATCCTATATTTATAGTATGTTGAAGATAGGGTGAGGTATGGTTGATGATTTGATAGTGTGAAGGGGTGTTGTGTATATGGATTTTTTTTTGTAATTTTGCGGTCTGAAAATTATAACCTATTAAATATAAATAAAATTATGGCTACTACTGCTGATTTTAAGAACGGAATGTGCCTCGATATCGATGGTCAATATTTCTTTATTGTAGAGTTTTTGCACGTTAAACCAGGTAAAGGTCCTGCTTTTGTACGTACAAAATTGAAAAATGTTACAACTGGTCGTGTTTTGGATAAAACATGGAACTCGGGTGTGAAAGTGCAAGAGGTTCGTATTGAACGTCGTCCATATCAATTCTTGTATCGCGATGATATGGGTTGCAACTTGATGAATAACGAAACATTTGAGCAAGTGTCAGTTAATGAAGAACTTATCAATGGTGTTAAATTCATGAAAGAGGGTGACCAATTGGAAGTTGTGGTTCACGCAGAAAGCGAAACAATCCTTTATGCTGATATGCCAACACACGTGATTATGGAAATCACTTATACAGAACCTGGTTTGAAAGGTGATACAGCAACTAACACATTGAAACCAGCAACTGTGGAAAATGGTGCTGAAGTTCGCGTGCCTTTGTTTATCAACGCTGGTGACAAAATCAAAATTGACACTCGTGATGGTTCGTATGTTGAACGTGTACGCGAGTAATAGATTACAGACTACATATTACAGATAACAGATATTTTGTTATTGATATCAAAAAAAGAGCAACTCGGTGGTGGGTTGCTCTTTTTTTGATATAAATTAAAAAGATGTGTAAATATTTTGCAAATATGAAAAAATATGTTAACTTTGCAGTCGTGAAAATAATTGAATAGTGTGGATGATGTATTAAGTTTTTTTGTAAAATGAATAATCTACATAATAACTAGAGTCAGCAAAGGACTGACGTAAAATATTTGAAATTATGAAAAAAATTAAAATTGTTTTAGGCTTATTTATTGCAGCTTTTTTGTTTGCATCATGTGGGGGTAGTTCTGCGGATGTTTTCTTCAAAGAGCAAGACAATTTGACTTGTCAAGAGATGTCAGCTCAAGATTACTTTAATGCTAAAAAGAAATATTCGAAAGTATCGGATGTGGTTAAAGATGGTTTGATTCTTGTTAGTGATCCTAACTATTATGGTTATATTAATGTTAAAGGTGAAGAGGTGATTAAGTGCCAGTATAAATTTGCACATGATTTTGAGAATGGTTTGGCGAAAGTTGCTTTAGATGGGGATGGATGGAGATATTTATATGGTTTGATTAATACTAAGGGCGAAGTGGTATTGCCTATTGAATATGCATCTATTGGAGAGTTTTATAATGGAGTTGCATGTATTGGAAAAAGGGTAGATGAAGGTATTTTATATGGTATTGTGGATGAAGAAGGAAAGCTTGTCCTTGAACCAAAAATGTTAGAAGAAGGTTATGTGCAAGGTTTTGTAGAGATGAGTGATTTTAAAAGTGGATTAGCAATGGTAAAAGATGAATATGACAATTATGGTTTTATTAATCCAAAGGGCGAAAAACTTGATTTATTGAAAGATATGGACGGGTATAGAGTTGCAGCTGCTGTTGGATTCGAAAAGGATGAGGATTATGCTTTAGTTCATTATGCTCATTATGAGGAAGATTCGTATTTTAATGTTATTATTGATCGTGAGGGTAATCATGTTTTTACACTTGATTATAGCGAATATCAAGCTTATGGTGGATGCACTGGTGATTTTATTATTTTAGGAAAGCAAGAGGGTCTTTATGATTCTCCTAAGTATGGTTTGATTAACATTAAAGGAGAAGAGATAATTCCATGCAAATATGTGAGTGTTGGAAAATTCTGTGAAGGGTTGGCGTTGGTAGAAGAGAAGGAATTTTGTGGATATGTTAACGAAAAAGGTGAATTTGAAATTCCATGCAAATATGACAAAGGGTATGATTTTGCTGATGGTGTAGCTTGGGTTGTTGAAGGAAAACGTGATGCAAAAGTTAAACTTATTGATACAGACGGAAAAGAGTTATTTACATTGCCAGAGGGTTATTATCCTATGACATCATTTGTCAATGGTGTAGCGTGCGTGAGCGGATTTAGTAATTTATCATTTGTTGATAAATCGGGAAATATCATTTCGGAATGGGTATCTTATAGGGGTATAGATGAAGAAGAGTTGTTTGAAGAAAATGGTTTCCAAATCTTGGATTGAGAAATAAGGACTTAAGATAAAAAGATAAAAGGAAAGAATAGATTATTAAAGTCAGAAAAAGGACTGACGTAAAATTTTGATTGATATGAAAAATATTAAATTTATATTTGCAATTTTGTTAGTGTGCATGATGTTTGCATCTTGTGGTAGTAAATTTGAATCTTTAAAGTGGAGTAAAGAGTTGACAGTAGAAGTGCTTTCGCCTGAGGTTTATAGTTCGTTGAACAATGAATATGAAAGGGTTTCTCCGTTTATATGTGATGGTTTAGTGTGTGTGTATAAAAATAGTAGATATGGTTATGTTGACAAATCGGGTAAGTTAGTTGTGTCATGTATTTATAGTATGGCAGAAGACTTTGAAGATGGATGTGCTAGAGTAGCTAAAAAGGTTGATTCGTGGAGTAGTGAGTGGGGTTTGATTGATACCGATGGTAAAGAGATTGTTGCTTGTCAGTATCACTCAATAGATAAATTTATTGATGGAATTGCTATAGCATCGAAAGAGATAGACGATGAGTATAAATATGGTTTTATTAATAAAAAGGGTGAAGTGTTAGTGCCAATGAATTATGATAGAGTCGAAGAATTTTCTAATGATGTGGCTCTAGTTGTGCAAGATGGTAAATATGGTTTTGTTAATGAAAAAGGAGAGGAAGTAGTGCATTGTACATATGATCTTGCTTCTAGTTTTGAAGAAGGTTCAGAACTTGCAGCATGTCAAAGTGGAGAGAATATTCATTGTGTTGATAATGAAGGAAATATTGTGTTGTCGTTTAATATAAACGCATCGAAGTACAATACATTTTATAATTTTCATGAAGGATTTATGATTGTTGCAGCGTATAGCGAGGAAAAAGAAGAACGTATTTATGGTGTAATTGATGAAAAAGGTAATGAAATAGTACCTTGTAAGTATGATGCGATTGGACATTTTTCTGATGGTTTGGCGGTTGTTAGATCTGAAGATAAATATGGTTGTATTAATGAAAAAGGCGAATTGGTAATACCATGTGGTGAGATTATGGGTAGAATATATGGATTTACGGATGGATTATCATGGGTATATGAAGGTTTTTATTATGCTATAGATAAGAAGGGGGAAGTGAAAATAGTTCTTCCAGAAGATATGACACCTGTGACAGCATTCAATGATGGTCGTGCTATTGTTAAGTTTAGAGGTAATGGTACTGATTATGGTTTTGTTGATGAAAATGGTAATATTGAAATAGCATTTTTAGGCGGAAAAAAAGATCTTGAGAAGATGGGAGAAGATATGGGTTTTGATGTCTATTGAATGTATTGAGATAAAATAAAAAGGCAGAGCTTTGGGTTCTGCCTTTTTTATTTAAATATTAAAAGATATTTTTTATTAGGAGGTATTATAGTTGGCATTCGAGAATGGCGCGGGCTACGGTGCCGTTTACGTTGCGGCATTCGCCGAGGAGTGTGCCACGCTCGTTGAAGCGGCGTTCGATTTCGGCAATAGTGTCTTCGCCTATGTTGAGTTGAGAGAGGCGAGTGGCGAGACCAAGTTGTGAGAAGAATTGCTCGGTGCGACCGATAGCTTCGGCAATACGGATGCCGTCGGTGCCTTCGGTAATACCCCAAACGCGTTCGCCATATTGTAGGATTTTGTCGTGTTTTTGTTCACTAAGAACAGTCATAGTGCCAGGGAGAACGATGGCGAGAGATTCGCCGTGAGTGACACCGTGAAGGGCAGTGAGCTCGTGGCCGATGTTGTGAGTTGCCCAGTCTTGAGGTACGCCCATAGCGATGAAACGGTTAAGGCCCATAGTGGCAGAGAGCATATATTGCGACATGAGGTCGTAGTCTTGTGGATTTTCTTGGATTTGTGGAGCAATTTCGATGAGGTTGAGGAGGATGCCTTCAGCCCAGCGGTCCATGAGAGGGTTGATATTTGGAGCAGTGAGGTATTGTTCCATGACGTGCACGAAAGTGTCGGCGATACCGCAGGCAACTTGATAAGGAGGGATAGAGTAGGTTACCTCTGGGTCGAGGATAGACCATTGAGGGTAGAACGAGTAGAAACCATATTTCTCTTTAGTTGCGAGATTGGAGATAACGGCGCCGTTGTTCATTTCGGAGCCAGTGGCAGGCATAGTCATAACAGAAGCAAAAGGGATTGCGCCAGTGACTTTTTTAGGGTCGAGTACGAGATCCCAAGCGTCGCCATCGTAGCAGATAGCGCAGGCGATGAGTTTGGTGCCATCGAGAGTAGAGCCACCACCTACGGCGATGATGAATTCTACGTTTTCAGCCTTGCCGAGTTCGACTGCACGGCGAAGAGTTTCTACTTTAGGGTTAGGTTCGATGCCCCAGAATTCGACGATTTCGTGGCCTTTGAGGGCATCGATGACTTGATTATATACGCCGTTGCGTTTAACACTACCACCACCGAAGGTAAGCATTATTTTGGTAGGATGAGAGAATTGTTTTTCGATTTTGGCAATTGAGCCTTTACCAAAGATGAGTTTAGTAGGGTTTTGGAATTCGAAGTTTAGCATAGTATTAAAGTTTTAGTCAACAGTCAACCGTCAACGGTCAATAGTTGGTGATTATTTATTTTTGCATGTTGTAGAGTTTGGTGTATTGTCCGTTGAGGGCGATGAGTTGTTCGTGGGTGCCTTGTTCGATTATACAGCCATCGTGGAGAACGCAGATGAGGTCGGCAGATTTGATAGTAGATAGACGATGGGCAATGACGATGGCAGTACGATTTTGCATAAGGTGTTCGATGGCATCTTGTACGAGACGTTCGGATTCGGTGTCGAGGGCAGAAGTAGCCTCGTCGAGGATGAGGATAGGAGGGTTTTTGAGGATAGCGCGGGCTATAGATATGCGTTGACGTTGGCCGCCAGAGAGGCGCGAACCACGGTCGCCAATGTTGGTTTGATAGCCATCGGGGGTAGCCATGATGAAATCGTGGGCATTGGCAATGCGAGCAGCTTGTTCGACTTCAGCTTGTGTGGCAGATTCGACACCAAAAGTAATGTTGTTATATATGGTGTCGTTGAAGAGGATGGCCTCTTGGTTGACATTTCCCATAAGGTGACGTAGATCTTTAATTTTTAGATGTTTTATATCGATACCATCTATAGTAATTGAACCTTCGATGGTGTCGTAGAAACGAGGAATTAGGTCTACAAGGGTGGATTTGCCAGATCCGGATTGTCCGACTAAGGCGATGGTTTGACCTTTGTGGATAGTTAGGTTAATGTTTTTAAGTACCCATTTGTCGGCATATCGAAATGAAACGTTGTGGAATTGTATTTTGTCGTTGAAACAGTTGATATGTTGAGGATTGTGAGGTTCGGATATAGTGTTTTGCGCGTCGAGAATAGTATCTATTCGTTGGAGAGATGCCATGCCTTTTTGGATACTATATCCAGCGCGCGAGAGCTCTTTAAACGGATTGATGATGCTATAGAAAATAACGAGGTAGTAGATAAATTCGGGAGCAGAGATGCCACCATTGCCATTTAGGATAAGATATCCGCCATACCAAAGTAGGATTGCGATGACGGCAGTGCCTAGAAATTCGCTAACAGGGTGGGCAAGGAAATAGCGTGTGTGAATGCGATTGAAAGTTTGGCGGATGGTGTTGTTGAGAGATTCAAACCGATTAGCGAGTTTTTCTTCGGCATTGAAGGCTTTGATTATGCGTAGACCACCGAGTGTCTCTTCAATTTGGGCGATTAGTTCGCCTGAGAGTTGTTGTCCGAGAAGGGATTTGCGTTTAAGAGATTTGCCAATGCGTCCGATTAGAAGTCCGCTGATAGGGAGTAGAATTAGTACGAAAATAGTTAATTTCCAACTCATTGTGAATAGTACAATGAGATAGATGACGATCATTATAGGGTTTTTGAATATAGTTTCGAGAGAAGCTATGATAGAAGCTTCGACTTCGGCAACGTCGTTGGTCATGCGACTGATGATGTCGCCTTTTTTCTCTTGGGAGAAATATCCGATGTGTAGTGATGTTATTTTGCGGTAGATTGTGTTGCGAATATCGCGGAGTATACCAGTGCGTATTGGAACGAGAGATGCAGCGGCTAGGAAAGTTGTGAGCGTTTTGAATAATGTCATTACAATTAGATATATGCCAAGTAGCATGAGAGCAGTAGATGCTCCGTGTTGTGATATTAGAGATTCGATGTAGGCGTATATGTTGTTTTTGGCAATTTCTAGTAGCGAATTGAGAGAGTTGACTTGTGTAAAAGGAATAAAAGAGTGTGTGTTTGCTTCCATTCCAAAAAGTATTTGTAAGATAGGAATGATTGAGGCAAAAGAGAATAGATTGAATATAGTTGATAAGAGGTTTAGTAGTAGGTTGGCTACGACTAACCACTTGTAGGGTGATAGAAATCGTCGGAAGAGAGAAAACATAATATAATGAGGAATGAGGAATTAGTAATTGTCAAAGAGTAATTAATGATTAGTGTTTGCAAAGATAGTAAAAAAAGCACAATGCACAATGCACAATTCGATTTTTTTTATTAACTTTGCATTTTCAACTACATATAATTAATAGTATGGAACAATATATTGTATCGGCGCGTAAGTATAGGCCACAGACGTTTGAGTCGGTGATAGGTCAGGCAGCGTTGACGGCAACGTTGAAGAATGCAATAGCTAATAACCATTTGGCACATGCATATTTGTTTTGTGGTCCACGAGGAGTGGGTAAGACGACGTGTGCGCGTATATTTGCTAAGACAATTAACTGTCTAAATCCTACGTCAACAGGAGATGCATGTAATGAATGTGAGTCTTGTAGAGCATTCAATGAGCAGCGTTCATTTAATATTCACGAGTTGGATGCTGCATCTAATAATTCGGTGGAAGAAATACGTAAATTAGTAGATCAAGTGAGGATACCACCACAGTTAGGTAGATATAGTGTGTATATCATCGATGAGGTGCATATGTTGTCGTCGGCGGCATTTAATGCATTTTTGAAGACCTTAGAGGAGCCTCCTGCGTATGCGATATTTATATTAGCAACGACAGAGAAACATAAGATTATTGCTACGATATTGTCGCGCTGTCAGATATATGATTTCAATCGTATTACCATAAATGATACTGTTGCTCATTTGAAATATGTGGCACAGGATAGAGGTGTTGAAGTTGATGAAATGGCTTTGGGTGTGATTGCGCAAAAGGCAGATGGAGCTATGCGTGATGCATTGTCGATATTCGACCAAGTGATGAGTTTTTGTGGCAATAAGATTACGTATGAGAGTGTTATAGCCAATTTGAATGTATTAGATTATGACTATTATTTTAGATTGGTAGATGCTTTATTACAGAATAGGGTTTCTGATGCATTGATGATTTTTGATGAGGTGTTGAGTAAAGGTTTTGAAGGACAGCATTTTGTGAGTGGGTTTTCATCTCATTTGAGGGATTTGATGGTTAGTAAAGATGCTGTGACATTGCCATTGCTCGAAGTAGGAGATGCTATTGCAAATCGATATAAAGAGCAAGCGCAGCGTTGCGAATTGTTGTGGTTATACAAAGCATTAGAGTATGCAAATGATTGTGACCTGGCTTATAGAACAAGTAAGAATAAACGATTGTTGGTTGAAGTGTTGTTGATTCGCATATCAGGTCTTGTTGGAGGATTTCAATCAAAAAAAGCTGAACCGGGGTTGCCATTGATAACTGTTGCACCAACTCCGGTAGAAAATTCTAATGCAACAGAACAAAGAGAGACAAAACATCAGTCAGTAGTTGATAATTCTGTAGTTCAACCACTAGTAGCGATTAATAAGCCTCAGACAGTAGTTGTGGCGCAAAAGCCAATGTCTGTGAAAGTTTCTTTTGTTGCGCCAACAACGAGTGTAGTTACATTACCTACAGCAGAGCAAAAAGTATTGGAAGAAGTAGCGTCTACAGTTGAAGTGACAGACTCAAAGACTAGTATTTATACACAAGAGGCATTGATTGCAGCTTGGCGTTTATATGCTAGAAAGATAGAGGGAGAGTTGTATACCTCAAAGGCAATGATGAATAATATACCGATAATTGCCGAAGGGAATGTAATAGAGGTGAAGTTGGTCAATAAAATGCAATATGACGATTTGGTTAAGCATCGGAATAGTATCGAGAAGTTTTTGCAGAATGAGTTAAAAAATTCTTATGTGACGTTGAATATAGTTGTAGATGAAGCGAAGGCAGAAGAGACTATTATGACTTTGGATGAAAGGTATAAACATATGTTGGAGGTTAATCCCAATTTTATGACATTGAAGGTGGAGTTAGGATTAGATTTGATTTAAAATTCCAATGTTTTTATATAGATATTTGTAGATTGTCGTAAGAAAGTTTAATCTTTGTAGGCATTTTAGTTTCGGCCTTAATATGTAGGCCTAAGTTGTGCGAGAAGTGTATGAGATAGGTTTGCTCAGCGTTAATGCGTTGAGTTTTTTTTATGGCCTCGTCTATCGATTGATGTGATGAGTGTTGTTCCCAGCGTAGAGCTCCCATGATGAGGAGATCGAGATTCTGTAGTTTATCATATTCTTTTTCGGGAATTAGACTCACATCGGTGAGGTATGCCATATTGCCTATGCGATAGCCTGCGATAGGGAGTTTGCCGTGTAGTACTCGAATAGGGATAATTTCAATGTCATTTATTGTGAAAGGCGTGTTGATGTCTATCTCGTTCATTATGATGCGAGGCACGCCAGGATATAGGTTTTCTCCGAAGCAGTAAGGAATACGAGTGCGAATAGCTGTGGCCACATTAGGTTCGGCATAGATATTTATGTCGCCAAAGTGGCAGAAAGGGCGTAGGTCGTCGATACCGCTTACGTGGTCGTAGTGTTCGTGAGAGAGGAGTATGGCGTCGAGTTTGCCGAATGGTATGTGCGACATCTGCTGGCGGAAGTCTGGTCCGCAGTCGAGGAGGATGCGATTGTTGTCGGTTTCAACTAATACAGATGTGCGTAGTCGAGAGTCGCGAGGGTCGCGGCTAGTGCATACAGGGCAAGTGCAGCCAGTTTGTGGTACTCCGGTTGATGTGCCAGTTCCGAGGAATGTTATTTTCATCTTATTGAGGCATGAAGACATGAGAACATGATTTTATTTTTAACGTAAATTTCCGTTAATTAATTATAAATTATAAAGTCAATCAAATCCATTTAATGGATAATTTATGATATTTTGCGTTTAATATTTAGATGCGAGGATGTGGGTTTATCAAAAAAAGAGCCTTTCGGTCCGAAGATGAAAGGCTCTTTATTTTTACCTAATCGAGAGAATTAGTTGTTTTTAGCTTTAGCAACGATAGCTTTGAAAGCTTCTGGGTGGTTCATTGCGAGGTCAGCAAGAACTTTGCGGTTCATAGCGATACCAGCTTTGTGCAATGCGCCCATAAGTTGTGAATAAGACATACCTTCGAGGCGAGCAGCAGCGTTGATACGTTGGATCCACAATGCGCGGAAGTTGCGTTTTTTGTTTTTGCGGTCACGGTAAGCA
>JAZRCE010000165.1:0-3254 GCA_045635445.1 Candidatus Aphodosoma sp.
CTAATCCCAAAACTTTAGATGGACATGCTGCTACGCACAAGCCACATCCTTTGCAGCGTTCTGTATCCACAACGACTGCACCTTTGAATTTTGCCATAGTATTATAATTTGAATTAAAAGTGTGTGTTATACATCTTTTGCATGAAATATGATACGATTATACCCATACTACATTTCACGCTACAAATTTACACCTTTTTTTTGAATAAACAAAAGTATTTACGATTTTTTTTCAACTATTTTTCGTACTCTCAAAATAATAACTTTACATACTAACATATCCACTATGTAATAATGCAATAAACCAAAGAAAAAAATCATGAACTACGCCAAAATTAACTATTTTTTTCAATTAAATAGCAACAACCGCACTGTGTGATTTTAGGTTCACTATTATAACCATCCGCTCTATAGATATTTTTTACGTTATTATATGTGTTGCACGTAAGTAATATTATGCTCACTGGCAAACAGGACGAACAGACTGCCCGTAGGGACGAATGCCGAAATTTGGGGTTATATAGTCCGAGTCGAAATCTACGTCGATGGCGTCGCTCGGACTGATGGCATCGAGCGAACTTGACCAATAGTTGCCGAAGGAACCTGCTTTGAGGAGCATATCTTTGCACATGACCCCAGCAGCGGGCAAGAAGATTGAGTTACCGTTTGGTCCTGTTACTTTATATCCATTTACACCATTTTGGGTTGTCCATGTCCATGTGCAATTAGTGAACAATTCGATTTGCTCATCTTCGGTTGGCATACGCCATGCTCCACCCCAATTAACAGTTGCTATATCGTCTTCTGGGTCTAATACGGTTTTATTATCAGTAAAGTCATCTTTACCATAAAAACTATCACTGCAATATTTTATTATGGTTATTTCTGTTCCACCACAGTATTTATACGTACTCCAATCATAATTTTCTTTTGGTTCAATCTCTCCCCATGCAAAATAATCGCCATAATCTTCTGGAGTTTTTGCTCCTATATTGCATGTTGCCCATTTCAAACCTGAAGGTAAACCAAGGTCGATGTATTCATGTTCGTTATGTTTTTTACATGCTGTGAAAACAATAAAACTTATTGTGATTATTGGAATAATTATAAAAATTCTTTTCATAATCTTATTGTATTTTAGTTATTAAAATTCAACCTCGCCCTATACGTTGCTTCTTATTTGTTACTGAGCACAAAGGTAGCAAGAATATTTTATATATCAGAACTTTTTCTCAAAAAAATAGGCATTTACTCCACCCCGTTAGCTATATTTTTCTATAAATTTATTCCTATTGCAAAAATTACTTAAGGTGTTTTACATTAACATTATAAGAGTATTTACACAAAAAGCGAGGTAAAAACCTCGCTTTTTGCATTTTATTTTAGTAGGAACTCATCATTTCTCGGATTTTGTCGTTTACAAGTGTTGCAAACTCGTCTGGCGTCATCACACCTTGGTCGCCTTCGCCTTGTTTACGAACTGAAATCTTGCCTTCGTTCATTTCGTTTTCACCTACAATCAAGAGGTAAGGGATACGTTTCAACTCGTTGTCGCGAATCTTACGTCCGATTTTTTCGTTACGGTCGTCAACTATTGCACGCACATCGAATTGAGCCAATTTGTCGGCTACCTCTTTTGCGTAGTCGTTGAATTTCTCAGAAATTGGAAGTACTACGGCTTGGTCTGGTGTCAACCACAATGGGAATTTACCACCTGTGTGCTCGATAAGCACTGCCACGAAGCGTTCCATTGAACCGAATGGCGCACGGTGAATCATCACAGGACGGTGTTTTTGGTTGTCGGCACCTGTATATACAAGGTCAAAACGCTCTGGCAAGTTGTAGTCTACTTGAATTGTACCCAATTGCCAACGACGACCGATTGCGTCTTTCACCATGAAGTCGAGTTTTGGACCATAGAATGCTGCTTCGCCAAGTTCTACTCTTGCTTTCAAGCCTTTGTATTCGCAAGCTTCGATGATAGCTGATTCGGCTTTGTCCCATACTTCGTCAGAACCGATATATTTTTCTTTGTTATTTGGGTCGCGAAGCGAGATTTGTGCTTCGAAGTTTTCGAAATTCAATGCTTTGAAGATGATGAAGATGATATCCATCACTTTCATGAACTCTTCTTTCAATTGGTCAGGACGACAGAAGATGTGAGCATCGTCTTGTGTGAACGAACGCACACGTGTGAGACCATGCAACTCACCGCTTTGCTCATAACGATACACTGTACCAAACTCTGCATAACGGAGTGGAAGGTCTTTGTATGAGTGTGGCATTACCTTATATATTTCACAGTGGTGAGGACAGTTCATTGGTTTCAACAAATATTCTTCGCCCTCTTCTGGTGTGTGAATTGGTTGGAACGAGTCTTTACCATATTTAGCATAGTGACCTGATGTTACCCACAACTCTTTTTGACCAATGTGTGGTGTCATCACTTGTTGGTAACCAAAGCGTTTTTGGATGCGTTTCAAGAAATCTTCCAAACGCAAACGCAATGCTGTACCTTTTGGTAACCACAATGGCAAACCTTTACCTACTGCTTCTGAGAATGCGAACAATTCTAATTCTTTACCAATTTTACGGTGGTCGCGTTTTTTAGCCTCTTCCATCAACACAAGATATTCGTCTAACATTTTCTTTTTTGGGAACGAAATACCATAAATACGTGTCATTTGAGGACGTTTTTCGTCGCCACGCCAGTAAGCACCGGCAACGCTCAACAACTTCACAGCTTTGATTTCGGCTGTATTCACCAAGTGCGGACCGCGACAAAGGTCGGTAAATGCACCTTGTGTATAGAGAGTGATTGTACCATCTTCGAGGTCAGATATCAACTCACATTTGAACGTTTCACCACGTTCTTCAAACATTTTCAAGGCATCAGCTTTCGAGATGTCTTGACGAACCACAGGTTCTTTTTTAGCTACAAGCTCTGCCATTTTCTTTTCGATGGCAGCAAGGTCAGATTCTTTAATGACGGTGCCAGCGGCAGGCATAACATCATAGTAGAAGCCATTTTCGATAGCAGGACCAATACCAAATTGAATGCCTGGATACAACTCTTGCAATGCTTCAGCCATCAAGTGAGCCGACGTATGCCAAAAGGCATGTTTAGCCTCAGCATCGTCCCATTTGTGCAATTTAATGCTACAATCTTCAGCGATAGGACGATTGATTTCGATAATTTCACCATTTACGCTCGCAGCCAAAATATCGTTGGCCAAACGAGGCGAAATCGACTC
>JAZRCE010000166.1:0-6316 GCA_045635445.1 Candidatus Aphodosoma sp.
TAGTACCCAATGAGAGTGTGTGTTTTTAGGGAGAGGGAATGAAATTACCGAAAATGCAAATACGCAACCCCCTTATATAAAAAAATACACTCACCACTTGCACAAAAAAAGCCACCTAAATTTAGGTAGCTTTTTTTTTATAAACGTTTTGTTTGTATTCCTTTCCAAAAAATAATCTTTTCTGGATTAATAATACTTACTGGTTCTGGTTCTTCAATTTCAAATTCATCATATTTTCCTCCATTTTTAGAATCAATAATATCTACTGATTCATCATCTGTTTCTAAAGTAACATATTCAATACCACTTCCTAAATCAATAATATCTATTGGTCCATCTGTTTCAAGAGCATCAAATTCAATAGTAAAATAACGAGTATTTTTTTTCAATTTTTTAGTCAAATTAATAGATGAATTTATTGGTTTTAATTTTCTATAACCATCCCCTTGATCTAAAACTAAATTTTCTGAAAATTGAACTTTTGCATCTCCAAAATATTCAAATAATACAACAGTTTTATTTTTTTCTTTTTGAATTGCAATAAGAAACAGTCCACTTTGCACAGTTACTTGACTTGCTGACGATATGTTAGGAAGTCCTATTGTATTATTTCTAAAGGAACCTGATGCAACCAACTTCATTAATGGATTTTTCTTTTCATTATTAACCAAATCAAAAATAATAATATTTTTTTTCTCCTTGCTATCTTTTCCTAAATAATTTCTACCTACATACATCATCATAGGAAAAAGCTGTCTAAGGTCATTTGTTCCTCCCGTGCTTTCTATCGTTGTTTTCCATAACATTTCCTCAATATCATGATTATTATACGCACTAATATCAATATATCGTTTATATTGATCTACTGGTTTTGATATAACATCACCATCACTAAAACTTATATTTTTGAAAATTGGAGTAGAATCTCCAATTCCATAATTTAATAATACACATATATCAGCATTAAGTAAATCTTGAGTTTCTACCCCTCCATTAAAAATAATATAAGAGGCTACATATTTTACATATTCTTTAAAATCTAAACTTTTTGTTGATATATTTTCATTACCTGAGACAACGTAAAAAGTTTTCCCTCTCATAGGATAATCACCTAATGAAGAAACTTCAATATGATATTCTCCTAATGCAAAAATTTCACTTGTTATAAACAATAACAAAACTAAAAACAATGACTTTTTCATATTTTATTTCATTTTAAGGTTAACCTACTCTTTCAGGATTTTCGGCACACTCCATCAATTTATTTTAAACAAAAAAATAGCGAGAACTTTACTTTCTCGCTAATTGTAGGTATTTGGCGTGACCCGGTAAATACGATAAGTAAAGCCCACGCTATATAGCAATGGGCATCTTTTACTATCGTTCTTCTCATTTACCTAAAATCGCCAAATTTTACAATTAGAAAGAACAAAGCAAAAATGCTTTCCTAAAAAACCGAGAACTCTACTCGGCCATAATATGTGCCGACAAAATTACAAAATAAAAATCAATCAACCAAATCTTTTTATTTTTTTTTTCTACCCTCACACTCCCACGAGGCATCTATCTTATCACAATGGGTGGCGAAGTAGAAAAAATAGTGCTATAAACCCCTATCGGGTGTGTTGATAATCAAGGGTTGTTTTTCCCCTTTCGGGTCATCGGACGCACGAGCCGTTCGTCCCTACTATAAGGTAACAAAAGCCCCTACAAATCAGCACAAACACTACAAGTGCAAATCATATTAAAAAAAACACTGCCATCTCACCCCCCTGTGATGTGGCGGTTTTGTGTGTGACTTTTCGCTCTATTTGTTTGGTTATTAGGGGATTTTTTTGTATCTTTGCATTGTAAAAGATAACTTAGTTTGTGACTATCATCTATTGATTATCGGACGCACGAACCGTGCATCCCTACATAAAAAAAACGAACATCATGAACAATAACATAAATTTCGATAATCTCGTTCAGCAAATTGAATATACCGACCATGCACTACAAAATAATGCTCGGTTGATAATCAATCGGCACGTGACAACTAAAGCTTGGTTGACTGGATATTATATAGTGGAATATGAGCAACATGGAAGTGATAGAGCGCAGTACGGGGAGAGATTGTTGCAGAATCTTTCCCAAAAATTGAAAAATAAAAAAACATTTAGTTATCGTAGTTTAAAGTTATACAAGCAATTCTATCTCACTTATCGTCCTTTAGTTGACCAAATAGAAATATTTGTTCACTCGTTACTTCAAAATAGGCAGACCATGTCTGCCCAATTACTACCCGCTGATATAGATAACATTACAATTGGGCAGACAGTGTCTGCCCAATTGATGAAACATCAAATTTCAGAAAATAATATATCAACTAATCCCGAATTGCTATTCAATAAATTATCATTCTCTCACTTATCACTTTTACTACCTATTAAAGACCCACAAAAACGCGCGTTCTACGAAACTATGGCTATAAATGGAACGTGGAGTGTACGCGAATTGCAACGACAAATTGACTCTAATTACTACGAACGCAGTGGATGGAGCAAACGCCCTGAAGAGTTGGCGCGTATGGTACAAGGCAATGCCGAAATTGCAACTTTAGCAATGGATATTAAGTCGCCATTTGTGTTTGAATTTTTAGGTCTACAAGCCAAAGATGTGATAGAAGAATCGGACCTCGAGAGTGCATTAATCAATAACTTGCAAGAGTTTATACTCGAACTCGGAATGGGATTCTGCTTTGAAGAACGTCAAAAAAAACTACTCATCGACGACCGATATTATAAGGCTGATTTGGTGTTCTATCATCGCATATTGAAACGCCATGTCATCATCGAACTCAAAGCTCACAGATTGGATTATGCTGACGTAGCGCAACTAAATATGTATCTTGCCTACTATCGCAAAAACATTATGCTCACCGACGACAATGAGCCTATCGGCATATTGCTATGCTCGGAAGTTGGACAAGAGATGGCTGAATACACCATGATGGGTGCTGATGCCAATCTGTTTTTATCGAAATATCAACTCGAACTACCAAGCACCGAACACTTTACCGAGTTTCTGCGCAAAGAAAATGAAGGTCTTAATAAAGATATAAATAATCAATAAATAATAATTTAATAATCACAATTTTCGCCATCTCACACAAGCTGTGAGGTGGCTTTTTTTATGCCTACATCCTACCCTAAACTATAAATAAACAGTCACAAACAATCTTAAACAGTCATTTCTGCCTTAAACAGTCAGAAACAGTCAGCGCACTTTCTCAATGTTGTAACTTTGCATCGTGATTTAGAAATAACCTATAAAAACCATAATTTATTACTATGATTGTTTTAACTGCTGGGCATACGGGCCCGAACTCAGGCGCACAATGCGCCGAAACGCACTTTGATGAGGGTGCTGAAAACATCTGGCTCCGAAATCGTATTGCCGAAATCTTGACAAATGATTATGGTCTTGTGGTGCTGATGGATGATGATAGAGCGTCGCTACAAACCATAACAAAACAACTCTCTGTCACCCCTTCGGGGTTAGATGGGGATGGGAATACGCCTATCAGGGGTTTACACCCCTGCCTATGTTCTGACACGCCTACGGCGTTTGATTTTGTTATCGACCTCCATTTCAATGCCCATACCAACCCTAACGCACGAGGCACGGAGGCTATCGTTGCCAACGATGCCACAACCCTCGAACTACGGTTTGCATCGCGCCTAGCTCATACCACCTCCGATGCTCTCGACATCCCTCTACGGAGTATAAAATCGGAGTCGGAAACTCCTCACCACCGCCTCGCTATGCTCCACCTAACGCCACAATCCATCATCCTAGAGGTGTGTTTCTGCACCTCGCCAGAGGATGTGGAGGCGTACAGAAAAAATCGTGAAAAATTGGCAGGTGAGCTCGCTTGGGCTATAGCTGAATTGATTGAATAATTTTTTTTTTTAGACAGAAAGACATAAAAATATATTTCTTTTCTTTGACATAATGGTCTTGCTTTTGCTTCGCAAAATCTCGACTCAAAAGAAAGGTTTTTAAGTTACATTTTTTAGACAGAAAGACATAAAGATAAAATATTTATTTCTTCATGACATACGCCTCGCTGAAACTAAAGTTTCATCTTGGCGAAAAAAAGACAGGTTTTAAGTTACATATTATATTATGATTCATTTTATTTTACTCATTATTATATTTTGTTCGTGTGGTGCTCAAAAATCAATAACTATGGCGCATGTGGAGCGCATTGAGGAGAGGGTGATGCCTGTGGCTGTGGGGGCAGATACTATCGAGATTACAGAGTACAGATTACAGAGTACAGATAACAGATTACAGAGTACAGATACTCCCTGCTCCTTGCTCCCTGCTTCTTACTCCATAAAATCCACACGAGGCATAAACATCTCTCGGCATGAAACCGACACCAGCACGCGCATAAAACTAACTCTCCGACCCGACACAATATTTGTGCCCTACACCAACCACATTCGCTCGGACACAATCGTAGTCCCCGACCGAGTCTGTCAACAAAAACTAAACAACTCTAATATGACAAATCTATTTCTAATCCTAATACTAATCGTGATTTTTATATTTTTATTGAAAAACAGGATGACACGATAATACGAAAATTCTATTTAACTCTAATTAGATGTTTTTTAACGCTAATTACCATAAATTTCCCATAAATATTTATTTACGAGTAATTAATGAAAACCAACGGTCCTTGAGCCTTTGGCGATAGAATTTGCGTTAAAGAAAAACGATAAAAATTATGTTATTCTGTCTTTTAAAAACAAAACAAAATCTATTATTAACCCAACTAGTAACTCGTAACTAGTAACTAAAAACTATTTAAAAATTATGGCTAAAATTATTCCTATCTCATTGATCGAGTCTATCCACGGTAAGTTGGATAAAGATGAAAACTTTGTGTTCTCAAAACGCTATGGCAACACCCACGTGTGGGAGGTTGAACCATCAACCAAAGAACCTACCGCCAACCAGTTGGCTCAGCAAATGCGTTTTGCTACTGCTGCTAGTCAGGCAGCTGAGGATATGAAAGATCCTGACAAAAAAGCCGAATGGCAATCCGTTGCCGAAGCTTCTAACGGCAAATGGAAGACCGCTCGTGGTGCTGCCTTCGCAAGCTACTACTCACAAGCCGAGGGCTAACGGATTGACATGAGGGTGCCGACTTTTTGCGATAAGTGAGCTATGCCGAACGAAGCAAAAAATGGCAATCCGTTGCCGAAGCTTCTAACGGCAAATGGAAAATTGCGATTAAGCGAAAGCAAAACTAAGCTCGCTTAAGTTATGCTGAGCATGAGCAATTTCACCGAAGGTAAAACCGCTCGTGGTGTTGCGTTCGTCGGTTCCCCTATAAACAGGGGAGGAGTTACAAAAAAATCCGTTCTCATACGACTAGGAACGGATTTTCTATATTTAAACAAAACATTACTTGCATTGCTTAACCTCACCACCATACAACGATGTTGGGTATTTGCCTGAGAAGCAAGCGGTGCAAAGCTCTGAACGATGACCACTCTTGTAGAGTCCTTCGACTGAGAGGAATTTCAATGAGTCGGCTCCGATTTTTTCGCACAATTCGTCGACCGACATGCGTGATGAAATCAACTCTTCGTAGGTGGCTGTGTCAACACCATAATAACATGGGTGGCAATATGGTGGCGACGCAATGCGAACGTGCACCTCTACGGCTCCTGCTTCTTTGAGGAGATTGACAATGCGGCGCGATGTGGTGCCTCGCACAATGGAGTCGTCGATCATAACTACGCGTTTGCCTTTGACAATTGAGCGCACTGCCGAGAGTTTCATACGCACGCCTTTCTCGCGCAACTCTTGACTTGGTTGGATGAAGGTACGTCCGATATATTTGTTCTTAATCAAACCCATCTCGTAAGGGATGCCACTCTCTTCGGCATAACCGATGGCTGCACTAAGGCTAGAATCTGGCACACCGATGACGATGTCGGCATCGACTGGCGACTCGCGATAGAGTATGCGACCTGACTCTTTGCGATAGGCATGCACGTTGCATCCTTCGATGTCGCTATCGGGACGAGCGAAATAGACATACTCCATAGCGCACATGTAGTGGCGTTTGAAGTGAGAATAGGTGAACGAGTGGAGTCCGTCGGCATCGATGACTACAATCTCGCCTGGCTCGACATCGCGCACAAATTCGGCACCTACCACGTCGAGAGCACAGGTCTCGGAACTAACGACATAACCGCCATTGAGACGACCGATTGACAATGGACGCAAACCATATTTGTCGCGAGCGCAA
>JAZRCE010000167.1:0-17264 GCA_045635445.1 Candidatus Aphodosoma sp.
TATGAACTATATTCTTCTTGTCGTAGGTTTTGTCCTACTCACTCTTTCTGCCAATTGGCTCATCAATGGCGCATCTGGTTTAGCTAAGCGCCTCAATATTTCCGACCTCGTTATCGGTCTCACTATCGTAGCATTCGGCACATCAGCACCCGAACTCGTAGTAAATATCATCGCAGCCACCGAAGGCTCGTCTGATATTGCCCTAACAAATATTCTTGGTAGTAATATCATCAATACGCTCATCATTTTAGGCGTATCAGCAGCAATCTACCCTGTTGCCTGCAAAAGCTCAACCTACCGCATCGAAATACCCCTCAGTGCATTAGCAGGTATAGCAGTGCTTTTACTCGGCACCAACTTTTTCGGATTACTCCACCTTGACGAATCCCAAAATGGCGTATCACGCTTCGATGGCATAATGCTCATCATCATATTCTGCATTTTCTGCACCTACACAATCTACCAAGGCTTACACAACCGCGAAGAGAACACCGAAAGCTTCGAAACTATGCCTATCTGGAAGTCACTTATACTTATTGTAGTCGGACTTGCTGGTCTTGTTTATGGTGGCGAACTCATCGTTAGCAACGCTGTTACTATAGCTAAAGGACTTGGCATTAGCGAATCTGTCATAGGAGTGACTATCGTTGCCCTCGGCACATCGCTCCCTGAACTTGCAACATCAGCAATGGCTGCACTTAAAAAGAACACCGACCTCGCTATAGGTAACGTCATCGGATCGAATATATTCAATGTATTCTTCGTTCTCGGACTAAGTTCACTCATTAATCCTCTCTCAAGTTACTCAAACCTACAAGTCGATGCCGCTATGGCAGCTGGTTCAAGTATATTACTACTCATTTTCATTGCCCTTAGCCGCAAACGCAGCATCAATCGCATCGAAGGTATCTCAATGCTCACAATCTATGGCATATATCTTGCATGGCTTCTAAGCACCTTGTAATCTGCTATCTGTAATCTGTAATCTAAAAATGTATCGCATCGGACTAACATTAAGTGGTGGCGGAGCCAAAGGATTGGCTCACGCAGGAGTATTAAAAGCACTTGAAGAATATGGTTTACGCCCACAAATACTATCTGGTGTAAGCGCAGGAGCAATTGTCGCAGCACTCTATGCCGACGGAAAAACTCCCGATGATATATGCTATTTCTTCAAGCAAACCAAGTTTATGGATTATGTCGGATTCATACGACCAAAGAAAGGATTACTCAGCACACGCAAATTCGAAAAAATGCTCAATGAGACTATCTCCGCCAAAACCTTCGAAGAACTAAAACTTCCGCTCTACATCAACGCTACCGAACTAACTGTTGGCGAAAACGCAGTATTCTCATCAGGACCATTAGTCGAAAAAATAGTAGCTTCGGCATCTGTGCCAATATTCCTTACTCCCAAAGAAATTGATGGCAAAGTATATGTCGATGGAGGTATATTCAACAACATGCCTGCCTCACTCATACGCCGCAAATGTAAATTCTTAATCGGCTGCCACGTCAACCCTATCCGCCACGACGATACAGTACACACTACCACACAAATCATCGAACGTATCTATAATCTATCTATACAATCAAGCACAGTGCCAGAGAAAAAAATCTGTAATCTCATATTAGAACCAGATGCAGTTAAACAATACGGCATGTTCGATACAGACCACTTCGAAGATATCTTCAATATCGGATATGAATACACTAAACAAAAACTATTATCCACAAAAATAGAATTACCTCTTTAGTAAGAGTCGTTCTATTTTCATAAAAAACCTAAACACCTACTTAAACAGCAAAATATAAATATTCGCATTTTTAATTTTATTCTGTTGTAGTTTTTGTTTTTCGAAGAAAAAGTTGTAACTTTGTCCATCAATTTTATTAAGGCTTTTACCCTAGAATAGCAATAACTATTTATTAATGTAAATAACATATTATAAGTAAAGAATGGAAAACAAAAGTTCAGTTCTTTTAATATTTACTGGTGGTACTATCAGTATGGGTGAGAATAGTTCAAATCACTCATTAGCTCCGCTTGATACAAAACAAGTGTTGAGTTTTATCCCTGAGTTGCAAATGTTGCATGTAAATATTGCATCGGTATCATTCAGCCCATTAATTGACTCAAGCGACATTAAACCTTCAAATTGGGTAGAAATTGCAAATCACATAGAAAAACATTATGAAGATTTCGATGGTTTTGTAGTACTTCATGGAACAGACACAATGGCTTATTCAGCTGCAGCATTATCATTTATGCTAGACGGATTAAAAAAACCTGTTATTTTTACCGGCTCACAATTGCCTGTGGGTGTATTAAGAAGTGATGCTAAAGAAAATTTAATTACAGCGATTGAGTTAGCTGCAGCTAAAAATGAAAAAGGAGAGGCAATGGTGCCTGAGGTAGCATTGATGTTTGAAGGAAAGTTGATGCGCGGTAATCGTACAACGAAACGTAATGCTGAAGATTTTGATGCTTTTGCTTCATTTAATTATCCAGAATTGGTACGTGCAGGTGTACACTTAAAATATTATGAGCACAATATTCACCGAGAAAAGGCAAATGCCGTCTTGTCTGTAGCTAAACATTTTGATGATAATATAGTGGTATTGAAGATGTTCCCCGGTATCAGACCAGAAACTGTTGAAGCTATCTATTCAATCAAGGGTTTGCGTGCTGTAGTGTTGGAAACTTTTGGTTCAGGTAATGCTCCTACAGCTCAATGGTTGTGCGACATTATTAGTAAAGCTACTGCTGCTGGTATTGTAACAGTTAATGTAACTCAATGTCGCGCTGGTTCGGTAGAAATGGGTCACTATGAGGCGAGTGTGAATTTAATTAAAGCTGGAGTTGTTTCTGGTCATGATATGACACTTGAAGCGGCTGTAGCAAAATTAATGTTCTTGCTCGGAAAATATGAGTCAACTGCAGATGTAAAAAGCGAAATGGAAATGTCTCTTCGTGGAGAAATGACAATATAGTGAGAAGCATAAAATGAGAATTTAATAATTTCACTATGAACTTAAATAAAATAAAATATTCGCGAGGACAACAAATTGTATTTGTTGTCCTCGCATGTTTTGTAATATGTTGTTTTACTATAGATTGGGGAATGAAGTGGTTTGGATATGAGACAGAAAAGAGTGATTTTATGATAGATTCAATTCTATTAGCTGAAATTGAATGTTTTGAAAATGGGCTAGACTCATTAGAATGGTTGCATCAAAAAGAATTTGTGCGTAAAAAAAGGTTTACTACACAAGAAAAAGAAAGATTTACATTTGACCCAAATTTAATTGATAGTATTGACATTGTGCGTCTTGGGTTTCTGCCTTATATGGCTCATAATTGGTTGCAATATCGCAGACATGGAGGCAAAATATATTCTATCGATAAATTACGTTCGATATACGGAATCGATACTCTGCTAGTGGATTCGCTTAAGAAATATATTTCGTTTAAATCGGCAATACCTATAAAGAATATTGATATAGTAAAATATGCACGTAAAGAATTTTTTAAGTTTGAGTTAAATAGCGCTGATACTACACTACTGATAAAATTACCTAACATTGGCTCTAGTCGCGCTAAAATGATTGTAAATCGCCGAATAGAATTAGGAGGATTTTACTCAGGTGAACAATTGAAAGAAATAGAAAATATACCTGATTCGGTAGTAGATACTCTTGCTCCCTATATAATAATAGAGTTAGATTCAGTGAAAATGATTAATGTAAACAAGGCAAGTATAAAACGATTACATCGCCACCCATACATCAATTATTATCAAGCTAAAGCAATATATGACCTTCGTTGGGATAAACATCATAAAGGAAAGATTGAGAATTTGAATGAAATACGTAAACTGGATGAATTTACGAATGAAGAATTTGAGAGAGTGAAATGGTATTTGAAAATTGGTGATTAAATTAAGTATACAACAAAGGCATCGAATAATCGATGCCTTTATTATTTTTATCGCATACGAAGGCGAATATTTGTAATTACTTTTTTTGTAAATAAAGGGAAGTCACCATTCATCATCCATGAATAATAAGCTGGTTCAACACGAAAAACTTCAGCAACAGACTTACCTTTATGTTTGCCAAAATTAAAAACCTCTACCCCATTATCATCTAATACAATTCGCCCAGCATAATCAACATTGCGATTGTAGGTAGTGAATTTAGAAAGATATTCTACATCATTTTGTAATTCGGGATAATGATCGAGTTGCGACATAAGCACCTCATATGTAGCTTGAGTATCAGCATTAGCACTATGGGCATCAATTAATTCTTTATTACAATAAAAACGATATGCCGCCTCAAGTGTACGTTTCTCCATTTTATGAAAGATAACTTGTACATCAATAAAACGACTATTTTCAAAATCCACATCTATACCAACACGAAGAAACTCTTCCACCAAGAATGGGACATCAAAATGATTAGAATTATAACCAGCTATATCACAACCTTTAAAATCATTGGCTATAGATTGTGCAACCTCTTTAAAAGTAGGACAATCTTTTACATCATCATCTGAAATATGATGAATATCTGTTGACTCAGAATGAATATGTATCAAAGGATTAATACGCATCTTCTTTGACTCTTCATTACCATTCGGATATACTTTAAGATAGGCTATTTCGACAATACGATCGGTCATAATATTAAGACCTGTTGTTTCGATGTCAAAAAAGATTAATGGTTTTTTTAATTGCAGTTTCATAAAGTTATATGCTCGGCAGAAATTGGTTGATTAAGGAATATTGATGCAGAAGATGTGAATTTTTCGACAGATTCAGTTGTAAGAAAACGTATAGAAGCAGTACGAGAACAAAGTGAGTCGATTTCGGGATGACGATGAAGATAATCTTCAAGTGAGGCTGCCACAATATCGCCTTGTGTGAGAACTTTTACACCAACAGGCACTATTTGCTCTATTTGATTAAATAAAAGAGGATAATGAGTACAACCTAGAATCAAAGTGTCGATATTTGTATGATTACAAAATAAATTATCTATATATTTACGCACAAAATAATTTGCTCCAGGAGTATGATGCTCGTTACTCTCAATAAGAGGAACCCACATAGGACAAGCTTGACCTATAACCTTAATATCAGGAAATAATTTAGCAACTTCGAGAGGATAAGAATTACTTTGAATGGTTCCTTCAGTAGCCACAAGTCCAACAACACGAGTTTTTGTTATCTCCCCAATAGCTTCTACTGTAGGACGAATAACTCCTAATACACGATGCATAGGGGCAATATGAGGTAAATCATTTTGCTGAATAGTACGAAGAGCTTTTGCTGAAGCTGTGTTGCATGCTAATATCACTAATTGACATCCTTCATCAAATAGACGTTTAACACATTCTAATGTATATTGATAAACTACTTCGAAGGAACGAGAACCATAAGGAGTTCGGGCATTATCACCCAAATAGATATAATCGTATTGAGGCAATCTAGTACGTATTTTTTCTAGAATAGTGAGTCCTCCATAACCCGAATCAAAAATACCGATTTTCATAAACCTAATTCAGATTTGACAAGCGAGGTAAGATCAACACATTGAGATGACATATAAAGAGGCTGAGCTTGATCAAAAAGAATTGTAATTTTTTCACGCTGACAAACAAGACTAATAGCCTCATCTAGCAATTGATTAATAATAGCATACTTTTCTTGTCGAAATTTATCTAACTCCTCTTTGTAGCGTTTTTTATACATCTCCATACGCACTTCCAATTCTGTAATTTCAGACTGACGAGCCAACTTAATTGGTTCTGACATTTGCTTATTCTGTTCAAGATATGATTTTATCTTACGTTCATAATCTTTTGCCATGACAATAAATTCTGCTTCATAATCTAGTTCCATTTTCTCTAATTCTTTATTAATGGAAACAACTTGAGGGAAAGATTCTAAAATTTCGGCACGATTAATATAAGCAATTCGCACAACCGATATGCTATCTTGAGAATAAAGTGTTACCCCTACGAAGAGAGATAACACTATTACAAGAAATATTTTTTTCATATTTTACTTTTCCAGATGTATTAAACGGGATAAAGTAGTCTGAGCAATCAGACATTAAAGAATACCCAATTCTTTTTTTACAGCAGGAGTAATATCAATAGTAGCATCGCTCTTATAAAGAATTGCACCAGACATCATATCATAAACCATTGTCAAACCCTGTTTTTTACTAACAGATTCGATAGCTACACGTAGTTTCTCCTGCAAAGGCTGAATGAGTTCTGCTTGATATTTTTGAGCTTCTTGTTGAAGAGCTTGATATGTAGTTTGAAAACGTTGTTGAAGGCCCACTAACTCTTCTTCTTGTACTTTACGAATAGCATCAGTCATATTATCTTTTTCTTGCTCATATTTCATCATTTTATCTTGAATTTCTTTTTCCATATCTTGCAAATACTTCATATTTTTTTCATTGAAGTCTGCTAATTTTTTTTCAACATCATTAACTTCTGGCATCATCATCATAACCTCTTGCGAGTTGATATAACCAAGTTTAACTGTTTGAGCCATTGCAAAAAGTGGCAATACTGCAGCCACCAAAAAAAGTGTGAATTTTTTTAACATAATCTCTTATTTTTTATAATTAATATTTTAATTTTTTTTTAAAATCTATAAACAATCGTCGTGAATACTATTTAGAATAGCCAAGTTTTTCAAGTAATTTATCACTAATGTCAATCTTGGGAGAAGCAAAGATTAAATTATTTGTAGATGATTTATCTAATACGATTTGATAACCATTCTGTTCACAAATCTCTTGTAGTGCATTATAAATTTCATCTTGAATTGGTTTCACTAGTGCCTCACGTTTCTTAAACAACTCACCATCAGGTGCAAAATATTTACGTTTTAGGTCATTTGCCTCTTTTTCTTTAGCAATTATTTCATCCTCACGTTTCTTTTTCATCTCATCCGAAAGAAATACAAGTTCTGTCTGATAGTTTTTATACATTGTTTGCACCTCTATCAAAATGGTTTCTACCTCTTTTTGCCATTTTTTTGATATTTGATCTAATTGCTCATTTGCTGTTTCATAAGCAGGGATTGCACTCATAATATAATCCATGTCAACAAGAACAACTTGTTCATCTTTTGCTACGATATTAAATGAAATAAAGGCAGCACATAATAATAGAAATATTTTCTTCATAATTTTCTGTTTTTAGTTTTTAGACTATTAACTTACTTTTTGGTTTAACGATTAGAACTCTTGACCAAGTATAAAGTGGAATTGACTACCGCCACGTTGACCCGTTTGATCAAGGTCGAAACCATAAGCCCAGTCGATACCAAGCAAACCAAACATAGGCAAATAAACTCGAACACCAAGACCAGCAGAACGTTTCAAGTCAAATGGATTGAAATTTTTAAATTCGCTCCAACAATTACCTGCCTCGACAAAGGCCAATGCCCAAATATTAGTCGATTGATTAAGTAATAACGGATATCGCAATTCTACTGTTAATTTAGTATATAAATTACCATTATATCCATAATAATAATAACCCGTGCCTGAATAAGGAGTTAAAGAACCTGATTTATAACCACGAAGACCTATCGTTTCTGTACCTGCTGATGCATATCCCGACATACCATCACCACCGACATAGAATTTACCAAAAGGAGAACGCTTATCCTTATTATAATATCCTAAGAAACCATAATCGGCACGAGCCATAAGCACTAACTTATTATCTGTAGTGAGAGGCACAAAGAATTTTGCATTAAATTTCCATTTATGATATTCGATCCATTTACTACGTTCTTCCAAACTCATAGATGCATAATCTACATTTTTAGTTAGCAAAGAATAAGGGAATGTTGCTGCGACAGACAAAGACAAAGAGGAACCCTTACGAGTATATATTGGATTGTCTGTAGAGTTACGTGAAAGTGTTACACCTATAGAAAGGTCATTTGTAATACCTGTTTCAAATCCATAATAATTTTTGAACCAATTTTTAAGATGGTAACGTTGATATGAAAGGTTAGCATAGAGCATAAAATAATCATCTGGCCACTTCAAACGTGTACCATAACCTATTGATGCACCAATTGTCCGCATAAATACGTTTTTATCATACTCTGTTCCATAATTATTTGTTCCGTAATAGTAATCATTACCATAATAGTTATAATAGTCTTGATAATAGTTAGACATATAACTATAGTTTTCATAGTAACGTTTACTTAAACCTGTTTGAACAGAATAAAAGAAATTTGCAGAGAATGAGTTTGGGCGTTTGCCCCCTAACCATGGGTCGAAGAAAGAAATGCTATAATTTTGATAATATCTGCTATTTACCTGAGCCTTAAGACTAAGGGTTTGACCTTCGCCTTGAGGTACAATTCGATAAGTTTCTGGTTTAAAGAGATTTTGAATTGCAAAGTTAGAAAACTTCAAACCTACAGATAGCACAACACCCTGCTGCCCCAATCCTGCAGAGAACTCAACTTGGTCGCTCGATTTTGTTTCGAGATTATAGGTGATATCAACTGTTCCGTCTTCTGGATTTGGCTGCATATCTACACCTGTAAATATCTTTTCTTCATCAAATTGCTTGAGTTGAGCCAATTCACGAAGAGTACGAACAAGGTCACTTTGACTATAAAGAGCACCAGGCTTAGTTCGCATTTCACGACGCACAACGTGCTCATAAACACGAGTGTTACCATTAATAATAACCTTATTAATCGTTGCTTGTTGACCTTCGTATATACGCATTTCAAAGTTAATAGAATCTCCATCGATACCTACCTCAACGGGGTCAATATTCATAAAGAGATATCCATTGTCTTTATATAAGGCAGAAACTGCATCTTCATCTTCAAAGAGTCTTTTGTTCAAATCTTTAAGGTTATAAACTTCTCCTTTCTCAACATTTAGCAGTTGTTTGAGATATTCGCTTGGATAAAGTGTATTTCCTAACCATTTTATGTCACCGAAATAGTATTTCTTACCTTCGTCTACTTCGATATATACGTCAACTGTTCCATCATCGCGTTTCACTATAGTGTCATGCACGATAACTGCATCACGATAACCTATTTCGTTATATTTTTCAATAAGTACTTTTTTATCATTTATATATTCTTTTTCTACAAATTTCTTAGTCCTAAATATGTTAAGTATTTTACCTGCACGGTTTGTTTTTTTCATTACACGATCTATTTTGGCAATAGTCATGGCTTCATTTCCGACAACGATAATATCATTAACTTTTACTTTTTCTCGTTTGTCGACACTGATATCAACTACAACATTTCCTTCAACTGCAGGATCATTTTTTTGGTAAACCAAAATTTTCGCATTATGAAATCCTTTTTCTGATAGGTACTTATGTATTGCTATTTTCGTCCTATCTATAGCATCAGCATTAAGTTGTTTTCCTTTTTGTACTTCGATAGATTTTTCGATATCTTCGATTTCACCTTTTTTGAGTCCATAGAAGTTAACAATTGAAACTCGAGGTAATTGTTTGAGTGCTATAGTAAGCCAAATGCTATCGTTGCGCACTGTGTCGCACAACACTTTAACATCAGAAAAGAAGCCTTGTTTCCAAAAACGTTTTACTACGTTGGTAAGATCAGCCCCTGGCACCCTAATTTTTTGACCTTTATTTAACCCAGAAAAACCTATTAGCACATAGTCTTCGTAGGAAGCTGCTCCTGTAATTTTAATATCTGCTATCGTTAGGTCTTTAGGTGTCAATGTATAGTCTATATCAAAACGATTTTCGTCAGAATCATTTTGAGCACATATTGTCACCATAGAAGCCATTAGGGCAACAATAAAAAATATTTTTTTTATATTTATTTCAGTTAGGATCATACAAGTTGTTCACTAGTTTTACCAAAACGACGTTCGCGTTTTTGATAATTAATAATAGCCTCATAGAGACTTTCTGCTCTAAAATCAGGCCATAATGTATCGGTAAAATAAAGTTCGGTATAAGCTATTTGCCACAAAAGATAGTTAGATAAACGGAGTTCTCCACTCGTACGAATAAGCAATTCTGGATCGGGTATGCCTGCTGTGGTTAAATTGTTAGAGACTACTTCGTCGTTGATATCTTCAATTTTTAATTTTCCTAATTTTACTTTTTCTGCAATACGACGCACTGCATCTGTAATTTCCCAACGCGAAGAATAACTAAGTGCTAGGACTAATGTTAACCCAGAATTTATAGCTGTATCGGCAATACATTCGTTTAATTTTTGTTGTGCTTTTTCTGGCAGTTGTGAGTTATTTCCTATTACTAAAACACGAATATTGTATTTATGAAAAGTTGGAGTTTCTTTCACAATGTTATCTACCAAAAGTTCCATTAAACCATCTACTTCATCTTGTGGTCTATTCCAATTTTCGGTAGAAAATGTATATAGAGTGAGGTATTTTATTCCTAATCCGACAGATGCTTCGAGTACTGATCGTACGGACTCTACACCATTATAATGACCATACAGACGCTCCTTGCCATGTTTTTTTGCCCAACGTCCATTTCCATCCATAATAACCGCAATATGTTGCGGTAGATTGGTCATATCAATTTGATTTTTTAAAGTTTCCATTCTCGTTTTTTGGGTTTTGCACTATTACGACAAGGTGCACATGTTTTATAAAAGTTGAACGATAAAAATATTTGTGCTGTGGAGTACCAATCTTGGTTGTTCCAAAATTTTCCGTACTCGCCATTAGGGTTTGTTGATTTATCTAGTTTATCAGATAGCACTTTATTTACCATCCAATATGTACCTACATTTACCCTTTCGCTTAACTTAAATTTGAATCCTATACCCAATGGTACGGTTAATGTCATTTTAGGATTATCCTGAAAATCAAAAACAATCGCACCTAATCCTGCAATTAAACTTGGGGTGAACCATGAGTAATATGCGTCCCATTTTTTTGCACCGTAGTCAAGAAAGTTAAATTCTCCTAGGGCTTGTAAGGTTGCATAAGAGGTTTTTTGATTTTTATTATAACCTAATAGGCCTCCTTCAAGTTGTAATTTAGTCTCTATACGACCATTTATTTTATATTTTGCATACAAACCGCCTGTTGGTTGCATATATTTGAATAAAAAATTGTTTGTATCACCTAAAGTAAACCCCCCTCCTCCTATGATACCAATTTCAGCATAATATACATCCTGAGCTTTTGCGTTATTAGCTATAAAACAGATTGTTACAATTAATAGTACTATTTTTTTAAACATCTTTTCTAACAAAAAAATCTATATTATTTTAATAAACGCAAATGTGTCGCCAAAATTGCTACAAATTTACAAAAATTATCTCATATATCACGCATTTTTAGGTGTTAAACTCTTTTTTTGACAAAAAATAACATTAGAGACGTTTTTTTTTGTATCTTTGCGGTATGATTTTAGAAGTAAAGAATGTTTATAAACAATATGCTAATCACTTAGCATTGGATAATGTTAGCATAAGTGTGCCTCGTGGTTCTGTGTTTGGTCTATTAGGTCCAAATGGTGCGGGGAAAACTACACTTATTCGTATCATAAATTCGATAACTGCACCAGACAAAGGTGAGGTGTTGCTGAATGGTAAGAAATTGTCGATTGAAAATACGGCGAATATTGGTTATTTGCCTGAGGAACGCGGATTATACAAAAAAATGAAGGTTGGCGAACAAGCGTTGTACTTATGCCAACTTAAAGGATTGCCAAAGAATGAAGCCATAAAGAGATTAAAGTTTTGGTTTGAGAAGTTCGAATTAGAGAGTTGGTGGAATAGACGGGTAGAAGAATTGTCTAAGGGCATGGCTCAGAAGGTGCAGTTCATCACCACGGTATTACACGAACCTGAATTACTGATTTTTGACGAGCCTTTTAGTGGTTTTGATCCTATAAATGCTGAACTTCTAAAACAAGAAATTTTGGATTTACGAGATAAAGGGGCTACGGTGATTTTTTCGACACACAATATGGACTCTGTGGAGCGATTATGCGAAAACATTGCTCTTATTAATAAATCACGTGTGGTTTTATCGGGATCTATTGGGGATATTCGTAAGAAATTTAGTGATAATAAGTATGAAGTGATAATAAGAGGTTGTGCCGATTTTGGAAATGAGATTGGTTTGTATGGAAGTTTGTTGTCTAAGAAATTGGATGGTAATATTTTATATGGCGAGTTTGCTCTTTTTGATGGAATTAAAGGCAATGACTTGTTGGGTTATCTACTAAAAAAAGGTGAGGTGCTACGTTTTGAGGAGTGTTTGCCTTCAATGAATGATATTTTTCTTCGCTCAGTAAAGGAATAAGTTTAAGTGGACTTATTGTATTTTATTGAGGGTAAAAAGATAGGGTAAAGGTTGCTTGCACCTTGCTGTATGGTATATTAGCACAATGAAGGGGTTATTGTATTTTTTAAGACAAAAAAACTGACCAATTGGTCAGTTTTTTTTATTCTTCAAATAATATGGAGAGTGTTGCGTCTTGTGCTTTTTGAATGTCTTCATCTACTTTAGGTGTAAGATGATTTTCGCCTTTGCGATAGTAATAAATCACTCCACAATTGAGACATGCTTGATAACGGGCATATGGCAATAGATTAGCGTATTTTTCTTCTACAGCATCCCATATTTGGAGTATTAGTTCATCAACTTGTTCTCGCATTTCTGCCACACGTTGTTGATTTCGATTTGTTGATTGTTGGTGTGTTTTTTGGTTAGTTCGATGGTCACAAAATATGTCGTAATGTATTTTTACTTTTGCAATAGTTGGATATGCAAGAGGGAGTCCTCCATGTGCAACACGTTCTTGCTCTCCATCAATTATTTTACGTCCCCATTCGACTAAGGCATTCTCGGTTGTCAAATCTGGCACTGTAAAATCAGTAGGATTAAGACCATAAAGTGTCTTTACTTCTGGTCTGAATTCGCCACGAAGCACTGCAAAGTTTAATACTTGAATGAAATGAGAGACGTGCATACGTGCATTTTTTACCATATTTTGATATTTTTTGCTTTCAGCTACTTGTGTCTCAAATGTCATATTATATTGATTTACCAATGTTTCGAAAACTGGCAAATATGCTTTTGCTTGTGACAAGAGACGCAATGGCACAGGTATTTCATTCATTGGCATTCGCTCCATTTCAATCGCTTTCTTAAGAGATTTAATGCGAGCTTGATCTGTTTTGGGTAATCTTCTATAAGGCATTTTATCTATTCATGATTTATAATTCATAACTACAAAGATATAATTCATTATGAATTAAGAGATTATACTAGTCAATGCGACCCATTAGTTGTTTTGCAAAATTGATGAATGGGGCTTTTTCATCATCGGTTTTATTTATTTTTGCAATTGCTTCCATTGCTTTGATGTAGTACTCTTCCATTGCCTCTTCACACACTTTTGGCATTTCCATTTGTGTGTAAATATTTATAATTGTTGCTATCTTTTCTTCTCCTGCAATTGCATTATTTTTTAATAATTGAGATATTGTTTGACGTTGCGATACACCACATTTTTTGAGTGTTTGAATCAAAAGGAATGTGCGTTTACCACAAAGAATATCTCCACCTATTTTTTTTCCAAATGTTTTTTCATCGCCATAGCAATCAAGATAATCGTCACGAAGTTGGAAAGCAATACCTATAGCTATACCAAAATCATAAAGATGATTTGCATCTTCTTCGGATGCGCCTCCAAGAATAGCTCCAAGTTTCAAGCATCCAGCAAGCAACACTGCAGTTTTAAGGCGTATCATTTCATAGTATTCTTCGATTGTAACATCCTCGCGTTTTTCAAAATCGGTATCATATTGTTGCCCTTCGCACACTTCTAAAGCTGTTTGCGAAAATAATTTAAGCACTGGCAACAATTTGTCTGCCGACACCTCTTCAAGATATTGATATGCTTTGATGAGCATTGCATCGCCAGAGAGGATTGCTGTATTATCATCCCATTTTGCTTTAATCGTAGGACGACCACGACGCACATCGGCATTGTCCATCACGTCGTCGTGCAACAATGTGAAATTATGAAAAATCTCCATTGCAGCAGCTGGTTTAATACATTTCTCTACATCGCCTCCAAACATTTTTGCAGCCATCAACACCAACGTCGGACGAATACGTTTTCCGCCCGATTGCAATGCATAATCTATTGGTTCGTAAAGATTTTTAGGCTCTTGATTCCAATCTATTTGTTCAAAATAGGTTTTAACGTAACTTTTTATATCCATAATTAAAAGTTGAAATGTGAGAGTTAAAAGTTTTCTGCGCTTGCTTATCGCAAAAATGCATCTTCTATAATTTCGGTCATTACATCGGCTATATCGAGACCAGCAGCGCGCACTTGTTGTGGAATAAAACTTGTGGCAGTCATACCTGGTGTAGTATTTACTTCCAAAAGATTAATTCTATTCTGTGCATCAATGATATAATCGACACGAATAATGCCTTTTGCATTGAGAATACGATAGATTTTCTCTGTTGTTTGTTGCACTTGGCGGGTGATCTCATCGCTTACGCGAGCTGGTGTTATTTCGTCTACTTGCCCATTGTATTTAGCATCATAATCGAAAAACTCATTGTCAGTAACTACCTCTGTAATAGGAAATATACGTGTTGTCGTTTTGGTTTTATACATACCACTTGTCACCTCAATACCTTGCATATAGGCTTCAATCATCACCTCTTCGCCTTCGCTAAATGCTTTAGCTATAGCTTCTTGAATTTGGTCTTGGGTTTTCACTTTAGTCACACCAAAACTACTACCACCCACACTTGGTTTAATGAAACATGGCAATCCTATTTCTTGCATCACTCGTTCATCTGTAACACTTTCACCTGCACGCAACACTATACTATTTGCCACACGAATACCAAACGAACGAAGATAATTGTTGCAAGCATATTTGTCGAAAGTCAATGCAGCTTGCAACACATCGCAACACGAAAATGGAATATTCAACAAACGGAAATAACCTTGTAAAATACCATTCTCGCCAGGAGTGCCATGAATGGTGATATAAGCAAAATCGAATTTAATTTTTTCGCCTTGATAAGTAAACGAAAAATCATTTTTGTCTATTGAAAGTTTCTCTCCTGATGGATGTTCTACATACCAATTTTGACCAATAATGACAACAATATATTTCTCATATTTATCGCTTGGTATAAAACTATCCAAACCAGCAGCACTGCGCATCGACACTTGCCATTCACTCGAATCGCCACCTGCTACTATTGCTATTTTTCTTTTCATTGATATATTATTAATCTATTATATTCGATGGATTATATTTACGCCACTTTTCCAAAAGAGTTGTTATATCAACAGGCAATTCGCTATCAAATTGCATCCACTCGCCTGTTGTCGGGTGCTTAAACCCTAATGTTTTGGCGTGCAACGCCTGACGCGGACACACCTCAAAACAATTACGCACAAATTGTTTATATTTCGCCGTTGGCACACCTTTCAATGGTTCATTGCCCCCATAGCGATCGTCGTTAAATAACGTATGCCCAATATGTTTCATATGAACACGGATTTGATGCGTACGACCTGTCTCCAACTTACACTCTACCAACGTACAATATGCAAATCTCTCTATCACACGATAATGCGTAACCGCATGCTTTGCCAACGGATTTTCATTCTCATCAAATACAGTGAACAACATACGATCTCGCGGATCACGAGCCAATGCTCCCACTATTGTTCCTTGATCTTCTTTCAACGTACCCCACACAAGAGCATTATATGTACGTTCTGTAGTTTTATTAAAAAATTGCAATGCTAAATTAGCCTTTGCTTCTTCATTTTTTGCCACAAGTAGCAATCCCGATGTATCTTTATCAATGCGATGCACCAATCCAATATGCGGATTATTAGCATCAAATTTAGGGTCATGACGCATATGCCAAGCCACAGCATTCAAAAGCGTACCATCGAAATTACCAAACCCTGGATGCACCACCAAATTGGGCTGTTTATTCACCAATATTATATCATCATCTTCATATACAACCTCAATCGGAATATCTTGTGGCTCAATCGTCACCGCACTGCGCGGATAATCAAGCACAATCGAAATAACATCAAGAGGTTTTACCTTGTAATTACTTTTTACTGGTTTGTCATTCACCAATATCCGCTCCGCATCGGCTGCTTCCTGAATGCGATTACGCGACACATTCCCCATACAATTGACAAGGTATTTATCAATTCGCATCATCGTCTGCCCCTTATCAACCGTAAAACGATAATGCTCATAACGCTCTCTAGGTTGCTCTATGAGCAACTCATCATCCTCTTCATATATATTACTAGTATTTTCCATAAAAATTAGAAAAAATCTTCTTCTTTTTCTTGTCTATTTTTCGACAACTTCAATTCTACAGACTTGCCACCATAAACCGATAAACCTGGTTCTGGCACTTGGTGATATACCCTATATCTCAAACTATCTCCCCCACTTAATGGTTGCTCATCAAAATGCGCAGCACCAAAACTAAGTTGATTTTCCTCTATCAGATTCTTCGCCTCAGACAATGTCATCCCCGTAAAATCCGGAACAATCACATCTACCGACATATCATTTTGCCCAGCTACAATAACAATCTGACTCCCATCTGGCACTAAAGTTCCTGGTTTCAATTCCGAATTGCCCAACATCAAACTCAACACCTCTCCATTAAATTCATATGGCTCATATCTCACCGAATCAACATTAAACCCTAAAGTTTTAAGATTAGATTGTACTTTACGAAGACTCTCTCCCACAAGATTTGGTATTTTCACCATCTTTCGTTGTTTACTATTAATCGTAACATACACCTTCCTATTCTTCTTAACTTTTGTCCCTGGCGCTGGCAACTGCTCAGTAATTTCACCACCCTTCATATTACGCACATACACCGAATCAACCACCTCACACATCAAGCTACAATCTTTCAATATCAATTCTGCTTCTTCCACATACATTCGCGACAAATCAGGTACCTCCACATTTTCACCATGACGTGTGTATTTTTCCAAACGCCAAAAAACCAAACAACATATCAAAAACAACAACACCAATGCCAATAAAACATTAAACCACAAAAACTTACTCTTTAGAAAATTCCAAATTGTTTTCATACTTTTTTAGTAAAAGATAATAATGTGCAAAGTTACAAATTTTTGAGCAATAAAAAAAGTATAGACAACATAA
>JAZRCE010000168.1:0-10314 GCA_045635445.1 Candidatus Aphodosoma sp.
TTATTTCTTTTGTGCTTTCAATTAAAAACAATACATTTGCATCGTATATAACCCATAAAAATTTAAATTATGAAAAAGTTGTTATCTCTATTCATTTTGTGTAGCATCACTCTATTATGTTATGCTGAAACTACAGAAAATCGCAAAGAAAACCGACATGAGGTTCGTATTGGTATCGCTGATTGTCACTATGAAGCCGCCCATTTGGAAGATAAAGCTATGATACATCAAGACCACATTAATAATCATGGAATAATGCATTCTGGTCACTTATTTGCTGAATATCAATATCGCATGAATAACTGGTTAGGTATAGGTTGCACTTTTGACTATATGCACAATTGGCAATATCGATGTGGATGCAATATAAGTTGCTACAATGAGCCACTGTTTTCATCTAATATATCTCTCATACCAACAGCTCGTTTTACATATTTTCATGATAAAATAATAAACATCTATTCTACTATTGGCTTAGGTGTACACCTCTTTTACAATAAAGGTGATGATTTACAAACAAATTTAAATGACAATTTAGGTTTAGCCTTAGACATCTGCGCTTTAGGCATATCTATTGGCAAAGAACATTGGTTTGGTGCTCTTGAAATCGGAAATATGACTACATTTACTTTCCCAAGGATGACTTTTATAAACGAAACACTCAGAATGACTGAAGTAAACCCATTCTCAAAACTTCTACGCATATCAATAGGTTATCGTTTTTAACTAATAAAACTAATATTTAATGAAAAATATTAAGTAAAAAACACGATGGGCAGAATTCTGCCCATCGTGTTTTTTACGGTTTATCATATTAAATTTTATATTTTATTTTTTGCTCCAAGTGCCATCCCAGTTTTTTTCCCATTCATCGCCACAATCATCACGTCCTGACCAATCATTATGATGTTTTATTCTACGCCCAGTCATCTCTCCAGGAAGATAAACAGTTGAATATATATCTACATCAGAATCGCAACTTGAAGAACTAGAATAAGAATCATCACTTGAACTTGATCGAGAACTTGATGATCGACCGCCACCACTAAGAATGGCAGATATAACGAACAAACAACAAACCAATGCAAAAATAATCTCCAACGCTATAACCGTAAACGCAATAGTAGGGACAATACATATTATCCACAAAAATAATGTTGCAAAATACCCTGAAATTTGTCCGCTTTTAATTGCCTCAACTAGATAAAGCACAAAAAATACTACATTCAACAAAATTGCTAATATTATAACTATGTCGGTCCATCCTTCAATCCAATACCCACATATCATAGTTGCAATCACTGCAACCACATTGCTTAAAACATGATAATAGGCATAATCGCTACCATCGAGAAGTTCTACTGTGAGACCCAAAAGATTAACCCACAACAAAGCAACTGCAAATAAAAATAACACTAGAAACAATATTCCAATAAGCCAATGAACATCTAAACTAGAAGCTTCGCCATAAAATATTATATACGTCAACAACCCACTATTAAAAAGAGTTAGCATATAAGTAACCCAAATAGGCACTATAGCTTCATCAGAAAGATACTTCCATCCAAACCAACCAACAACAAAAGTTAAAATAGAGACTACAATTGAAAGCCAATGAGGAAAGTTTGATTTAGTTCGACCATCCCCTTCATACCAATCAATAATAGATAAAGCTAAGGTTTGCCCTTCCTCTTCAAGGTCATCACGATCATTTTTTCGACGCACACGCTCTTTCTCAATTTTAGAAGATATGTATTTACTAAGGATATAACCTGTTTCGCCAGAAGTTAGAGTTACCTTATGCCATTCTTCATTGAAAGGAATTACTTGATCTAATTTAGTATTTTTCTTAACTTTGACTAATACTTTTGCTGTTGTAGACGGTGACTGCCTAAGACTAACTGATTTTTTACAATTATCGATATAAAACACTTCATGTGTTTCATATATATAATCACTACTATCATCGCAAGCAGTAAATAGTCCTGCTAGAAATAGCAACAATACAAATAAAATAGTATTTTTCACTCAATAAACCTATTAAATTAATTCTAAAAATTATTTCAAAGCGTCAAGATTTTGTTGGTTTTGAGTTTGTTTGCCTTCGGCTGTGTACATATAATCGATGCGAGAGGTGTAGGCTTTCTCAATCTTGCCACGCACCATCTTCATTGTACTATTAATCATTTGGTTTTGCTCGGTGAATGGCTCAGCCAAAACAGCAAATGTAGTAGGCAACCAACGCTCAGGGAACATACCTTCGAATTCGCCACCTTTGCGATATTTAGCGAGTTCTTCTTCGAGTTTTTCCACTGCTGCTTTACGTCCCTCTTCGGTATCGAGAGTGAGGTTGAGGTGAGAGAGTTTGCATTTGAGAGCATCGCGGTTAGGAACAATCAAGGCGGTAGTATAAGCCGATTGATTGTTATATAACATCACTTGGTCGATGTATTTAGATTTTTCGACCAAAGCCTCCTCGATGCCTTCCGGGCTATATTTCTCACCATCGCTTGAGATAAGAAGTGATTTAAAACGACCTTTCACATAAAGAAGACCTTCTTTAGTCATATAGCCGAGGTCGCCAGTGTAGAGATAACCATCGCGAACAGTTTCGGCTGTAGCCTCAGGGTTTTTCCAATAGCCTTTCATTACGTTTTCGCCTTTGACAACGATTTCACCCATCTCGCCAAGAGGGAGTTCGCGACCTTCGCTATCGCAGATTTTGAGTTCGAGAGGTTTCACAAGTTTACCACTTGAACCAAAGCGATATAGATCGGGACCATTAGAAGAGAGAACAGGAGTAGCCTCAGAGAGTCCGTAGCCTTGGAACATAGGGATACCTACGCCAACATAGAATTTTTGGAGGTCTTTGTCGAGAAGGGCTCCACCACCGATGAAGAAACGAAGTTCGCCACCAAAATTATCACGCACTTTAGAGAACAATATTTTGTCAAAAAGAGCCACGAGAGGATATAGTAATGCACGGATGCCTTTACTATCGAGGTTGCTATCGCCAAAATAGATTTGACGGAGACGAAGTCCGAAATTGAAAAGACCAACAGTGACATTACCTTTAGCACGAATGGCTTGCTCAATGTTCTTTTTGAATGTTTTGGCAAGAGCTGGCACAGAAAGGATGAAATGAGGGCGCACCTCTTTAATATTAAGAGGAATATTTTTGAGTGTTTCCATTGGCGTGCGACCTACTTGAGTAGTAGCCACAGCAGCACCTTTTGACATCATAATGTAGAAACCTACGACGTGAGCGAAACAGTGGTCGAGAGGAAGAATGATGAGAGTGCGCCAAGTTTGGTCGATATTGACAAGAGTGCAAGCTTGCTCTACGTTGGCAGTATAGTTGCGGTGAGTAAGCACTACACCTTTAGGGTCGGCAGTTGTACCTGAAGTGTAGGTGATAGTTGCAATATCGTCATTTTGAAGTGATTTACCAACGGCAAGGAATTCTTCGAGAGTGTGAGAATTCAAAAACTCATCGCCAAGACCCATTACACGACTAAGAGAAATTTCGCGTTCTTCATATTCTTCGATATCATCAAGAACTATAATTTGCTGCACTACAGGCAATTGTTCTTTGATTGCACGAACCTTTTTGAGTTGGGTGCGAGAAACCATAATAAATTTCACATCGCCATGGACAAGACGGAAAAGGAGATCGTTAGACTCTTCTAGTTTGATAGACAAAGGCACATTCATAGCACCAGCATAGAACATAGCCAATTCGCCAATAATCCAAGCGTTGCGACCTTCGCTAAGAAGCGCCATACTGTCGCCTTTTTGTACGCCAAGAGCCTGAAGACCAGCACCAAGACGATATACTTGCGTTTTTACTTCTGCATATGTTGTTGGTTCAAATTTTTTATTGGTTTTCTCAAGCAAAAATGTGTTATTCGGATACAAACGTACCGATTCTTCAAACAAATCTACTAATGTTTTTTTCATATTTTTAGATATTTAAGAGCAAAAAGCTAAATAAAAAAAGCTTAATCGCATTATTAATATTTACAAAAACGTGCAAAGATAGTAAAAAAATCTTAAAAACACAAACAAATTTTAAGATTTTCAAGATTTTAGAATTTAGTCAGTCTATTTACCTTAACTACATAAAATTCAAAGAAAACCTAAATCACCAGTAACTTAGGCTTTCTTCGCTATCTTTTCGTAATTTATTTAGCTAAACTCCAAAGTTTTCCATCAATAGAAAACTCAACTAATCCTTTACCATTAACAATAACACAATAATTATCATCATCTAGATTTGTTATTTTCACAGTATCAGGCATACAATTTTCCTCGAAATCAGATTTATTTTGAGTTTCAAAAAGAACTTTTCCAAATGACATTTTCGCCTCATCAAATAGTAAATATGCGTTTACTGACAAATGATCCCTTTTACCTAACAAAGAGCTAAAACTATAATGCAATCGATAAAAATCATTTACAAGCAAACAATTTAAGTCCAGATTCTCATGACCATACCCTTTATACAAAGGTTTATCTCTTTGATCTATAACATAAGACACTTCTTCCATTACAAAATTCAAACTATCCCCTTCTGCATTTTCAAATAAAATATTATCCCCTTTTTTATATGGTGCATAATCCAAAAATCTTTTTTCCGGAAATTCAGGCCACCCCACAAAAGGGTCACAAGATATCAATATTAGAGATAATATTGATAACAAAATAAGAATACTTTTACGTTTCATAACATACAAAATAACATACAAAGATACTAAAATTTATCAAGACATAATAAAAACCACGACATTTTTATATCGTTTAATAAAAAAAACGATTATACAATAATAAAATTTATTGCTAATTCCAAATAATTTTTGTAACTTTGCATCGTGAAAAGGTGTGCACTACAAATAGTTAGCCTTTGTATAGCAATATTTATTGCCTACATTAGTGGTGGATTGAATATCTATCACTATTGTTGCGATGCATGCAAGGAGCATGGTCATGATATATTCCAAACTATATCGTGCGAGGAGGTGCATGCTTCGCATCATTGTTCGGATGATGATTGCCACCATGAGCACCATAATCACACTCGTGTTATAGAAAATCGAGATGATTTGTGCGCTCACCTAACGTCTGATTCGGCTCACTGCGATGTACATCATATTGAGGCTCCATATTTTTCGCAATTTAATCCTCTGAAAGTGAACATTGTGTCGCCATTAGTTGCGATAATTGAAACAATTCATAATTCACAAGTCTTAATTCGTAATTACGAATACAAAATATTCAATAATAATGGTATTCCTATTGCCCACGATCTATCGGGTCGAGCCATTATTGTGCTCAAATCTGCGTACTTGATTTAGAGAGTTTTCCTCACACGAAACAGACAGAATAGACCGAAAACTAAAAAAAAATCACTTATCCTGTCCGTTTTTTTAGAAAAAACTAACTAAAATTCTCTAACTAAAAATTCCATTTAATTTTATGAAAAAAATATTAATGACATTATTATGCATTGTGCATTGTGCATTGTGCATTCAACTATTGGCTCAAGAGGCAACAGGTGGTAACTTCACGGGTAGCGTGATTGACGATAATGGCGAACCTGTGATTGGTGCCGAGATATTCTGGTTGAATACTACTATTGGTGCTGTGACCGACATTGACGGAAATTTCACAATACCAATGACAGCTAATAGCCACCATTTGGTGTTCAATTATTTATCTTATAAATCTGACACTGTCGACATCACTGCTGCATCAATTCCACTCGTGGTGCAAATGAGCGAAGACTCTAAAGAGTTGCAAGAAGTTACGGTTGCCGCTCGCGGTGCTAGTACTATTGCGAGCCGCGTGAGCGCATTGCAAACTACTAAAATCACTGGTGCCGAGTTGTGTAAAGCGGCTTGTTGCAACTTGTCGGAATCGTTCGAAACTAATGCTTCAGTCGACGTAGCGTATGCCGACGCTGCTACTGGTGCAAAAACTATCAAATTGCTCGGTTTGTCGGGCACATACGTTCAGTTGTTGACCGAAAACACTCCGGGTGTGCGTGGTTTGGCTCAAAACTATGGTATGGAATATATCCCTGGTGCTTGGATGGAGAGCATCCAAGTGTCGAAAGGTACTTCGTCTGTTATAAATGGTTACGAGGCCACTACAGGTCAAATCAACGTTGAATACTTGAAACCTCAAACCCAAGACCCTATTGCGTTGAACGGTATGGTGAGTACATCGCTTCGCGCTGAGTTGAACGCTACTGGCGGTTGGGATATCAACGAAAAATGGAGCACTGGCGTGTTGGCTCACTACAAAAATGAGAGCATAGAACACGACACAAATGGCGACGGATTTATGGATCTACCTAAAGGTCAACAAGCCAATTTGTTGAACCGCTGGTATATGAAAGATGGCAACTACACAGGTCAATACCTCGTGCGTAGCTTATACGACGAGCGCAATGGCGGTCAGACTATGCAATACATTGCCGACAACAATATTGCCGACCCATATAAAATTGGCATTCGCACTTGGCGTATGGATGCGTTTATGAAACAGGGCTATGTGTTCGATGAGGCTAAAGGCACAAGCATCGGTATCATCGCAAGTGGGTCGTACCACAATCAACACAACATTTATGGTCATCGCGTGTATAATGGCATGCAAGGCAACTTCTATTTGAATGCTATGTTCCAAACTTATTTCGATGAGACCGACAAGCACAAAATCACTGCAGGTTTGAGCCTCAATTATGATAACTATAATGAGGTGATGATATCGGATAAAGATGAATTCTCAATGCTCAACTCTCAACTCTCAACTCTTGATATGACTCGCGATGAGTGGACACCAGGCGTGTTTGCTGAATACTCATTGAAAGTGGATGAAAAATTGTCGCTCTTGGCTGGTGTGCGTGGCGACTATAGCACTCAATATGGATTCTTTGTAACACCACGTTTCAACGTGCGCTACTCGCCATGGGAATGGTGGAACTTGCGCGGTTCGGTGGGTATGGGCTATCGCTCGCCTAACCTATTGAGCGACCACGCTTCGGTGTTGCCATCATCACGACAAATCATTATCGAAAACGATGTTTTGAACCAAGAACGCGCCGTGAATGCAGGCGCAAGTACTACATTCTATATTCCTATCGTTGGTCGCGAATTGCAAATTACGGCTGACTACTACTACACTCATTTCTTGGAATGTATGGTTGTAGATATGGACTCTGACCCATACTCTGTTATCTTCTCAAACCTCACAGAAGAGGGCGTTGAAGGAGGCAAAAAACCTCGCTCGTATGCTGGCAACTTCCAAGTGGAAGCATCGATGGAAGTGTTGAAAGGTTGGACTATGACTCTCGCCTACCGTATGTCTGACGTGAAGAGCACAATCAACGGCGAATTGCGCGAAAAACCTCTCTCCAATCGCTTCAAAGCTCTCATCACTACTTCGTATATGACTCCGCTCAAACACTGGCAATTCGACCTTACAGCGCAGTTCAACGGTGGTGGTCGTATGCCTGACAACTTCTATAAAGGCGACGAATCGCTCCGCCCATCTTGGACTCTCGACCGTGGCAATGGCCAATACGATTTCCCTTGGCACGCTCAGTTGATGGCTCAAGTCACTCGCTATTTCCGCACCTGGAGCATCTACGTGGGTGGCGAAAATATCACTAATTTCACTCAAGACACTCCTATCATTGGCGCTGGTAACCCTTATGGTCAAAACTTCGATGCGTCGATGGCTTGGGGCCCTATCCACGGTTGGAAGGTCTATGCTGGCTTCCGTTGGGCGTTGAATCGGAATGAGGAATGAGGAATTTTTGCGATAAGCGAGAGCAGAGTCAAGCTTGCTTGAACTATGCCGAGCGAAGCAAAAATCATGAGCGAAGCGAATAATGAGGAATTTTGCAACAAGCGAAGGCAGAGCCAAGCTTGCTTGAGCTATGCTGAGCGAAGCAAAAATCACGACTGAAAGGAGTAATTAAACCAAATTTAATCTGATAGGTCTAATTAAACAAATGGGAATAATTATACATATACCATAAAAGTAATAAAAACAAGGCGAAACCGAGTGACTCTCGCTAGTCGCTACTCGCTACTAATAATCTGAATAATATATGAAAAAAGTATTTCTTACACTTGCTCTTGCTGCAGGTATCTCGGTAGCCATAATGGCAGAAAAACAAACAGTACGCCTCTATGTTCCTGAAATGGAGTGCGACAACTGTAAAGGTAAAGTAGAAAATGTGTTGGCTTACGAACGTGGTGTGAAAAAACTCGATTTCGATGTGGCTCACCGCACTGTTACTATCGTCTACGAAGACAAACGCACTAATGTCGAAAAACTTCAAGCTGCGCTTATGAAATATATCAAATACGAATCTAAAGAGTTGAAAGAAGGCGAACACGTAGAGTGCAATCACGACCACCACGGTCACGATCACGATCATAGCCACGACCACGGTCACGACCACAAACACTAATCATCTACTTTTCTAAACATAACCAAAAAGCCGTATGTAACACTATGCTACATACGGCTTTTTCTTATATCAATCTTTCTAATCTTAGAAATTTCTACGCAAGAATTGAATTGAGCTTTCGATATGTGGATACATCACCTCGTCATCTTGGATGAATGGCACCACTTTGCGATATTCTGCTACCAATGCCTCGATTGCTGGCGATGATTTAGCAGGACGGCGGAACTCCAATGCTTGTGCTGCATTGAATAGCTCGATTGCCAACACGCGCTCTGTGTTCAATGCCACACGAATAAGTTTTGTAGCCGCATTTGCACCCATCGACACGTGGTCTTCCTGCCCTTGACTTGATTCGATTGAGTCAACCGATGCTGGCATACACAAACCTTTGCTTTGACTCACAATAGATGCTGCTGTATATTGTGGAATCATAAAGCCTGAGTTCAAACCAGGGTTAGCCACAAGGAAGTTAGGCAATCCGCGTTTACCACCGATCAGTTGTGTCACGCGTTGACCAGAGATTGAACCAAGTTCAGCAAGTGCTATAGCCAAGAAGTCCATTGTGATTGCCAATGGTTGTCCGTGGAAGTTACCTGCCGAGATTACCATATCTTTTTCAGGGATAACTGTTGGGTTGTCTGTTGCCGAGTTAATTTCTGTTTCTACTACCGAGCGCACATATGCGATAGCATCTTTCGATGCGCCGTGCACTTGTGGCATACAGCGGAATGAATATGGGTCTTGCACGTGCACTTTTGGACGACGAATCAATTCGCTACCCTCCATAATTTCGCGGATGCGAGCCGCTGTAGTCAACTGACCATTGTGTGGGCGCACAGCGTGCACTTCGTGTGTAAATGGCTCGATACGACCATCGAATGCGTCGAGTGATACGCAACCTACCATATCTGCTGCTGCACTCAATTCGTCGGCTTTAATCAATGCCCAAGTAGCGTGAGCTGCCATAAATTGTGTGCCGTTCAACAATGCCAAACCCTCTTTCGATTTCAATGTGATAGGTTCCCAACCGAATTTAGCATTCACCTCTGCTGCTGGTTGTTTTTTGCCTTCGTAGTACACTTCGCCCAATCCGAGCAATGGCAACGACATATGTGCCAATGGTGCCAAGTCGCCCGATGCTCCGAGCGAACCTTGTTGATATACTGCTGGGAATACGCCTGCGTTATACATATTTACCAAGCGTTGAACTGTCACCAATTGCACGCCCGATACGCCATATTGCAATGATTGGATTTTCAAGAATACGATGAGTTTCACAATCTCTTGGTCAACTTCGTCGCCTGTGCCGCAAGAGTGGCTCATCACTAGGTTCTTTTGTAGTTGCGATAGTTCGTCAGCACCCACGCTGATATTACACAACGAGCCGAAACCTGTAGTCACACCATAGATAGGCTCTTTTTGTGTTTTCATCTTGTTGTCGAGATAGTCACGACAAAGGTTGATACGACGGATAGACTCATCCGACAATTTCAATTTATAATCTTCTCTAACGATGCGTTTCACATCATCGATAGTGATTTTAACAGGAGAAATTTCGTGGATTTTCATATTTTCAAGATTATCTGTCAACGGTCAACAGTCGACGGTCTATTTATCTGTTGTCTGTTGACTATTATTATTTTAAAGCATTTTTAATAATTGAGTCGTCTTCAACGATGTTAGGAATTGTAACAACGAGGTTTGGTGTGCGTTCCATTTCGCGTTTGATTGCAAACATAGCACCTTCGTTGCGAGCCCAGCTACGACGAGCGATACCATTGTTCACGTCCCAAAGCAACATTGATTTCAAACGACGTTCTGAGTCAGCCGAG
>JAZRCE010000169.1:0-25752 GCA_045635445.1 Candidatus Aphodosoma sp.
AAATATACAAAAGACGAAGTTAAGAAAATGTTGATTGGTAATGGTGGTTTGATGGCTCATCTTGGTTTGAACGATGCATATCAAGTAGAAATCAAAGCAGAAAAAGAAGGCGATCCACAAGCAAAACTTATCTATGATGCAATGGCATATCAAGTAGGTAAAGCTATCGGTGATAAAGCTGCTGTGTTGAAAGGTAAAGTAGATGCTATCCTCGTTACTGGTGGTATCGCTTATGGTAAAGGTTTCGTTAAATATATTGCTGACATGGTTGAGTTTATCGCTCCTGTAAAAGTGTATCCAGGTGAAGATGAACTCGGAGCATTGGCATCTAATGGTCTTCGCGTGTTGAATGGCGAAGAGTGCTTGAAATATTAATAATGAACACAATAAAAGTAGTTGGTCATAAGATTTTTATCTTGCGGCCTGCTACTTTTTAAGATTTATAAATTTAAAAAAAATAGCTTATGAAAAAATTATTACTTTTGGGATTCGTTACAATTTGTTCGATATTAGCGCAAGCGCAAAATATAGACGTATTGTTGAATGGTGCAGCATTTTCGATGACATCACCTAATGGATTGTATGTTGCAGGAAATATGGAAGATGTTGCGGTATACTATAATCTTCAAACAAAACAAGGAGTGACATTGACAGGAGATGTACAAGATGATGGTGGATGTTTTGTTTGGGGAGTGAATGATAAAGGACAACTTGCGGTAGATTATAAAATGCAAGCAGCAATTTGGTCGGAAAGTGGAGACTATGAATTGTTGGTGCAACCAGAAGATTTGACTATTTCAGAACAGAAATATAGTGCAGCACGTTGCATATCGAATGATGGTAAATATGTAGTGGTATCTTTTGGTAGTCCTGCAAAATCGTTGTATCTTTATACTAAGGGAGATAACGGAATTTATACATTTGAAAAATTGCCTTTGCCAGCGGTAGACCCAATTTATAATCAAACACCACAATTTATTTCTCCTTGTGGTATTACTAATGATGGAAAACGTATTTTATGTCGTTATGTAGTTGAAACAGCAGAATTTGAATTGCCATTCTTTTTAGAATCAACTCCTGCTGGTGATTGGTCAATACGTTGGATTGCAGCAGAATCGATTGTAGAAAACGGAAAAACAGATGCTGTATTTTATGGAACAGAATTTGTTTTCGATGGCGATCCTCTAGAAGATCAAGAGGGTTATGAAGCAGCATATAATGTGTGGTTGGCACAGCGTAATGACTATTATGCAACAATTGATGCAGTATCGACAGGATATTTCTTCCAAGGAACAAAGGGCGATTTGTCGGACTTGCGTATGAGTGCAAATGGCAAATATGCAAAGATGAATATTTCATTTAAAGATTTGGCATCAACTGAAGAAGAACCTATGGTAGTAAACTATCCAGCTGTGATTGATTTGGAAACAGAAGAGTTGTATGTATTTACATGTATGCCAGAAGCAGGTTGTTTGTCGGTTACAAATACAGGTATTGTTTCAATGGCAACTCCTAAAGTAGATTATTTCCGTTATAGTTATATTTCGTCTGTTGCAGATCCAACAAAATCGCAAACACTCACAGAGTGGACAAAATCGCAAACAAATGGAGTGATTGATTTGGCAGATTATATGACATATATGGATAATAATGGTAAGTCGGTGACTGCAGAAGGAGGAACAATACTTTCGGCAAATGGTAATCGTTTTATGACTGTTCAATTTAATGGATTTGGAGATAACCAAAGATATGAAGCTTATTTTGTGACTATAGATGAAAATACAGCAGTAGATGTGGTTTATGATAGCAATATTGCGGTTTATCCAAATCCAACTACTGGTGTCTTGAATTTCTCGGAAGAGTTAGCAAATGTAGAAGTGTTTGATATTGTAGGTCGTAAGGTTTATTCTTCTTCTATGATGGAATCTTCGATAAATCTTGAGGGAATTATTGCTGGTACATATTTCCTTGTAGCAGATCATAAAGGAGCACGAGTAAGTGTGAAATTTGTGGTAAAATAATAAATAATTATTAAAGGTGTGGTAAAGTAGTTGTGTTTTGCCACACCTATTTTTTTATGTTTGTATGAAAAAGATATATTCAATTTTATGTGCATTATGTATTGTACATTGTGCATTTGTTAAGGCACAAAAAGAGTGTTCGACCATTGCTGATGTCAAAGCTTTGGCAGATGGAACAGAGTGTTTGTTTACGGGTAAGGCAATTACTACATACTATGATGGTTATAATGGAGTTGTGATGCAAGATGCGACAGGAGCGATTTTGTTGCAAAATATGTATTTGTCGGAAGCGAATAGTACGACAGTAAAATCGGGTATGGAAATTACGAATGTAAAGGGCACATTTAAAGAGGAAAGTAGTTCGTATATGGTAAATATTACGATGAAAAAGGCAGATGTTTCGAATATTCAGATATTAAACAAGGAAGCTGTCTTTGATGTGACAACTGTTGATTTTGATACATATATGAATAATATAACGCAATATTGTGGCGTGCCTGTGAAATTAGAGAATGTTAATATTCGACCAGTGGAAGGTACAAGCAATAGCGAGATATATTCGTTGAAAACGGATAATAAATTGACAGTATCTTTTACAAATGCACTAGGCTATGTTGTTCCTGCGCGTGCAACATTGTCAGGGTTTTTAAGTGCAGATTGGTCTGGTAAGATATTTCGTGTTTCAGCAGCTAAAGATATTACACCATATGCCTATTATACGCTTAATAATTTGAGAGTTGGAGTTTCGAGTCTTACGGAGCAATGCTATGAAGTGCTTGATACTTTCGTAGTTACAGCGGTAGTTGATAAAGAAGATCATAAAGTGGTATATGTACAAGAAGAAACAACATATCAAAATTATGGATTGCGGGTAGTTGTGCCATTGGCGACAGAAGTGAATGTTGGAGATATGGTAACCGGTTTGGCTGGTACATTTGAACCTTATACAATAGGGGATGCACAAAAAAGTGCAACATTAACACAATCCTTGACAAAAGCACTTGTTGTGACATCGACTGATGCACAATCTCGTATATTATCTAATTATATTTATACATTGGTAGATAATAATATGCAAAATGCAGCTATGTATGATGGAACATTGCTTAGTCTTTCTGGAGGAGTTGTGACAAAGAATAGTGATAATACATATAGTTATGTAATTGATAATGAGAATGGTCAAGGAAAGCGTTCTATTGCTATTAGAGTGGCAAATGTAGATGATTTGTCGGCATATGTGGGTAAATCATGTCCAGTGCAAGGTGTGCTTGATGTGGCGGCAACATATCCAGAGAGTCCGCTTACTTTGGTGTTGCGTAGTGTTGCCGATTTTTTGGAGTCGAATGTTGAATTTGAAACATTGGCAGAACTTATTGCTGCTGGTGAACCTGCGGGTACAAGTGTTACCTATGAGTTGAAAAATCCTGTTCTTGTGACATATCAATTTGAAAAAGGAAGTGGCGATAATGTGCCTACTTATTTCTTTATGGTGCAAGATGCTACGGCAGGTATAGTGGTTAGTCTTGGTACTACCGCTATGAACAATGTGAAGGTTGGAGATTATATTACTGGTCTTCGCGGTGTGTTTGGTAATATGCGTGGTATGACTACGAATATATTGGAAGTTGATGGTGTTGTGAGAGATGGAATATCAGTTGAGAGTTCAAATAATGTTATTGAACCGATAGAGGTTACATTAGAAGAGTTGCTTTTGGATAAAAATAAATATTCTAATAGAGTAGTAATTGTGCGAAATGTTCAAAATATTCAACAAGAAAATCTTAACTCGGATGGTTCTACTTGGTATGATTATTATTTTTTGCAAAATGGAGTTCGTATGAATTATGCTCTTGATTCAAAAGGTAAGCCATATTTTACATTTTATGATAATATGGATATTACAGGAGTTGTTGATGATCGTATAATTGGAACTATGTATTCGGTGTGGCCACTTAGTCAAGCCCATATAGTAGACTTAGATAATCCTTCGACAGATGTTGACAATGCAGAATCAGATGTATTAATATATTCAGCAGAAAAAACGATTATTGTAGAGGCACATAAAGGGGCAAGAATATCAGTTTTTACCTTGCAGGGTCAGTGTTTGTTTGATGTAAAAGCCAAAGAACCTATTATACAAATAACAAATATAGAGGATATGTGCGTTATTGTTATGGTAGATAATATAGCATATAAAGTGATGATTAATAGATAAATTATTAAAGTCTAATTAAGAGGAGTATATATCATGGTATACTCTTCTTATTTTTTAGTTGTTTTTTATTTTGTAAAACATTTTTTTTTACGGATAAATTTTTTTATTTCAAAAAAAAAAGGTAACTTTGTAACTTGATTGTGCTTTGAAAAATAAATGCTAAAATTGTAAAAAAATATGAAGAAAAATTTATTATTATTTTTTGTTTTGGTCTTGACTGCTTCAGTATTTTCACAAAAAATAGATTATACTAAAGAGGGTTTTCATTACTACATAGTATCACCTAATGGTCGTTATTATACAGGAACAATAAATGAAGGCCCTGGTTGTTATTATGATGTAGAAGAGAAAATACACAAAGTTACTGATATAGATTCTGTCTTATTATTTGCAATAAATAACGATGGAATTGCATGTGGTGCATATATGGGGAAACCGGGCGTTTGGGTGCGTGGTGCAGAGTGGAAAATGTTTACTGCATTAGAAACAATTAATAATAAACCTATTGAAAGTGGAGAAATTTGTGGTATGTCAGCAGATGGTACGAAATATATTGCATTGTTGCGTTATGATGGAGGCAAAAGTGTTCCAGTTTATCTTGAAGTTGATAAATTTGATAATTGGGATGATAAAAACGCATGGAATTTTTCGACTCTTCCAACGCCTAATAAGGATGATGTGCTTTATAAACAATCGGCTCAATTTGTGCAGATATGCGGTATGAATGATGATGGAACACGTATTCTTGGTCGTTATGTGCTTCAAGATGGAAAAAGAGAATTGCCTTTTATTTGGGATTTAGGTTCAAATGGAGAATGGAGTATTAGATTTGTAGCTCAACGTTGTCTTTTTATTGATGATGTTATTAATGGAACTTTGTCGTTGCCAGATGATAGAGAAGATATGACAAGTGATGCAGAAATTCAAGAATATGATAGGTTAGTAAGTGAATGTGAGAAAGGTATTATTTTTGATCTTTCACCATATTCTATGTTTGCTTGGACTGGTAAAGGACGTTATATACCTGTTTGCTCTATGGTTAGAGGTAGCGATATCTATAGTGAATATATTTCTCATGCAGCCGTTATTGATATAGAAAAAGATACACTTATAGTGTTTACTACAGTAGAAGACGCTGGTACAGTTTCTGTAAATAATAAAGGCGAGGTTATGATATATTCGCCACAAAAGAGTTATTTTAGAACTTCGTTTGTTGCATCAGTAGATAATCCTAGTCAAGTGACATCATTGTTTGATTATACTAAACAACGTTCTAATGGGGTTGTGGATTTAGAACCACTTATGACTTATCAGCGAGATATTGATTTTGATGGTAATCCTATTTATCTTTCAGCTTCAGGTTCTGCTATTTGGGCTAATGAGGGAAATGCTTTTGTAACCTTTAATTATGATGAGGTTAATGAGTCACAAATACCACATTGCTATATGGTTAGATTTGAAGATCAAGTCGCTGTAGATAATTTGAATAAAGAACAATTAGTTGTTTATCCTAATCCTACAAATGGTATTTTGTATTTTGAAAATCAGTTGTCAAATATAACTGTTTATGATATTGCAGGTCGTTGTGTATATGCACAAGTGAGTGCAGACCAAATGGTAGATTTAACATCTCTTAATACGGGAGCATATTTGCTTACTGGCGAATGTAATGGTGAGAATTTTATGACTAAAATTTTTGTTGTGAAATAAGATTTGAGTATCTAGAATTATATATATATTGTATATGAAAAAGGTTATATTATTTGTTTTTTTATTGACAATATGCGGTTTGATCAATGCTCAAGTAGAGTGTAAAACTATAGCAGAAATTAAGTCGCAAAATAATAAAACGAAAGTTTTGTATACTGGTACAGCAAAAACAACCTTCTATAATGGTAGAAATAATGGACTTTTTATGGAAGATGAAACTGGTGGTATACTCTTGAAAGGATATACTTTGGCAGGGAAAGAATCGGTAACTGATACGTTGAGTTCTTTTGTTACTGATAGCATGTTGGTTACAAATCTAGTTGGAATATGGGAGATTGGTTCTACGGGTACGTCGTCGGGTTTGAAAATCGATAATGCAGACAAAAGGAAACCAATTAGAACAAATGGGATTGCGTTTGAACCAAAACGTGTGACAATGTCAGAATTATTTGCAAATAAAGATTCGTATAGTGGTTGTGCTATAGTAGTTATTGATGCTAAAATTTCTCGAAAAATAAGTAATAAATATTACATGAATAATATAGAGGATTCTATACCTTTTTATTCAAGCAATATTTCTACTTATGCTCCTGCTGGTGGTGAGATGGCTGGTGTTTATGTTGGGTTGGATTATAATCGATTTCTTCTTTGTTCTGCCGAGTTGACTAAAGCTACTGAATTTTGGTCTTTTCTAGATATGGCATCGTATTTTAAGGGTAAGTTATGTAATGTAGAAGAAATTACTATTGATGGTGCTATTTTGGTTAATTATGTTGCCCAGTTGATTGGTGGAGAAACTGCTATTTTTGCTCAATACAAAGGTGTTACAGGTAAACGTAATGATGGTGTAGTTATTGTAGTTGAAGGTTCAATAGATGTCAAGAGTGGTGATAGTATAAAGGGTTTTTGTGGTAGATTTGTTGATGCGTATAAACATATAGCAGATGATAAAATATTTAAAGGAGCTTCGTTTTTGCAGAGTCGAGATAAAAATTTAATTATTTGTAATTCAAATAATGATATATCTATAGTGTCAGATGTAAATATATCAGACCTTATATCTTCCAAAACAGCATTGAATTATTCGTCACAAATTATAGCATCTCGATATAAAGGTAATTTGTATTCAGTTGAGGATGAATTTTATTTTAGTGTCTCTTATGAAATTAGTAATCCAGATGAATCAATAGACGGGATGATTCAAAAGAAAGATAGTATTCGCGTAGTAGGAACAAATGGATTAGATTTAAAACCTTTGTGTGGTTCGGGAGTGATATTATCTGGAGTTTATGATGCATGTGTCCTCTATCCAGAAAAACCAACGATAATTGTTCGTAATGCAAATGATGTATTAAGAGATTCATATTCATATGAAAATATAGCCGAACTTATTGATGCAGGAGAACCTCTTTCGGCCAATGTTGTTTATGAGTTAAGTGGGGAAGTTATTGTTAATTACAAGAGAACTCAAGTTAATGAAGGAGTATCTCAAACGTGGATGTTTATTGAAGATGAATCAGGTGTGTTGGCTGTTGATTTAGGAGTAGATAAAGTTGATGTGAAAGTAGGAGATAAAATTAGAGGTGTAAAAGGTACTTTTAGTGCTGGGTATCGTTATGGAACGGAGTTATATCATGCGCCTAAATTACAAATAGTAAATAGTTCATCAATAGAGGTGATTAGTTCAGACAATGAATTAAATATAATAAAAGCATCATTAAAAGATGTTCTACAAGATACGTTAGGATATTGTAGCCATATTGTTGAGATTAGTAATGTTGGTGGAGCAAGTCGTACTATAACAGATAATTTAGGTACTGCAGAAGACTATTATTTGTATGATGTGACAGATGTTGCTTACGAAATGCATTACCAACCAAAAATACATACAGGTAATCCTATTATTGGTGAAACATATATTTTAACTGGACTTGTAAATTTTAATTGTCTTGATGGTTATTATGTTGTTTATCGAATATCTTTAGTTGATGCATCAACCGTGGGTGTTGAAAATAATGAGTCTATAGGCGCAAATGTATATGCAAAAGATGGTGTACTTTATATTGAAAGTTGTGGAGGACAAAGTATAGATGTTTATACAGTTGATGGGCAAAAAATATATACAACAAGCAATTCATCAAACTCCACAGAAATAAAGAGCCTATCTGGTGTTGTGATTGTTAAAATTGATGGGGTAACTAGTAAAATTTTAATGAATTAAAATAGAAATCAAAAAAATAGTATATTCAAAAAAAATTGTAGTTTGTATTAAATTTAATATTTTATGAAAAGAAATTTATTGTCGTTATTATTTGTTGTTTCTTCTTTATTGTCTTATGCAGCAGTAACTGTTAATTCTATTGCAGACTTGAAACAACTAGAGGATGGAACAAAGATTATTTTTCGTGGAGAGGCGATGACTACTTTGCATTTTAGAGAAGCAGGTGGTATTTTTATTCAAGATGCAGATACTAATTCTATCTTTTTGAAACATAGTTATTTGTCTGCAACAAATACATACTTTAATACACCTAACTATAATGGTTATAAAGTAAATCAAGGTGGAACTGTTGTGAAGTCATTTACAGGAACATTTAAAAAAGCAACAACATATTCTCCAGATAGAATAGAGTTTACTAATTCCGAAATAGACAAAATTGAGACAGGATCATATGATAATTCTATTCCGTATATTGATGTAACTATGAAAGACATAGTTCTTAATCCAGCAAAGTATGAATATTTAGCTTTGAAAATAACATCTAATGTTACGAAAAAAGGAGAGGGACTTTATGCAACAACATATTCTTTTGCTATGGATTCTTTAGAATTGCCGATTAATTTGTATTCAGCATTAGCTGGTCGTTCGATTCCTGCAGCTGGTACTTTTTATGGAATGTGTGATAAGTATGGTTCTGCATATCAATTTTTGGTATTAGATAGATATCATGTTGAGCCAACATCCTTTTTTAATTTAGTCGACCTTTATAATTTTGTTGATGATAAAAATAGGGAGACAATTTCTATGTCAGAAGTAGAAATTGTAGATCCAATGTTGGTGAATTTTGTGGCAAAAATGCCAGAAAAAACAAATTATTATATTGAGTCTACCTCAAATGGACAAACTGTAGCTGTATATTTTTCTGTATCATCAAGTAACAAGAATATTGTGGCGCAACCAGGAGATAGTATAAAAGGTTTAAAAGGTTATTATTCGAAAATAATATTTGAGGATAATTTATATAAAGGTTCTACATTTCGTATAGATGAAAATTCTGGTTTATCTATTGAAATTGTTAATTCAAATAATGCTATTAATTGGAAAGAAGAGAAAGTGTATAATATTCTTTTATCACCATCGAATTATGAGTCTCGATTACTTTCTTTGCCTATAGGTGTGTTTACGAAAGTGAATTTCAAAGAGTTAGGAAAGAATGTTGAGAGAGTCGCATTTGTGCAGTATGATAGTCATCGTCGTAAAAATGATACTATTCGTGTTCTAATGGTAGGTGATGTTGATATGGAAAAATATATTGGATTGAAATCTGCAATTATGGGAATTTTTGATTTGTCGGAAGAAATATCTTGTGGCTATCCTACAATTTTATTGCGTGATGAGAGTGATATTGTTTCAGATCAAGAGTTTGCTTCTATTGGAGATATGATTGCTGCAGGAAAACCTTACTCTACTAAAGTCACTTATAAAATAACTAATCCTGTTTTAGTTACATACAAGTATTATAAGGGAAATACAAATGGTGATAATGAACATATGTGTGGTCTTTATTTACAAGATGCAACTGGTGCGATATTGTATAAGACAAGTCAACCAATTGATGGTGTTGAACCAGGGGATTCTATTTCAGGACTTAAGGGTGCGTTTCAGTATGAGTCAAATATTCCTGGATATCAAGAGCACTATTTAATCGGAGATGTCAATAATAAATTTGTTGTTTTAAATAAAAATAATGAATTTAATCCAACCGAAGTAACTCTTGATGAAATCGTTGCTAATCCAATGAAATTCGCAGCATCTTTAATTAAAATTGATAATTTAGAAAGAACTACCAAGTTTGGTTTCAGTCAAGGATCTGCGTATGAAACAGATTTTATTTATCAAAATGGAGCGACAATGAATGTTGTTTGGGATAATCTATATGAATTTATGTCTGTGGTTGGTGTTGTTGAATATGGTGTGATGGGATATGGTTTAACTATTTTGCCTATTGATATAAAAAATACTACTCCTGAGTTCCAAGGAACATGCTCTCGTATTAAAGATATTAAATTTTTAAAACCAGGAACTGAGTTTACATATACAGGAAAAGCTACGGTAACGTTTACTGACTATGAAAATGGTATTCTTATTCAAGATTACACAGGTGGTATTCTTCTTAAAAATGTTTCGTTGGGAGATAGTGGTACTTCTCTTATCAAATCGGGAATGGTAATAACAAATATTAAAGGAATATATCAACCTGCAAATGGAGATATCATTTCTTGTATAGAAATAACAGATGCAAATATTGCAAATATAAGTGTAGAGGATGAAGTTGATTTTATTTGTAGACCGACTGATATTAATGTGATAAATGAATTCTTTAGTGAATATCTTGAGGGAGAAGCATTAATGTTGCGTGATGCAAATATTCGAAAAACAGAGACTGCATATGAGATTGTATTTGCCTATACGCAAGGTGGCAATAATATTGAAGCCAAATTGCCAATGGTTGCAAAAAATAATGTTAATGTATATAGTCAAACTCTGATAGGTTATGCACGTAGATTTGATGGCGTACTTACATTCGTTGCAGTAGAAGATGATTATGATGTCTCAGTTGACACAGATAAAGTATTTGAACATGAAGATATATTCTGTTTTAATAATCAAGTAGTTGCTCCAGAGGCTGTATGTCTATGTGTTTATGATATTAATGGTAGATTATTGATGCTTGAAAAAACTTCAACAGTTAATATTTCTGCTCTTAACAAAGGAATATATTTAGTTCGAGCAATTTATAACGATGAATCTTGCCAAGTGACGAAAATAATACGTTAGAATTCATAATATAATTTTTAAAATAGAGATGCAATCTGTGTATCTCTATTTTTTTAACAATAATTATGAAATAAAAATGATGATTTGTGAATTAAAAGTTGTAACTTAGCATTTAATTTTTATAAAAAAAAATCTAGTGGGATTATTAAAGAAAATATTAGCAGGTGGCCTTGGTTGGACCTTAGGAGGTCCGATAGGTGCTATTATTGGTGTTACACTTGTTTCTATGTTTGATACACCAAACAGTATTGAAGATCAATCGTTTGAATCGAGAAAATCACATAGTTATACCTACCGTAATGCAAACGATTTTCAGGTTGCCCTTCTTGTATTAATCTCAGCTGTTATGAAGGCGGATGGGCGCGTTGTAAGAGGTGAATTGGCTGTTGTAAAGCAATTTTTACTGCAAAATTATGGAGAGGAAGGTGCTCGAGAATCTCTTCAGATACTAAAAAAATTGCTTAATCAGAATATAAATGTAGCCGAGGTTGCTATGCAGTGTGCCACTAATCTCAATTATAGTGTGCGTTTGCAACTTATTAATATGTTGATTAATGTGGCGGCAGGTGATGGTAATGTTAATGCCGAGGAGATTGAAGTTATTCGTAATATATCGCGTTATATGCGTGTCAGCGAAGCTGATTTAACTTCACTATCTGCTATGTTTTCTCAACAAACAAATCCTAATTGGGCATACGATATTCTCGAATTATCTCACACTGCTACCAACGATGAAATAAAAAAAGCCTATCGTCGAATGGCAATGAAATATCATCCCGATAAAGTAAATAGTTTGGGTGAAGAGGTAAAACAAAATGCAACCGAAAAATTTCGCAAAGTTAAGGAAGCGTATGATTATCTTAAAAAAGAAAGAAACTTTTAGTATTTAATTATTATATACTATATACCATGAATATAAAAAAAATATATTGTCTTTTTGTGCTTTTTTCATTAGCATCAATATCCTTTGCGCAAAAAGACAAACTTGAATCTAACGAAAATCAACTTTTAGAAGCAATAAAACACATTGAAATCTATAATAGTGTATTGCGCGAACTTGAAATCAACTATGTTGATACGCTCAATCATGATCAAATGCTCAAGAACTCACTTGGCCGCATGCTTTATGGACTTGATCCTTATACTTCTTACATTCCAGCATCTGATGAAGAGACATTGAAACGTCTTAGGTCAGGGCAATATGGAGGTGTTGGTTCAATTATTACTGTTGTTGACGGCAAAGTATATCTTTCAGAGCCATATTATGGTATGCCAGCTCAAGTAAATGGTTTGTTTGCAGGTGATGAAATTCTTGAAATCGATGGTATTAAATGCAAAGGCAAAACAGTTTCCGAAGTAAGCGATATGTTACGAGGAAAGCCACAGACAGAATTAACTATTAAGGTTCAACGCGAAGGATATAAAAAACCAATCACAAAAACATTCTTGCGCGATATTATTCAAATGCCATCTGTGCCATATTCATCCAAGGTAGCCGATGGTGTAGGTTATATTGTTATACTTGATTTTATTGATCGTACTGCTGCTGATTTCGAAAAGGCTTTGACAGATTTAGTTGCACAACATAATATTACTAAACTTATAATTGACCTTCGCGGAAATGGAGGTGGTTTAGTCAGTCAAGCCGTTGAAATAGCTTCGTTATTCTTGCCAAAAGGTACTGAAATAGTTTCGATGCGAGGTGTGCATCCATCTAATGATCAAATATATAAAACTACTCGAGCACCCCTTTATCCAGATATGGAACTCATGTTTATTGTTGATGGAAATACAGCCTCGTCTTCTGAACTTCTATCTGGAGCAATGCAAGATTTAGATCGTGCTTATGTTCTTGGTGAGCGTACATTTGGAAAAGGATTAGTACAAAATATTAGAGAACTACCTTACGATGGTTATCTCAAACTCACTGTTGCTAAATATTATCTTCCATCAGGTCGTTGTGTGCAAGCCGTTGATTATGCTACTCGTCAAAACGATGGTCGTGTTCGTGTTATTCCGGATAGTCTTACTAAAGAATTCCGCACAGTTAAAGGTCGCATCGTGCGTGATGGTAGTGGAATATTACCTGATTCAGTTATTGAAGAGCAGTTTACTTATAATATTTCGCACTATATGTATTTGAAACAACTTTATTTCAAATACGCAAACAAATATGTTGTAAATCATCCAACTATAGCATCTGCTAGTCATTTTATTTTGACTGACGATGAATACAATGATTTTTGCCGTTTTGTCATCGAATCTGGATTTACTTATCGTCTTGAGAGTGAAAAATATCTTCAAGATTTAAAAGAGATGGTTAAATACGAAGGTTATGACGATCTCACAAACGACTTATTCGAGCAATTAACAACCAAGCTTCAGCCAAACGTAGAGACTGATTTGCGTCGATTCCGCACCGATGTGCAACGCATGTTAGAACAAGAAATCATCAAACGTTACTATTATCAAAAAGGCGAAATAGAGTATAATATGCGCGATGATAAATGGCTCAAAATAGCCATAGAATTAATCAAGGAAACTAACTAAAATACAATACCCTCCCTCCCCTAAAAAATATTGAATCTAATCTCAAATTAAGATATGAAACAATTAGAAGAATTATTTGTTAAATACAAACATTCTGCTCCAAAAAGCATCGAAGAACTCCCATCATCAGGTTCTAACCGTCGTTACTTCCGTCTCACTGCCGACGACGACTCCACCATCATTGGCGTTATGGGCACCTCTGTTGAAGAAAACATCGCTTTCGTCAAAATAGCCGAACATTTCCTTCGCAAAGGCCTCCCAGTACCTGAGGTATATGGCATGTCCGACGACCAACAATTCTATATCCAACAAGACCTTGGTGACAACATTCTATTTAAGATGACCGAAAAAGGTCGCACTTGTGGTTCGTTTAATGATGATGAACGCGAAATGTTGCGCAAAACAATGGCAAAACTCCCATCTCTTCAATTTTTAGGAGCAGATGGACTTGATTTCTCTATTTGCTATCCACAACCCGAGTTCGACGAGCGCATGATCTCTTTCGATCTCAACTACTTCAAATATTGTTTCCTTAAAGCTACAGGTATTGAGTTTTCAGAAATCAAACTTGAAGACGATTTCCGTCGTATGAGTGATATTCTTATGCGTAGTACATCTGCCACATTTCTCTATCGTGATTTCCAATCACGTAATGTAATGTTTCACGATGGCGAACCATATTTCATAGACTTCCAAGGTGGTCGTAAGGGGCCAATCTATTACGATGTCGCATCATTTGTATGGCAAGCCAAAGCTAACTATTCCGAAGAACTCCGTGAAGAACTTCTCAAAACATATCTTGATGCACTCCGTCAATATATGCCAGTCGATGAAGCCTACTTCCGTCAACAACTTCGTCACTTCGTTCTTTTTCGTACACTCCAAGTCCTTGGCGCATACGGCTTCCGTGGCTATTTCGAGAAAAAACCACATTTCCTCCAATCAGTTCCTTTTGCCATAGACAATCTAAGACGTTTACTTAACGAACCTTTCAAAGAATACCCATACCTCTCTAAAATATTGACCGAACTCACCCAAATGCGTCAATTCTCAGAGATGAATCCAGAGCGCAAACTTCAAGTCAAAATCTACAGTTTCGCTTACAAAAAAGGTATACCAAACGACATGACTGGCAATGGCGGAGGCTATGTGTTCGATTGTCGTGCAATCAACAATCCAGGCAAATACGAGCACTACAAACACTTCACCGGTCTCGACAAAGAGGTAATCCAATTCCTCGAAGACGATGGCGAAGTATTCAAATTCCTCGACAATGCCTACCAACTCGTCGATGCTCATGTACAACGCTTCATCGAGCGCAAATTCACCAACCTCATGGTCAGCTTCGGTTGCACTGGAGGCCAACACCGCTCAGTCTATTGCGCCGAACATCTTGCCGAGCACCTAAGCAAAAAATTCGATATAAAAATCAAAGTAATCCACCGCGAACAAAACATCGAAAAAGAATTTTAACTAATTTGAAATTTGAAATCTGAACCGAAACTCTTTGAACCTTTGATAATAAAAAGTATAAGTTAGTTTTCAACATTCAACTCTCAATATTCAACTATATGTCCCCCGAAGGCGAAATACAAGCATTTATCTTCGCAGCAGGTCTAGGCACCCGTTTGCGCCCAATTACCGACACAATGCCAAAGGCATTAGTTCCTATTGCAAATCGTCCACTAATCGAGCATGTCATCGAATGCCTACAATCTCAAGGTATCAACGACTTCATTGTCAATGTTCACCATCTTGCTGAGCAAGTAGAGGAGTACCTTTCCGATCGTAGCGACTTTGGTTCGTTGGCAATTTCCGACGAGCGTGACCTTTTGCGCGAAACTGGTGGTGCAATCAAACACGCACAACCACTCTTCAATGGCAACCCTTTCGTAGTTCACAACGTCGACATCATATCAAATGTCGATGTGCAAAACCTCTTGGCTTTGCACAAACCAACTTCATTGGCAACCCTCCTAGTTAGCGACCGCAAAACACAACGCTATCTCCTTTTCAACGATGATATGCGCCTTGTCGGTTGGACCAATATTGCAACCGGAGAAGTCAAATCACCTTATTCAAATATAGATGTCGCAAAATGCAAGAAACTTGCATTCTCTGGCATTCATGTCATCGACCCACGCATCTGCGAGTTGATGGCAAACTATCCCGATAAATTTTCTATCATAGATTTCTATCTCGACAATGCACACGAACAAGAAATCTATGGAGTCCTACAAGACAATCTCCGTATGATCGACGTCGGCAAACTCAACTCTCTCGACGATGCCGAAGCCCTTCTTGACGAACTAAAAGACTAATGATAGACACTCATTCTCATATATATGGACCCGAATATGCCGACGACCGTGCCGACGTCATTTCGCGTGCAATCGATGCTGGCGTGAGCAAAGTGCTCCTTGCCAATGTCGATACGTCCACTATTGCTCAAATGCTTGATTGTTATAAACAATATCCCGATTTTACATCCATGGCAATGGGGCTTCATCCTACTAGTGTGAAAGAAGATTGGCAAGTAGAATTGCGCAATATCGAAGATACACTTCGTAGTGGACAATCCTACAACGCCATTGGCGAACTTGGACTCGATCTTTATTGGGATCGAACATTTGAAGTCGAACAAAAACGTGTGCTCGAACAACAACTTGATTGGGCAATTTCGCTTGATTTGCCTGTGATACTACATATCCGTAAAGCTCATGCCGAAACATTCAAAGTTCTCAATCGCTTTAAAGGCAAAACAATTCGTGGCGTATTTCATTGTTTTGGGGGTGGAGTAGAGGAGGCGCGTAAAGCAATCGAAATGGGTTTCTATCTTGGAATAGGCGGGGTGGTTACTTATAAAAATTCTAATCTTGGCGAGATAATCCGACCATTAGGAATCGAACATATCTTGCTCGAAACAGATGCTCCATACCTTTCCCCTGTGCCGCACCGAGGCAAGCGTAACGAACCCTATAATTTGGTTTATATCAAAGACCATTTGTCTTCAATTTTTCAAATAAATTCACAAAAAGTTGACGAAATTACAACAAAAAATGCCAGAGAATTGTTCCATATTTAGTCGAAATAGTCTATAAATATACGTTTTCTAGACTTTGGAATTATTACTTTAGTTTGCTTTTTTGTTGAAAATCAGGCTTTTTTGAGATGATGAAAAAAACATAAAAAAAAAACATAAAAATTAGTGCGTAATTCGTTATTTTTTGCTAATTTGCAACCGATTTTGGAGCATTGCATAATATAGCATTATTATGCTGCCTTTGGGTGTATCAAAAACCTAAATATTCAAAAAAATGTACTTAAAATAACTAAACTAAATACTAACTTAAAACAAAAAACAACAATGAAAAAATTTTTCGCAATGATGACTGTTGTAGCATTCCTTGGTTTTGGTGCTGCAAACGTTATGGCTCAAGATGCTGCTCCGGTAGCAAACGACACAACAACTGAAACAGTAGCAGCCGAAGGTACTCCTGCTGTCGAAGAAACTCCTGCTGTTGAAGAAGCTACTGAAGAACAATCTATGTACCAAGTTCTTAAAATCAAATTTATCGAAGGTGGTGCAGGTTTTATGTCTCTTGTAGTATTCTGTTTGATTTTTGGTCTTGCGCTTTCAATTGAGCGTATTATCTATTTGAATCTTGCTAACGTAAACACTAACAAACTTCTTAAACGTATCGATGAAGCTTGGGCTAAAGGTGGCGTTGAAGCTGCTCTTGAAATATGCCGCAATACTCGTGGTCCAGTTGCATCTATCTTCTATCAAGGTCTTTCACGTTACGATGAAGGTGTAGAAGTGGTAGAAAAATCAGTTGCTTCTTACGGTTCAGTTCAACTCGGTCTTCTCGAACGTAACCTTTCTTGGATTTCTCTCTTCATTGGTCTTTCATCAATGTTAGGTTTCTTGTGTACTATCGTAGGTATGATCCAAGCATTTGACAAAATTCAACAAGTAGGTGATATGTCTGCTTCAGTTGTAGCAGGTGGTATCAAAGTTGCGTTGTTGACTACTCTCCTTGGTCTTATCGTAGCTATGATTCTTCAAGTATTCTATAACTATCTTCTTGCTCGTATCGACTCTATCGTTACTGATATGGAAGATTCTTCTATCTCTTTGCTTGATATCGTAGTTAAATATTCAAAAAAATAATTGATTTACCATGAATAAATTTATTGCAAACTTGCCTAAATACACTTTGTGGGTGCTATTTGCTATCTCTTTAGTGGTTTCAGGTATATTTATCTTTGGTGGCTCAATGGATATCGAAGGTAATGCGGGGGAAATGTTGTCTACTTTCGTCTATACAGATTTGTTTTTAAATTGGACATATATTCTTTTTGCACTATCTGTTGTAATTACTCTCATTGCAGCTATCAGTTCTTTCTTTACAACTTTCGCACAAAACCCTAAAAAAGGTTTTGGGACACTAGCTGTTTTAGTTGTGTTTGCTCTTGTATTCGTTGTTTCTTGGTTCTTGGGTTCTCCTGAAGAACTTACTATCGTTGGTTACGAAGGTACAGACAACGTTGGTTTCTGGGCACAATATTCTGATATGTGTTTGTGGGCAACAATTATATTTTCTGCTGCTACAATCCTTGCCCTAGTGAGCACTGTTTTATATTCAAAAATTAAAGGTTAATACCTAATATAGCTTTTAAAAACGAGAAAAATGGCTAATAAAAGAAAATTACCTGAAATTAATGCGAGTCAGATGGCTGACATCTCGTTCTTGCTTTTGATTTTCTGGCTTTGTTCAACTACAATGTCGACAGACCAAGGTCTTTCTCGTCGACTTCCACCTCCACTTCAAAAAGAACAAGAGAAAAAAGAAGAGGAAGTTAACAAACGTAACATCTTTGTTGTGTTGATCAACTCTCAAAATCAATTGCTCGTTCAAGGTAAACCAATGAATGTAGAAGAACTTCGTGCAGAAGCAAAAGCATTTATCCTTAACCCAGAGAACGATCCAAATAAACCAGTGCTCGCAGAAACTACAGTAGATTTGCTTGATAAAAGTGGAAACGTAGAACGCACGTTACGTGCTATGACTACAAAAAAACATGTTATATCTTTGCAAAACGACCGTGGTACTACGTATGAAAAATACATCGAAGTACAAAACGAGTTGGTAGCTGCGTATAATGAAATCCGTGATGAATATTCGCGTAAAGAGTTTGGTGGATTGTTATTTAATGAATTGACTCCTGAACAACAAGAGGCTGTTCAAAAAATGTATCCTCAAAAAATCTCTGAAGCTGAACCTAAAAACTATGGAGGAAATAAATAATGGCACAAATTAGAAAAGGTGGAAAAAAAGAGGTACCTGGTGTAAATACATCATCATTGCCTGACATCGTGTTTATGCTTTTGTTCTTCTTCATGGCTACAACTACTATGAAAGAAGTTACTTACAAAGTAGAAGTAAAGGTTCCTGAAGCAACAGAACTTCAAAAACTCGAAAAGAAATCTCTTACTCGTTACATTTATGTTGGTACACCAATGAAAGAGTATCAAAAAATGTATGGTAAAGAGTCTCGTGTTCAACTTGACGATGCATTTGCTGATATCGCAGAAATTGAAATGTTTATCGAAAATGAGCGTAATGCAATGAGTGAAGAAGATCAAGGTTTGCTTACAGTTTCTATCAAAGCCGATAGAGAAACAAAAATGGGTGTTATTACTGACATCAAGCAAGCATTACGTCGTGCACAAGCTCTCAAAATCAATTATGCTGCTTCACAGCGTACAAGTTATTGATTTTTGTGAATCTTATTAGGTTAATTGATCTATTCTTTCATTTTGTAAAGAATCTTATCAATTACTTGATTAATATTGAAAAGAGGATTATCATGATAATCCTCTTTTTTTTGTGAAAATTTATATCTTATCTTTTGCTTATTATGCATAATTTTTGTATCTTTGCAAATTATAAAAATAGTGTGATATGATAAAGTCATTTTTTAAAGAAGTCGGTGAATATTGTTTATTGATGAGGAAAACGTTTTCTCGTCCAGATAATTGGCGTATGGTGCTTAAACAAGTGCCAACGGAGATGGTTAAATTAGGTGTTGATTCGGTTGGTATTATTTTAATCATTTCTGTATTCATGGGTGTGATTATGACCATGCAAGTGGTGTTGAATACAGAAAATCCAATGTTGCCTCGTTATACCACAGGTCTTATGTTGCGTGATACTTATTTATTGGAGTTCTCTTCAACTATTATGTGTCTTTTATTAGCAGGTAAGGTGGGTTCTAATATTGCATCTGAAATAGGTTCTATGCGTGTTTCGGAACAGATTGACGCAATGGAAATAATGGGTGTAAATTCAGCTAATTATTTGATATTACCTAAGGTATTAGGACTTGTGTTGTTTATGCCAGTGTTAGTTACATTTTGTGTTGCTTTAGGTTTATTAGGAGGGGCAGGTGTAGCTCAGTTTACTGACTTAATTACAATGAGTGATTATATTTATGGAATTCAGTATGCGTTTTATCCATTTTATTTTACGCAAGGTGTAATTAAATCTTTGTTTTTTGGTTTTATTATTGCATCTATTTCTTCTTATTATGGTTATAATGCCTATGGTGGAGCATTAGCAGTGGGTCGCGCAAGTACATATGCAGTAGTCAATAGTAGTGTTATTATGCTTCTTGCTGATGTTGTGTTGACTAAGATAATGCTTACATAAGAAGAAGGGAATAGGACTAGCAATAAAAATAAGGTTTATAGATAATTATGCATTAGAATTGATAAAATGATTGAAGTTAAGAATTTACATAAGTCATTTGACGGAAAGAAGATATTAGAAGACATTTCAGCTCAGTTTTTGAGTGGAAAAGTTAATCAGATTATAGGACAAAGTGGTTCAGGTAAGACTGTGCTTATGAAATCTGTTATTGGACTATTTCGCCCTGAACAAGGTCAGGTTCTGTATGATGGGCGTAATTTGGTTGATATGTCAGCTAAAGAAGTGAAGATTTTGCGTCGTGAAGTTGGTATGTTGTTTCAAGGTTCTGCCTTATTCGATTCTTTGACTGTGTTAGGTAATGTTATGTTTCCACTTGAAATGTTTTCTGGTATGACACGTAAAGAGATGGAAGATAGAGCAAAGTTTTGTTTGACACGTGTGAATCTTATGCCTGATAAGTATAGTTTGTATCCAGGTGAAATTAGTGGTGGTATGCAAAAACGTGTAGCTATTGCTCGTGCTATAGCACTTAATCCTCGTTATTTGTTTTGTGATGAACCAAATTCTGGTCTTGATCCTGTTACATCTTTAGTTATTGATAAATTGATTGAGGAGATTACTGAGGAGTATAATATTACGACTATTGTAAATACCCATGATATGAATTCTATAATGGAAACTGGTGCGCATATCATATTGATTGAAAAAGGACATAAAGCGTGGGAGGGTTCGAAAGATGATGTTTTTACATCCGATAATAAATCGTTAAATGATTTTGTTTTCGCATCTGATTTATTTAAAAATGTGCGAAAAGTGATGACTAAGTAAATAAATATAATAAATTCTAACCTTTAAATCTTTGGAATTATGGCAGAAAAAACACGTTATTCAGATGTTGAATTAGAAGAATTCAAAGTTATTATTCTCGAAAAGTTAGCAAAAGCACAAAAAGAATATGACGAGTTGCGTAGTGTTGTAAGTAACGCAGATGGTAACGATGTCAATGATACATCTCCTACGTTTAAAACTTTAGAGGAAGGTGCTTTAACTTTGGCTAAAGAAGCTCATGGTCAATTAGCTCAACGTCAAATGAAGTTTATTCAACACCTTCAAGCAGCCCTTATTCGTATTGAGAATAAAACTTATGGTGTTTGTCGAGAAACTGGGAAATTGATTCCTAAAGAACGTCTCAGGGCAGTTCCTCATGCAACTTTGAGTATTGAGGCTAAAAATAATAAGAATAAGTAAATAAAGTAATTGTAAGTATAGATTTCATTTTTTTTGCGGACATGACTATATGTCTTCATGATTGTTGTGTGTGCTTGAATTAAAAGAAATAAGATGTTGAATGTAAAAAAATATTTGCCACTAATAGTTTTATTGGTGGCTGTTGTTGCTGATCAATGCTTAAAGTTTTATGTAAAGCTTAATTTTACATTAGGAGAAAGTGTGCATGTCTTTGATTGGTTTCAGATTTTGTTTGTCGAGAATCCAGGAATGGCGTTTGGGTGGGAACTTGGAAGTAAATTGTTTTTGACAATATTCCGTATTATAGTTTCGGCTTTGGTTGTATGGTATCTGATTAAGTTGATATCAGATGGTTATAAATTAGGTTATCAAATTATAATAACATTGATTTTAGCTGGAGCTTTGGGCAATATTATCGATTGTATTTCTTATGGTGTTATTTTTTCAGAAAGCACCTATTCTCAAGTTGCAGAATTGATGCCTGCTTCAGGTGGATATGCAACTTGGTTTATGGGGAAGGTTGTTGATATGTTTTATTTTCCGTTGTTTACTTTTCCAGATTGGTTTCCTTTGTTAGGTGGTGAGATTTTTTTTAGTCCGATTTTTAATCTTGCTGATAGTTATATTACAGTTGCGATATTTTTATTGATAATATTCTATCATAAAGACTTTAATGTGACTATTGAAGAGTATTTTTCACGTATAAAGAAATAATTCTTAATGAAGAATGTGTTGATTTATATTATTATTGGTGTGCTTTTGTCAAGCTGTGGTTTGCGCCCATATGATGTTTTGTCGCAGGATGAAATGGTGGATATTTTATTGGAAATTCATGTAGTAGATGCAGCTATTTTAGTGTTAGATTCTCGTTCTAAACAAATAGAGAAACAAGAATATTATAATCAAGTATTTGCTAAATATGGATTGACTAAAGAACAATTTGATAAGTCTTTGGAATGGTATTCTAGTAGACCCGATGTTATGTTTGCTATTTATGAGGAAGTAAAGATAGAAGCTGCCGAGTTGCAAAGGAGAGTTGAGAGTTATGAATTTCATGCTAATGAGAAACCAAGTAGGGAGGACTCTATTGTTCAGTTTGATTTGTTGGATTGGAAAGGGGATTCGCTCTTTGTTAGAAATGAAAATTTTAACATACCTATTGATTCTTTTCATTTTTGCATTAAAGATAGTGATTATTTATCTCATTCAGAATCACTTTCTCTTTATTTAAAGATGCGAGTGTATGCTAAAGATTCGGTTTCATTTGCAACACGGATGGTTTGTTATTTTTCGGATTCTATAGTTGATACATTGCAATATATTTCTTTTGCAGATTCTATTTGTAGGCGTTATTATTTTACGCAAGATATATCTAGTGACAGAAGTGTAGATAGTGTTTTTATTGAATTGATAGATTCAGTACGTACAATTGATTTTGTGAAAATTGATAGTGTTGAACTCAATAAAGGATATAATAAATATCTTTATCCAATGAAGGGTAGAATACGGACAATAAATACTAATGATTCTCTTAAATTATTAAAGATAAATAGTTGGAGAATGTAGTTTGTATTTGATATAATTTAAAATGAAGCAAAGAGTAGCTGCAAATAAGGTGTTGATTGACTCTTGTACTATAGAGAATAATCTTATGATAGAACGCGATGATAATGGTCGTGTTCGTCGTATGGTTTGCATTACTGATTGTCAAGTAGAACCGTCTTCTACTTTATTTTATAATGGGTTGATTACTACTGATGTAGATTTGTTGAAGCGAGAAGTAGGTCTTTCTGTAATTGATTTAGTGCAAGATGCTTTAGTTATTGGTTATTCAGGTCGGTTGTTGTTATGGCAAAATCTCTCACTTAGTGAATTTTGTATTAAGGAAGATACAAGAGTAACAGTTATTTAATTAAGAATTAAAATCGTTATTAACTGCTAATTATTAATTACTAACAAAAATATAATGGCAAAAGAATTAAAAGAATTGACACCACGTGAGGAGAATTACTCACAATGGTATAATGATTTGGTTGTAAAAGCCGATTTGGCTGAAAATTCGGCAGTGCGTGGATGTATGGTCATCAAACCATACGGTTATGCAATTTGGGAAAAAATCCAACGTCAACTTGACGATATGTTTAAAGAAACTGGTCACGTTAATGCCTATTTCCCATTGTTGATACCAAAATCATTTCTTAGTCGTGAGGCTGATCACGTAGAAGGATTTGCAAAAGAATGTGCCGTAGTTACACACTATCGTCTCAAAAATAGCGAAGAGGGCAAGGGTGTTGTAGTTGACCCAGAGGCACGCCTCGAAGAGGAGTTGATTATTCGTCCTACATCAGAAACAATTATTTGGAACACATACAAAAATTGGATTCAATCGTATCGCGACCTTCCAATCCTTTGTAACCAATGGGCTAACGTAATGCGTTGGGAGATGCGTACTCGCTTGTTCCTTCGTACAGCTGAGTTCTTGTGGCAAGAGGGTCACACTGCGCATGCAACGGAAGAAGAGGCACTTGAAGAAGCACGCAAAATGCTCGACGTATATGCTGAATTTGCAGAGAAATATATGGCAGTGCCAGTAGTGAAAGGTATCAAATCGGCTAACGAACGCTTTGCTGGTGCAGTAGAGACATTCTGTATCGAGGCAATGATGCAAGATGGTAAAGCACTTCAAGCTGGTACATCTCACTTTCTCGGACAAAACTTCGCTAAAGCATTCGATGTGCAATTTGTCACAAAAGAGAACAAACTAGATTATGTATGGGCTACATCATGGGGTGTTTCTACTCGTTTGATGGGTGCACTTATCATGGCTCACTCAGATAATAACGGTCTTGTATTGCCTCCAGCATTGGCACCATTCCAAGTTGTTATTGTGCCTATCTACAAAGGCGACGACCAATTGGCTATGATAAATGAGAAAGCAGATGCCCTTGTAAAAGAGTTGAAAGCATTGGGCGTAAGCGTTAAGTATGACAATGCCGACAACAAAAAACCAGGTTGGAAATTTGCTGAATATGAATTGAAGGGTGTGCCAGTGCGTGTAATACTTGGTGCTCGCGACCTCGAAAACGGCATGGTAGAAATCATGCGTCGCGACAAACTCGAAAAATCATCAGTTGCCTACGAAGGTGTAGCTCAGTACATCAAAGACCTTTTGGCTGATATTCAATCTAATATCTTCCAAAAAGCATTAGACTATCGTGCTTCGGTAACTCGCGAAGTAAACTCTTACGATGAGTTTAAAGTAGAAATCGAGAAAGGCGGTTTCATCTCTGCTCACTGGGATGGTACTCCTGAAACCGAAGAACTTATCAAACAAGAAACTAAAGCAACAATACGTTGTATTCCATTGGATGGCGATGCCACTCCAGGCGTATGTATGGTAACAGGCAAACCATCTGCACGCCGCGTATTGTTTGCTCGTGCATATTGATAATTTTTTGTATATGATAAAAAAAGAGTGTATCTGAATTTAGATACACTCTTTTTATTTTGCAAATTGTTAGTGTGAAAGTGGCTGTTTTCTTTGGCATAGGTTGCTTGAAGGTAGCTGTTTGTTTGGGGAGAAAATTCAATTTAACTTTCCTCGAGAAACACCATTGCCATCCTCATCTAGAAAAATAAGCACTTGCAAAGTTTGCAAAGTTTGCAAAGTTCAACATAACATGTTGATTATTAGTATTATTCACTCTTTTTGCACTTGCAAAGTTCCAAAATCTCTTTTTGCTAACATTAAGATAATTAACATATTAGCAACTTTGCAACTTTGCAACTTGCAAAGTTCGGTTCTTTTTTCCTAAAAATATAGTCGTTGAGCTAAAAAAGTAGACATTGAAGGTTGGATATATCTCCTCTACGAAATCATATTTTTACCAGGCGCCAATAAAAAATTACTAGTTGTCAATTTATCCTAGTAGAGACGTAGCGGGCTACGTCTCTACATTTGTATCACAAGCAACAAACTTCACATTACAACTTCACAACTTCAAAATACACAAAGCAGACACCTCAAAAAATTATGAGATGTCTGCTAGTGTTAATTATGTAAATATTGGTTTTTATGCGACTGAGTTATTCAATATTTTTCACTTCGATGCCCATCATATTATATGTTTTGCCATCGCGGATGATGAATACTTGACCATCGCGGATAATTTTTTGAATAGTAGTAGTTGGAGCAGTGATTGTTTCGATGTCGGTTTTAGTTTCGTTGATGTG
>JAZRCE010000170.1:0-11287 GCA_045635445.1 Candidatus Aphodosoma sp.
GTTAGGAACTACGGCGAGACCGTTGCGAGTGAAGCCAGTTTCTGAAACGTCAGAGCCCCAAGCGAAAGTGTAGCCATTGTCGATAGCGTGGTTCATAACTTCGAGGAGTTCGTCGATAGTTACGTTGTAAGAGAGGGCGTGACGCCAGTTGTGTTCGATTTCTACAGCGAATTGAGTGTAGAATGGGTGGTGAGTGAATGATGTGATAGAAACGTAGTTGCTTGCATCGAGTTTGAGCGATTTTGCATACTCTTGTGGAGTCATAGTTTTGCCATCGACAGTTACTTGAGTAGGGCATTCACCGAGATATGCATCGTAGATGCCACGGAGACCATCAGTCCATACTGGAGTGAGTTTGTTGAATTTGCCTTTAGCGATAGCGTGAACGTAGGCTTTAGCAACGGCGTCGAGTTCGTTGTGAACGGGGAGTTCTTCGCCATACATGATGCCAGGCATAGCGTCTTGAGGCACGAGGCCGTGGTTTTCCATTACTGAAAGAGCGTCGGAGAAAGCACCGCCAGGAGCGAAAGTAGCGTTGCCGTGGAGGCGAACGAAGAGGCGAGCGCGTTCTTGCATCGTGTGGCTAACGATGAACATTTCTGAGAGGTCGACAGTTTTGCCAGTGAGGCGGAGAACTTCGGCTTCGAGAAGACCTACCGAAGAGAAGCTCCAGCAAGTAGAAGAGCGGTGTTGGTCTTTGATAGGAGTAACAGGTACTTCTTTGATAGTTGTAAATTGGAAGCCTTCTTTGTTGGCTTCTGGGTTTGTTTCTGTTGTTTGAGCCGAAATAGCGATGCTACAACCGAGCATGAGGGCTAAAAGTGCTTTTTTCATAGGAGTTAGTTTTTGTATTTAATTGTTAGTGTATAGTTTTTTGCAAAGGTACGATTTTTTTTTGATATGGGCAAATTGGGTTTGTGTTGTAGGTGATGTTTGAGTTATAGTATATTTATCATATATTTATCCTATGTTTATAGTATATTTATGATATGTTTTGGTTAGAGATTGAAGTGGTTGGGCGGTGGATTTTTTGTTTGTTGTTGAAATATAGGGATATATGTTGATTTGAGATAAAAAAAGAAAAAAAATGGGGAAAAGTTGTGTTTTATTGGTCAAAAATGAGTATCTTTGCAAATTAATTATAATATTGGGATTGTCATGGAAAATAAGGATATGAATCTTTTTGATTTTATAGTGTTTTGTAGCAAGGCGTTGTGGCGTTTTTTGTGTAGGGGTGGAGTGTTTGTGTTGGAGGCATTGCGTTTTGGGTTGCGTTATAGTTGGGTTATAGTGCCGTTTGCGTTGTTGGGAGTGTTGGCGGGTTGGTTTTGGTCGAAACCATCGTCGACTCGTTATAAGGGTAATGCTACGGTGACTTATGTAGAGGGGATTAGGGATGTGGTGAATGATGGATTGGTGGATTTTTTTGTGTCGTCGCGATCGGAGAAGAAGGCGTATGGGTTGACGGATGAGGATTTGGATGCGTTGGTAGATGTTAGGTTTTATAATGTGATAGATTGTAATGCGGATTCGGTGGGAGATTATGTGGATAGGGATGGGACTATAAGTCTTGCTGATACGGTTAATTTGGTGATGCGAGATAGGACTCATATTGTGATTACGTTGTTGGGGACTACGGATTTTGATAGATATGAGAAGGCGTTGAAGGAGTTTTTGAGTTCGCGAGATTATATTGTTAGTGCAGATGGGCATTGTAGGAAGTTGCGTAGTGAGCGATTGGATTATTTGACAAGAGAGGTTGCGCGTTTGGATAGTTTTTCGACCTATGATTATTTTGAGCGTAATGAGCCTAGTAGGATGGAACTTGTAAATACGCGTTATTATACGGCTTCGGATAAGGATTTGCATTATGGGGATATTTTGTCGGTTTTGTCGCAGAAGCAATATTTGGAGCGTCAGGAGTTGTCGACGCCAGATGTTGTGAATTTTCAGACGCCATTTATACCTTATGCGATGTCGGAGTTGAGGAAATATTTTTATATGGGATTGATTGGTGTGATGATGGGTTTTGCGGTGGCGTTGTGTGTTAAGTATTGGAAGGTTATTGTGGATTATATGAAAGAGCGATAGGATGTTTGGGGCAATAAATAAGCATAAGATAATTAATGACCCAGTGTTGGGTTTTATTACGATTCCGAATGAGTTGATATATGAGTTGGTTCAGCATCCGTTGTTTCAGAGGTTGACTCGTATCAAGCAGTTGGGGTTGGCGAATGTGGTTTATCCTGGGGCACAGCATACGAGGTTTCAGCATTCGTTGGGGGCTATGCATTTGGCATATGAGGCGATAAAGCAGTTGAGGTTGAAGGGGAATATGATTACGGCGGCGGAGGAGAATGGGGTGTTGGCGGCGATGTTGTTGCATGATATTGGGCATGGTCCGTTTTCGCATGTGTTGGAGAATACGCTTATACGAGGAGTTTCGCATGAGGAGTTGTCGCTTAGGATGATGGAGTTGATAAATGAGGAGATGGGTGGTAGATTGGGTTTGGCGATAAAGATATTTAAGAATGAGTATGAGAAGAGGTTTTTGCATCAGTTGATATCGTCGCAGTTGGATATGGATAGGATGGATTATTTGTGTAGGGATTGTTTTTTTACTGGAGTGATGGAGGGGTCGATAGGGGCGGCTCGAATAATTAAGATGTTGAATGTTGTGGATGATAAGTTGGTGGTTGAGGCGAAGGGTATATATTCGATTGAGAATTTTTTGGTGGCGAGGCGATTTATGTATTGGCAAGTGTATTTGCACAAGGCGTCGGTGGCAGCGGAGAAGATGTTGGTGAGTATACTTACACGAGCTAAGGAGTTGATTAGGGGAGGGGTTGATTTGTTTGCGACACCAGCATTGCGATATTTTTTGGAGAATGAGGTGGATGAGGATTCGTTTGAGACGGATTATGTGTTGCGAAAATATATTGAATTGGATGATACGGATGTGATGAGTGCTGTGAAGGTGTGGATGGGGTCGGATGATGTGGTGTTGCGTGAATTGTCGAGGGGGTTTGTAGAGCGACGTTTGTTTAAGGCAGTAGCGGGAGAGGATATTTCGTTGTATAATGAGGAGAATATGCGTCGTATGTATGCTGAGAGGTTTGGGATTGATGAAAATTTGGCACGATATTTTTATGTAGAAGAGGTGGTTAGGAGTAATACGTATAATCCAGATGGGGCAAATATATTGATTATGTATAATGATGGTCGTTTGGATGATGTGGCTCATGCGTCGGATATGATGAATGTGGATATGATGCGGGAGATGATAGAAAAGAGATATTTGTTTTATTTTCCTATTTATAAATAGATTTGTTATATGGAATTTACATTGCAGCAGATAGCTGATTATTTGAATGGTACGGTGGAAGGAGATGGTGCATTGAAGGTGTCGGAGTTGTCGAAGATAGAGGAGGGGCGTCCTGGAACGTTGACATTCTTGTCGAATCCTAAATATATACAGTATATATATACTACTCAAGCGACAGCATGTTTGGTAAATAATGATTTTGTGGCTGAGCAATCGTTGACAACAGTGTTGATACGTGTGGATAATGCGTATGAGAGTTTGGCGAAGTTGTTGACTTTGGTTGATAGTGTTAAGCCAAAAAAACAGGGTATTAGTGCGAAATCGGATATAGATGTTACAGCAAAATTGGGTGAGAATGTTTATGTAGGGGCGTTTGTGGTGATAGGAGCCAATGTTGAGATAGGTAATAATGTGAAGATTTATGCCAATACGGTAATAGATGATGGTGTTGTGGTGGGAGATGATACGGTGATATATGCAGGTGTGAAGATTTATGAGGGATGTAGAGTGGGGGCGCGTTGTGTGTTGCATGCCGGATCGGTGGTTGGTAGTGATGGTTTTGGTCATGCGCCAGATGGAGAAGGTCATTATCATAAGATACCGCAAATAGGTAATGTGGTGATAGAGGATGATGTGGAGTTGGGTGCAAATACTACAGTGGATAGAGCTACGATGGGTTCGACTGTTATACGGAGAGGTGTGAAGATAGACAATTTGGTGCAAGTAGCACATAATGTGGAGATTGGTGAGGATACGGTGATAGCAGCGCAATCGGGTATTGCGGGATCTACGAAGATAGGTAGGCGTTGTATGTTGGGTGGACAAGTTGGTATATCGGGACATATTACGATTGCTGATGGTTCGATATTTGGAGCACAATCGGGAGTGCCAAGTACAATAAAGGAGCCAAATCAGATATGGCAAGGGTATCCTGCGATGCCGATAATGGGTTTTAGAAAATTGAATGTATTGCAAAGGCAATTGCCGGACTTGGCACGTAAGGTGTATGATTTAGAGAAGAAAATTAAGTAGTAACGAGTAAATAGTAACGAGTAGCTAGAGCCATTCGGTATTAATTTTATTGGTTGTTACTAAAATGCTAAAATATAAAACTTGCGAAGCAAGTAGTCTCGCTACTTGCTACTCGCTACTAATTATCTAAAATATGGCAAAACAAATGACATTAAAAGCGGCTTTTACTTTAGAGGGTAAGGGTTTGCATACAGGTATGGATATTACGTTGACGGCAAAACCATCAGCAGAAAATAGTGGTATTGTAGTTCGTCGTGTAGATTTGGAATTGGATAATGAAATAGCGGCATTGGCAGAGAATGTGGCTGCTACGGAGCGTGGTACTGTTTTGGTTAAAGGAGAGGCGAAGGTTAGTACAATTGAGCATTGTATGGCGGCGTTGTATGCTGCTGGCGTAGACAATTGTGTGATAGAGGTGAATGCTCCAGAGTTTCCTATACTAGATGGTTCGGCTAGACCATTTGTGGATGCAATAAATAGTGTTGGGGTAGAGGAACAAGAAGCAGAAAAAGAGTATTATGAAGTGACATCGAAAAAAGTGTTTACTTCGGAAGATGGAAAGTCGTCAATTACTATATTGCCAGATACAGAATTTTCGATTCAAACGATGGTGAACTATAACTCTTGTGTGTTGGGTAGTCAGTATGCAATATTGGATTCGTTGAAGGATTTTGAGGCGGAAGTGGCAAGTTGTCGTACGTTTGTTTTTGTGAGAGAGATAGCTCAATTGGTAGAAGCGGGATTGATTAAGGGTGGTGATTTGGAAAATGCATTGGTTATTTATGATCAACCGGTGGAACAATCGCAATTGGATAAAATAGCAGGGCTTGTTGGACAATCAGCTCCACAAGTAACGGAGTTGGGGTATTTGAATGGGCCTTTGCAATTTGATAACGAGCCAGCTCGTCATAAAATGCTTGATGTGATAGGAGATTTGGCATTGATAGGACGTCAGATAAAAGGTCGTGTTATTGCAGTTTGTCCAGGTCATGGAGTGAATACTGCATTTGCGAAACAAATACGTAAAGAGATACGCAAGCAAGAGGTTTTTGCTCCGGTTATTCCATTGGAAGCAAAGCCTGTGCTTGATATTAATCAGATAAAAGAGTTGTTGCCACATCGTTATCCATTCTTGTTGGTTGATAAAGTGATGGAAGTTGGGGATAATCATATAGTGGCGATAAAAAATGCAACATTTAATGAGATGCATTTTATTGGACACTTTCCGGAAGAGCCAGTTATGCCTGGAGTATTGCATGTAGAGGCAATGGCTCAGTGTGCTGGTATTCTTGTGTTGTCAAAAGTTGAAGATCCTAAGGCATATTCGACATATTTCTTGAAAATAGATGGAGTGAAATTCCGTAATAAAGTGGTTCCTGGTGATACAATAGTAATGAAAGTGATGTTGACTTCGCCTATCCGACGTGGTTTGGCTACGATAAAAGGTTACTGTTTTGTGAATGGTAAAATTACTACAGAGGCAGAAATGACAGCGCAAATTGTAAAAAATAAATGATAACTAATAAAAGTAAAGAATAATTTAGTGGCGAGAGTTTGATGATGTTTTGAGTTGAGTTTTTTTTGCTACAATAAATCTAAATGTTTAAAATATGAAACAACCATTGGCTTATATTCATCCAGAGGCAAAAATAGCCGATAATGTAGTTATTGAACCATTTGTTACTATTGATAAAAATGTGGAAATAGGAGCGGGTTCGCGTATTCGTAGTAATGCTGTAATACTTTCTGGCACTCGAATTGGTGAGAATTGTACAGTGTTTCCTGGAGCAGTAATTGGGGCAGAACCACAGGATTTGAAATTTCATGGGGAGGATACTTGTGTTATAATAGGTAATAATACGACTATTCGTGAGTGTGCAACAGTTCATCGGGGTACGGCGTCGAGAGGAAAAACTGTGATAGGTGATAATTGTTTGATTATGGCATATTGCCATGTGGCGCACGATTGTATTCTTGGTAATAATATCATCATGAGTAACTCTACTCAGTTGGCAGGAGAGGTGGAAGTCGCTGATTTTGCAGTGATTGGTGGAGGTACGCTTGTACATCAGTTTACTCATATTGGTAAACATACGATGATTCAAGGTGGTTCGAAAGTGACAAAAGATATACCTCCTTTTGTTACAGTTGGGCGTGAACCAATTACCTACGCTGGTATAAATTCTATTGGTCTTCGTCGTCGTGGTTATACCAATGATCAGATTAATAATGTGCAAGATATTTATCGTTTGATATATAATTCAGGGTTGAATATATCAGATGCAATCGCAAAAATAGAATCGGAATTTCCGGCTACAGCCGAGCGTGATGAGATTTTGCTTTTTGTGCGTAATTCGGCACGAGGAATTATTAAATAGTATCAAGTAAAAAGTAGTAAGTCGAAAGACTTAGAAGTGTTATATGTAAGAGGCTGTATCGAAATTGATGTTTTGATGCAGTCTCTTCTTGTTTATATGGTAAAAATATGTTTTATAACATGTTTTTGATTAGTTAGTGTATTTGTTACATTTAGGGTTGAAGTATTTGATTTACAGCAGAAATAATAGTTTGTATTGTTAAAATGTATATATTTCTTATTTGAAAATATTTGCTAAAATGTTTGTATATCTAAAAATCTTTATGTAACTTTGCACTTTATTATAAATTTAGGATAAGAAACTTTAGTTTTTTTGCAATTTGCTATTTAATACTTATCATTAAACCTATGAAACCTAATTATATATTTGAGACAAGTTGGGAAGTTTGTAATAAAATTGGTGGTATTTATGCCGTTTTGTCTACTCGTGCTCAGTCGATGGTGGAGTTTGTTGGAGAGAATAATGTAGTTTTTGTTGGACCAGATGTTTGGAAAGAGCAAGAATCGATATATTTTGAATCTACTGCAGAATTAGAGGGGTTTGCGGAATATGTTGCGGAGCGCTTTGAACTTAAAGTGCGCATTGGACGTTGGATAGTGCCAGGTCGTCCGTTGGCAATACTTGTAGATTTTACTCCGCTTTATGCTCAAAAAGATGAAATATACGGTTTGATATGGGAAACAGCAAAGGTAGATTCGTTGCATGCATATGGTGATTATGATGAGGCGAGTATGTTTGGTTATGCAGCAGGTATGGTGATGCATGCATTCTATGATTTCTATAAATTGGCAAATCAAAAAGTTGTAGCTCATTTCAATGAGTGGATGACAGGTTTTGGTCTTTGCTATTTGAAATATTTTGAGCCACGTATAGCTACATTGTTTACTACGCACGCTACGACGGTTGGTCGTTCGATTGCAGGTAATGGTAAACCTCTATATGACTATATGCCAGGTTATTTTGGCGACCAAATGGCACAAGAATTGAATGTTGAAAGCAAACATTCGATTGAAAAACGTGCTGCTCACTTGGCTGATTGTTTTACAACTGTGAGTGAAATTACAGACGATGAGTGTGCTCAATTGCTTGAAATTCGTTCGGCAGAGGTAACGCCTAATGGTTTTGAACTTGATTTCGTACCAAAAGGCAAAGCATTGACAGAGTTGGCAAAGCGTTCGCGTGCAAAATTGCTTGAAGTGGCATCGGAATTGCTTGGTTATCCAATGTCGAGCGATGCAAAATTGTGTGCTATTTCGGGTCGTTACGAATATAAAAATAAAGGTATAGACTTGTATATAAATGCATTGAATAAGTTGAATCATAATGGGAATGGACAGCTTGTGGCATTTATTCTCGTGCCAGGATGGCAACAAGGAGCCAAAGATTTGTCGCAACCAGACGATAGATATACAACTCACCAATTGGTTGAGCCTTGGAATGACCCAGTGTCGAATGCCTTCCGTTTCTATGGATTCAATAATTCGGTGGATAGCCGAGTGAAAGTTATCTTTGTGCCAGCCTATTTGATGGGTGATGATGGCATCTTTAATATGTCATACTACGATTTGCTTGCAGGATTCGATTTTACAGTGTTTCCTTCATACTACGAACCGTGGGGTTATACACCGATGGAGAGTGTGGCATTTGCAGTGCCAACAATTACAACAAATCTTTCTGGTTTTGGTCGTTGGGTGAATGCAGAAGGGCAAAATATTGATTTAGGTGTGGGTGTTGTGAAACGAGGCGACAATAACTTTGATGCTGTTAGTGATGAAATAGTGGCTCAAATAGAGCATATTATGACTATTGCTGATGATGCTAAACAGATGAAGAGTGTGAAAACAGCAGCCCAAGCATATGCTAAAAAAGCACAATGGAAGCATTTCTTTAAGCATTACAAAGTGGCATACGATATAGCGCTTAAAAATTTGAAAGTTTAAAGTTGAAATTTGAAAGTTATTTGTTAGTTTTCATATTTTAAATAGGATAGAATATTCTTAGTATAAAAAATAGGTAAATTAAAAAACAAAAATGGAAGTAAAAGTAAATCATGTGAATGAGCCAAATTTTGTGGACTTCACAGTAAAAACTCGCTTGCCTAAAGAATTAGAACGTCTTGATGAAATAGCACATAATCTTTGGTGGGTGTGGAACGTAGATGCGAAACGTTTGTTTCGTCACATGGATGAGAAAATGTGGGAAGATTGTCGCCACAATCCAATCAGCATGCTTGAAAATGCTCGTTTGGACCGCCTTGTAGAATTGGCAGCGGACAAACAATATCTTGCAGAACTTGACAGTGTATATGCAAAATTCACTGCATATATGAATAAAGAACACCGCACAGATGTACCTTCAGTGGCATATTTCTCAATGGAGTATGGTTTGACTGACCACCTCAAAATCTATTCAGGCGGTCTTGGTGTTCTCGCTGGTGACTATATTAAAGAGGCTTCTGATAGCAATGTAGATATGGTGGCTATCGGTTTCTTGTATCGTTTCGGTTATTTCACTCAAACACTTAGCGTTGATGGTCAACAAATTGCTAACTACGAAGCACAACAATTCAGCCACCTCCCTATCACTCAAGTGAAAGACGAAGCAGGTCACCCAGTTATTGTTGAAGTGCCTTATCCAAACCGCGTGGTTTATGCAAATGTATGGAAAGCTCAAGTAGGCCGTGTGCCTTTGTTGCTTCTCGATACAGATATGGAACTCAATAGCGAATTCGACCGTCAAATCACACACCAACTCTATGGTGGCGATTGGGAAAACCGTATCAAACAAGAGATTATGCTCGGCATCGGTGGTGTGCTTACACTCCAAAAACTTGGTATCGACCAAAAACTTTATCACTGTAACGAAGGTCACGCAGCATTCCTCAACCTTCAACGTCTTTCTGACTATGTTGCTAAAGGTCTTAGCATGCAAGAAGCTCTCGAAGTAGTAGGAGCATCAAGCCTTTACACTTGTCACACTCCAGTGCCAGCTGGTCACGACAGTTTCGACGAAGGTCTCTTCGGTAAATATATGGGCGAATATCCTGCAAAACTTGGTATCTCATGGAACGACCTTATGGATATGGGTCGCGAAAATCCAGGTACAAACGAGAAATTCTCTATGTCGGTATTTGCTTGTAACACTTGCCAAGGTGTTAATGGTGTGAGCTGGTTGCACGGCAAAGTGAGCCAAGAGATGTTCAACCCAATTTGGAAAGGTTATTTTCCTGAAGAACTTCATGTTAGCTATGTAACTAATGGTGTTCACATGCCTACATGGGCTACTTCAGAATGGAAAGCACTTTACGAAAAATATTTCGATAACGACTTCTATGGCGACCAATCTAATATGAAGATTTGGCGCGCAATCAACAATGTGCCAGACGAAGAAATTTGGGCTACACGCACAGCATTGAAAAACAAATTGATTGCTTATATCAAAGATCAATTTACTACAACTTGGTTGAAAAACCAAAACGACCCATCAAAAATCGTTTCAATTCTTGATCGTATCAACCCTAACGCATTGATTATCGGTTTTGGTCGTCGTTTTGCAACATACAAACGTGCACACCTTTTGTTCACTGACCTCGAACGTCTCGAAAAAATCGTTAACGACCCAGTTCACCCAGTACAATTCCTCTTCACAGGTAAAGCCCACCCAGCTGATGGTGGCGGTCAAGGTTTGATTAAACGCATCGTTGAAATTTCACGTATGCCACAATTCCTTGGCAAAATTATCTTCCTCGAAAACTACGATATGCGTCTTTCTAAACGTTTGATTTCGGGTGTAGATATCTGGTTGAATACTCCAACTCGTCCACTCGAAGCATCAGGTACATCAGGCGAAAAAGCACAAATGAATGGTGTTCTCAACTTCTCAGTACTCGATGGATGGTGGTACGAAGGTTATGTGAAAGGTGCAGGTTGGGCGTTGACAGAAAAACGTACTTACGACAACCAAGCATACCAAGACCAACTCGATGCTGCTACAATCTACTCAATGCTTGAGCACGAAATCATTCCATTGTATTTTGCTAAAAATACTAAAGGTTACTCACCTGAATGGATTCAATGGATTAAAAAATCTATCTCTGAAATCACTCCACGTTTCACAATGAAACGTATGATTGACGATTATATCAACCGTTTCTATAACCCACTTGCTACTCGCACAGATATGGTTGTTGCTAACGACTATGCTAAAGCACGCGAGTTGTCGGCTTGGAAATCGAAAGTGGCTCGTACATGGGAAGCAATCGAGACAACTCCAGTTATGGTTGAGAACCTCGATGGTGGTCTTTCTGTTGGTGATAGAACACGTTTCACAGTAGATGTAGATACTAAAGATTTGAACGATAAAGGTATTGGTGTTGAACTCGTTATTACATATAAAGACGAGAAAGGCAAAGACCGCGTTCAAGAAGTTTGCGAATTCGATATGGTTAAAGCCGAAGGTTCAAAACTTTCGTTCGAGCTTATTCACAAATTAAATCAAAGTGGTGAGTTCCGTTACGGATTCCGTATGTTCCCTAAAAACTCTGACCTCCCAC
>JAZRCE010000171.1:0-9830 GCA_045635445.1 Candidatus Aphodosoma sp.
AATTCATCTCTCAACGCACAAGGTTTACCACTCTGTGGCATCAACTCCTCGCCCCAATATTTAGGGTCAATGTCTCCACCTCCAGTCAATAGCAAACCATCAACCATATCAAGCAAATTATTCAATATCTGCTCATTATCTGTCACCGGAAACACCACTGGCGTAGCACCTGCATCTATAATACATTGCACGTATGCCGGCACCAATCTGTGCGCCTCCTCCCACCATCCCGACGAAACACCTATTCTAAGTTGAAAGTTGAAAGTTGAAAGTTGAGAGTTAATACCCTCCTTCACCAACTCTACACTCCTCATTCCTAATTTCTCATTCCTCATTCCTAATTCCTAATTATATTTTATCCACTTAACTATCTCTTTCACCGTCGGTTTCTTACCATACATCAATATACCCACACGATATATCTTTGCCGACAACCATATAGTACCTACAATAGTCAACGCCAACAATCCAAGCGACAAACCCAACTGCCACATCGGCACATCAAACGGCACCCTCACCATCATCACTATCGGCGACGTGAATGGTATCATTGAGCACCAAAAAGCCAACGGCCCATCCGGATTCTCTGCGCTATACATACCGGCATACAACGCAAACAACACAATTATCGTAATTGGCGTCATAAATTGACTTGTATCCGACTCATTATCCACCGATGCCCCAATTGCCGCAAACATCGACGAATACAACAAATATCCACCCACAAAATAAACCAAAAATATCACAGCCACAAATCCCCAATCAATCGACCACAACACCTCAAAATGCTCCCCTAATGCCGACACCCCTTGCATCTCTACAGCCATTCCCGCTGCGGGACTACCTTGCAACCCCGACATATCAATACCCATCACTCCCATTGCCACACCCACTATCATCATCGTCAACACCGCCCACAAAACCATCTGAGTCAAGCACGTAAGCCCCACTGCAATAATCTTTCCCCACATCAACTCCCAAGGGCGCACCGAGCACACCATCACCTCCACAATCCTATTCACCTTCTCTTGCACCACCGAATTCATCACCTGCGACCCACTCACAAATATAAACATATATATCAACATCGTAGCCAATATACCCACAATCGACGCAATATCCGAATCTGACGTAGTCACTCCCTCCTCACTTAACTTATACGTCGTTGCCTTCACATCCACCCTCGCATCCTCAATCATCTCCTTCAACATCGGAATATTATACGATGCCAACTTCTGCTCCTCAACATAATCCTCTAAAGCCAACTCTATAAATCTACGAATACTGCTCGGAAACTGCTTCTGACTATAAATCGTCACCGCATTCGAATGCATATCCAAATCATCAGCAATCACCACAACCGCCAAATAATCAGCCGAAAGTTGAGAACTAAAGTCCGAAACTTGAAAGTCATTCCCTGCTCCCTGCTCCCTAACAACCTCAAACCTACACTCATCGCTCTTCAACGTCTCAAACAATCCCACATACAACCCCGTCTGATCCACCACAGCCACCACTCTATCCTCATCATCCTTAATCGACGCCAACCATATAGGCACAACAATCAACGCTGCCATCAAAACCGGTGTCAAAAAAGTCATCCACAAAAACGACTTTTTCACAACCCGATTCCGATATTCTCGCGAAATTATTAGACCTATTTTACTCATATTTTACTTCAAAATTCTATTCAAAAAACTATCACTAAAATACAATAACCCCCACCCTCATTTAAATATACTATACAGCAACCTGCAAGCAACCCTCACCCTACCTTCACAACCCACTCTAAAATACAATAAGCCCCCCCTCTCTACAACAACGGCGAAATCAACCGCGCCAACGACTCAACATATCTCTTATACCACTTCCTATGACGCCAAAGATTCACATTCAACTGACGCGACGACTCCATATCTCGCTCAAATCCCTCAACCAAACATCTCGCCGTCTTCTCGCCATACACAAACGCTGCAATCTCAAAATTCTGCTCATACGAGCGATGGTCCATATTCGCCGTACCAACAATAGACAAATAACCATCCACCACAATCGCCTTCGAATGCAAAAAATTCTTTCTGTAATAAAAAACCTCCACACCGGCTCTCAACAAAGCCTCAATATAACTACGTCCAGCAGCAGCCACAAGTTTCGCATCATTTCTCTCAGGAATCATAACCCTAACACGCACCCCCGATAGTGCTGCAGTCTCCAAAGCATTCATAACAGATTCAGGAGGCATACAATAAGGAGTATGGATCAACACTTCTTTCTTTGCATTTGATATTGCAACCACAATCCCTTGCATGATACTACGCCAATCAGAATCAGGACCAGAAGTTACAACTTGTACCTTTTCATCACCAATATCGCAAGATAAATCTGGATAATATTTCTTATCCGTAACCACCTTGCCATCAACAAAACTCCAATCTACCAAAAACGAATATTGCATCGCATGCACAGCTAAACCTTCAACTCTCACGAAAGTATCGCGCCATAAACCCAATCTATTACCACTAAGATAACGCTCCGCCAAATTCATTCCACCAGTATAGGCCACTCGACCATCAATAACAACCAATTTACGATGATTACGATAATTCAACAAAGTAAACCTAAAGAAATTATCGGCAGGTAAAAAAGGATGAATAAACGCCCCGGCCTCCTTCAACGACAATCGCCACACAATAGGCAAATTCCACCCACCAAGATAGTCATAAATCACACGGACACGCACCCCCTCACGAGCCTTACGCTCCAACAACTCTCGAAATCTATTCCCAAGTTTATCATTCTCAATAATATAAAACTCCACATGAATATGATTCGTAGCACGTTCTATATCATCATAAAGCGAATTAAAAGCATCCTCTCCTGTTGTAAAAACCTCTACTTTATTACCACTCAAAACACGAGCTCCAGCAGTTTCAGTCAACAACGTAGCTACTTTTCCAAACTTTTGAAGTTTCTCGTTCCCAACATAACTCCCTTCTAAATTAGGAAATCTTAGTTTATTGGCAAAAACCTTTCTACGTCGCAAATCCTGTCCCAAAAACACATACAACACAATACCTACAATAGGCAACAAAATCATAATCATAATCCATCCAAGCGTCTTCACTGGATTACGATTTTCCAACAAAATAGCAGTCAACACCACTAACGCAATGTAGACATACAACGCTGTAAAAGCATAATACACTATTTGCCAGAATAATTCCATATAGTATAATGGTTAACTTTTAAGACATGATTTTTATTTTTAACGTAAATTATCACAAATTAGTCATTAATTATTTACAATTAATTAATGAAAATTTACGTTTATAAAAATTTATTTCGTGTATTCTTGTCTTCCTATCTAAAAACCATCTAATTTTGGTGCTTTCACCCCATTTTGTGAAAGTTTTTGCGCTTCTTCAATTGTGCACTTTGCATTATACATTATGCATCGAATAGAGTGTGGGCCACGCTCTACTCGCGCCTCATCCCACAAACCCGAATCAATCACCGTCTGCAACCACTGCGCTCCACCCTCAACAATAATTGACATCACCCCACGCTTATACAACTCATCCATAACCGCACTTACAACATCCCCCTCAAAATCAATCCCCACAAACTCCACATTATCACCCACCGACCATTGACTATTGACTATAGACTGTTGACTACAAAACACAATCGTCCTCGCTGCATCATCAAAGATCCTATAATCTACTGGCACCCTCAACGACCTATCCAATAACACACGCACAGGATTCTGACCTGTCCATTTCGTTACAGTAAGATGAGGGTCATCCAACAATGCAGTCTTCGTAGCCACCATAATAGCATCCTCCTCCACACGCACCTGATGATTAAGTGTCTTAGTCACCGAGTTACTAATCTTTATCGGACCACTACCCTTCTCCTCACGACACACATCAATAATACCATCTGCCGTCTCAGCCCACTTCAATATCACATACGGACGATGCTTCTCTTGCACCGTCATAAACCTACGATTCAACCATCGAGCCTCATCTTCCATCACACCCACAGTCACCTCAATACCCGCATCTTGCAATATTTTCACGCCACGACCCGCTACCTTCGGATTAGGGTCAAGCGTAGCAATCACCACACGTTTCAACCCCTTACGCACAATCAAATCAGCGCAAGGCGGCGTCTTTCCCCAATGCGAACAAGGTTCAAGCGACACATACATCGTAGCCTTCCGCAATAGCGACTCATCCTTCACCGACGCAATCGCATTAGGCTCAGCATGAGGCTCTCCCGCACGATGATGATACCCCTCTCCAATGATTCGACCGTCATGCACAATAACAGCACCAACCATAGGATTAGGCGACGTTTGCCCCTCAGCCATAGCCGCCAACTGCAAACACCGCATCATATACAATTCATCTTGAACCTCGTATTTCATAACACTACGCTATACACCTAAAATAATCTACAAAGATAGCGATTTTCACCCAAACAACAAAGAAAAAGTGATGTTTTTTCTCAAAACACCACTTTTCTATTTTATTTAACAAAAAACAAAGCGTCATAACTATCTTACAAACCTTCAGTATCCTCATCCTTAGTACCTTCATTTGTACAAGGATAATACATCAGATAGATTTCTCTATCACGCTCTGACCAATGACCTAAGTCTTCTACATAATAATAACCATTTTGTCTTGCTTTTTCTCTTTGAATAGCAAACCAATGATCTATGTTTTCAAATAAACTTGGAGCCTTCATATTTTACAATTTTTATTTCTTTAATTTATAATATTTCCTTCCAAATCAAACAACAAATACGAAGAGCTTGAAGAATCATAAACTTCAAATCTATCTTCTGTTATCATAGATATAGAGCCATATAAAGCAGGAATTATCCCTTTATTATCCGAAAGTCTAATAACACCAAAAGCACCCGTTCCACTTACTCTAAACGTTGCCTTTTTTACTGATAAATAAGACGCATTTACCCCCCCTTTTGTTTAACTTTTGTTAATAAAGTGTATTTTGGTTGGATGTGGAATGTGTTATTCATGTATGTGTTTTTTTGATTTTTGAGTTAGCAAAGGTACACTTTATTTTTTGAAAAACAAAATATTTTTTATATATTTTTTGTTTTATTTTGATTTTACCCCTCCTTCCATTTTTATTCACCTTAATACATGTGAATTTGGTATAATTTTTATTCCACACGGACCACACGGACCGCACGGATTACACGGATTACACGGATGTCATACGGTGTTTTATATCGAACTAACGTTATTTTAATCACACAAAAAAGAAGAGTTTTCAAACTAGTCTACCAAAGGCAGTGAAATACTCAACAAACATAAAGTGCCAAAAATGTGTAGAATTACACATTTTTGGCACATGTTTTTGTGTAATTTTACACATTTTTGGCACTTAACCATATTTTTGTAAAATGTTTAGTCGGACACTCGAGCCGAGTGTACCTGCTAAACTCGCTATATTATGCGGACACTCAAACCGAGTGTCCCTACTATACTCGCTATATTATGCGGACACTCGAACCGAGTGTCCCTACTATACTCGCTATATCATGCGGACACTCGAGCCGAGTGTCCCTACAAGTGAATGTTCATACAAAATTGAGTGGAATTATTCGGGTTTAAGAATTTTGTTGATGTCGGATTCGACTTTGGTGAGTTGTTTGCGGCAGTCGGCAAGGAGTTTGGTGGCTGTTTTTACTTTAGCTGCTAATTGGTCAATGGAGAGTTGGCCGCTCTCTATTTCTGAGACTATTTGCTCAAGTTGTTTTAGTTGTTCGTTGTAAGACATAGTTCAAGTTGAAAGTTGAAAGTTGAAAATTGAAAGTTTTTCATGTTTTTTGGGGTTAACGGACACGGCATGCCGTATCCCTACTTTAGTATCGCTCACTACTGGACAATACTATCGATTGTGCCATCGGCGAGGGTGGTGGTGATGATGTCGCCAAGGGTGAGTTGGGCGATGGAGGTTACGAGTTTGCCATTGTGGGTGGTGAAGGAGTAACCTTTTTTCAATAACTGCTGCGGGTCGAGAAGCTGGAGTTTGGTCTCGATTAATTTTAAATTATTCTGTTGTTGTTGAAGCTGCTGATTTGCTAACACACTCAATAAATCGGATTTGCGATCGAGTAAAAGACGATTTTTGACGATTAAATCGGCAGTTTTTAATTCAATGGAATGTTGTAAAGACGTTAGTTTACTATCAGACGAAGCAAGTAGTTGCAAAGCATATTGCGGTATATAAGCCGAAAGCGAAGTCAAGAGATTTTTTTCTTGTTCAAGTCGCAAAATTACACTTTTTTGAATACGATCGCCAAGTGCAAGTAGGTCCATATCAAGTTCTAAAGTATGAGAAATGATATACTCGGCTACGGCAGTAGGTGTTTTGAGATTTTGATAAGCCACCATGTCAAGAATGGTTTCGTCGCGAAGGTGACCAATGCCTGTTAAAACTGGCAAAGGGAAATTGGCACAATATTCGGCAAGTTGTTCACTATCGAAAGCTTGGAGGTCGGAAGTGGCACCGCCACCACGAATAATGACTACAAGTTGAAAGTTGAAAGTTGAAAGTTGAAAGTTGATTATTTTATCAAGGGCAGAGAGGATAGATTCTTCGGTTTGAGGGCCCTGCATAATGGATGGGAAGAGAGTTGTTTGATATGTAAATCCATGAGGATTGTTTGTCAATTGGTGGATAAAATCGCTATAACCTGCGGCTGTAGGGCTTGAAATAATGGCAATGCGTTTAATGAGCCGTGGCATTGGTATTTGCTTGTTTTTTTCGATTAAACCGCGTTTTTTTAGCCGTTGAATTATCTCAAGACGGCGTCGTTGGAGTTCGCCAAGAGTATAGGAAGGGTCTATGTCTTTTACATTAAGACTTAATCCGTATAGTTCATGATATTCAACCGATACTTCGATAAGTATTTTCATACCAGCTTGCAACGAGGAGTTAGTTGTTTGATGGAATTTCTGGGCCAAAAATCTGTAGGTTGATGCCCAGATGTTTGCTCGTTGTTTGGCTATAATTTGGTCGTTGGAATCGCTTTTTTCTACTAAATCTATATAGCAATGACCTGAATAGTTTGTGGTTATGTTGTGTATCTCAGCACGAAGCCATATGGTGGTGGGAATCACTTGGCGGAGTGATTCCTTTATGAGTTGGTTTAGTTGATATAGTGATAATGAGGTCATTTTTTACGTTACTTTTGTGACCAAAAGTAACCAAAAGTCTTTGCTATGCTTAAAAACGCTAAAGGATAGTAATAAATCCTACAACGCTTTAAACTCGGGCAAACTTTCTGCTTCTTCAAGTTTTCTGTGCTTGCCCATTATCTCAGTACTTCGATATTATTGTGAGTAACCTCGCCAAAAACCGTTGCTTAACGGATTTTTTACTATCCTTTTTTGTCGCGTTTTTACGCAAGGCATGGATACCATTCGGTATTAAACTCATATTTTTTTAGTTGAACTCCTTATTCCTTACTTCCTAAATAAGTATTGCGCCGGCGAGGACGTCGGTGTAATTGTCGCCACAGTAGAAAACTACGCTTTGACCTGGGGTGATGGATTCGATGTCGTTTTCGAAGACTATGCGCACACGACCGTCATCCTCATGATAGATGTGGGCGAGGCCGGGGCGGGATTTGTAGCGGACTTTTGCCATAACGGTTTGTCCGTCGATGAAATCGTGGAATTTCATCATATTTAGGTCGCGAGCATAACTGGTTTTGGTGAGCAAATCTTCTTTGCGACCAAGCACTACTTGATTCTTCTCGGCATCGATACGGACAACATACATAGGTTCGCCAAGTGCAATACCGAGACCTTTGCGCTGACCAATGGTATAATTAGGAAAACCTTGATGTTTGCCTAAAACTTTGCCATTTATATCGATGAAATCGCCTTTTTTATACTTTTTGTCATAGTCAGGCACATTGTTGCGAAGGAAATTGCGATAATCGTTGTCGGGGATAAAACAGATCTCTTGACTTTCGCCTTTTTTAGATAATTGCTCATAACCATTATCAAGAGCAATTTGGCGCACTTCGGCTTTGGTGTACCCTCCAAGAGGGAAAAGAGTGCGAGAGAGATTCTCTTGAGTTAAGCGCCAAAGGAAATAGGATTGATCCTTATGCTCGTCGGCACCTTTACGGATGAAATAGCGCCCTTCGGGAGTACGTTCGATTTGAGCATAATGGCCTGTTGCGATATAAAAACAGCCCTTTTCATCGGCAAATTTCTGCAACATGCCCCACTTGATATTGGAGTTGCACTGTACACATGGATTAGGTGTGCGACCGTGGAGATATTCGTCGATGAAATTGCAAATAACAGAATCGTGGAACTCACGACGCATATCAAGAGTGTGATGCTCGAAGCCCATATCGTCAGCCATTTGACGAGCTTCGGCTACGGCAGGAGAATCGAGAGTTAATTGAGTGAAAGTTACACCTTTGAGTTCGTAGCCTTTGCGACGGAGTTCGATAGCAGCAACGGAACTGTCGATGCCACCACTCATTGCCATTAGGATTTTATTTTTCATATTTCTGTTTTTTTAGACATAAAGACATAATTTTCTTTTTGACACAAAGATCTCGCTTTTGCTGCGCAATTACTTCCTTCTGGCGTGTTTTTTACTACGCTCGGCATAGCTCGAATAAATTCGGCTCTGCACTCGCTTATCGTAAAAAATCTCGACACTAAAGACAGACCATGCGGCATAAAATTTATTTATTATTCTCCCACAGATTACACAGATTGACTTCGACTATTTTAAACTTTTATTTTAATAACAAGAGTTGATATTCGGATATTTGTTTGCAAAGATAAGAAATAATATGCAAAGATGCAAAAAGTGTGCTGTTTTTTTTAATTCTGTGTTCTTCGTGGATTGCTTTATAGTATATTTATAATATGTTTATAGTATATTTATCCTATATTTATAGTATATTAAAATTAGGGAAAGAGAAGGGTTCTTTGTTAGTTTAGCTAAAAAAGATGGATATTAAAATACCGGGTTTCAACTAGTTGAAAAAGGAGCACAAAGAGCAAGGAGTAGGGATTAGGGATATTAGAATTTTCTTCGTTTTTTTTGCATCGATAAAGTTATTGTTAAAATGTGTTGAAAATGTGATTTTTTTTTATTATCTTTGCAAGTTGATAGGTGTGTGCGTGCGCGAACCATATATAAAAAGAAAAATGAAAGATAGAAACAACCCTTAAAATACTAATACTTAAATATTTATTACGAACAATGAAAAAATTATTTTTAACAGTAGCAACAGCAGCTATGATGTTTGCATGTACAAACAAAGCGGGCGAAACTAACCCGTTTTTGACAGAATGGAACACACCAGATGGCGTTCCACCGTTTGAACAAATCAAAGCAGAGCACTATTTGCCAGCATTTGAAGAGGGTATCAAACAACAACAAGCCGAAATTGAGGCAATCATCAACAACCCAGAGGCTCCAACATTCGAGAACACACTTGAAGCTATGGATAAATCGGGTCGTTTGTTGTCGAAAGTAGCACTTGTTTTCTTCAACATTACAGAGAGCGATGGTTCGGAAGAATTGACTAAGGTTCAGGAAGTTGTGTTGCCAATGGTAAGTGCACACAGCGACAATATCTACATGGACGCACGTTTGTTTGAGCGCGTAAAAGCAGTGTATGAAGGTCGTGAAGCGATGAACTACACAAAAGAACAAACACGTTTGTTGGAAAAAGTTTATAACGCGTTCGTTCGCAACGGTATCTCATTGCCAGAAGCAGAACAAGCACGTATGCGTGAAATCAATGC
>JAZRCE010000172.1:0-4011 GCA_045635445.1 Candidatus Aphodosoma sp.
TTCTTCTTTGCTTGTATGCTATTTTTTGTAATAGCATTGAGCTCGTGTACTAAAGAGATAGATTATAAAGGGAATGAGACTGATCCACTCTTGATTGTTGAGGCTTCTTTGGAACCTAATATGTGGTATGATAAAAGGGATAATGTGACATATTATGGAATGTTATATACTACTATTCAGAGTACACAATTTTTTCTTGATACAGCAAAAAATTCATTATTATTTGAAGATATTGAGTGTTACTTACAACACAACGACGATCCGTTTATTGAGTTATATAAACCTATTTATAAGATACGTAAACCAATAAATGTTGGTGATGTTTTTCGTTTGAAGGTGTCTCATCCCGATTATCCTACAGTTACTACCGAAATTGTTGTACCTGATTTAAATGATATAGTAGTTAAAATAGACACAAATAGCCTTAAGTTAGTGCCTCGTGGTATTCTTAATCAATCTAGTTATCAGTTTGATGTTATTGTAGATTCAAAGACAAAATGCGCTTCGGATAATGTCATTTTATTGTATGCTAATACAAAAATGAATATGGATACTTTAGATAAATATTTTTTTTATTGTTGGAGCGATGACCCTATTGTAACTAACAATCTGTTGTATCAAGATTATGATGCATTTATGGGTTCGTATCAAGATCAGAAATTGATGGAGAGTCCAATTGTGCTTCCGATACCAGAGATAACGACTTGGCCATATCGCTTCTCTTTAATGATTCCAGCCGAAGTGGTCAACTATTATTATTATTCTCATTATTCTAATGGCAAAGAGGAGTATTGGACCGAAGAAATAAGGTATTCTTTTGAATATTGTGATCTTGACTTTTATATTACTAATTCCGAATATTTAGAATATTTGCGTGTTATGCAAGCAGTTCAAAACGGAGTGGCTTCAATATTGTCTGAACCTGTGGTTGTTACCAGTCCGAATGTCGAGGGTGGATTAGGATATTTTCGTGTGAGAAAATCGTTTTCTGTAAAATTGACAAAAGATATTATTCTTTCTGGGCATTTGCCAGAATAAATTTTATATGAGTATTGCTAAATTACGACAATTGTATTATGCAAAAATGATTATGTTTCTGCGAATTGTTTTTGTTACAGTTTGTTTTGTTTTGCCCTTAGTGTTAAGTGCTAAACACTATACAATTTGCGGTTATGTAACCGATAGTTTGTCGTCAGAGTCACTACTTTCGGCAACGATTTACGCTACCAATCATCATAAGGGTGCGGCCACTAATTCTTATGGTTTCTATTCGCTTACTTTGCCCGAAGGTGAGTGTCAATTACAATTTTCTTATGTGGGTTATTCAACCCAAACTCGCACGCTCAATCTTTCGAGCGACACCATATTCAATGTACGTCTTTCGTCCAACAATCTTTTGTCTGAAGTTGAAGTGCTTTCAGAACGTGTACAAGGTGTCGAAACTTCACAGATGTCAGCTATCGAGCTACCTATAAATTTTATAAAAGGCATACCATCTGTAGGAGGTGAGTCGGATATCATTAAAGCAATGCAACTTTTGCCTGGCGTTCAGTCGGGTAGTGAGGGGCAAGTTGGACTTTATGTTCGTGGGGGTGGCCCTGACGAGAATTTGATATTATTAGACGAAGTTCCTTTGTACAATATAAGTCACATGTTAGGCTTGTTTTCGGTATTTAATGCCGATATAGTAAAAAATGTAACTCTATATAAGGGTAATTTCCCTGCTAAATATGGTGGTCGATTGTCGAGTGTACTTGATATCCGACAAAAAGATGGCAATATGCAAGAGTATCATGGTTCGTTGTCGGTAGGTTTATTGTCGGCAAAGGTCAACCTCGAAGGTCCTATTTGGAAAAACCACACTTCGTTCAATATTTCGGCTCGTCGTACATATTTCGATTGGCTTTTTCCTTTGATATATCAAATAGGATCTTCTGAATCAATGGGCTCGGGCGAGTATATGGGCTATGCTTTTTGGGATGTTAATGCTAAAATAACCCATCGATTCTCTGACTATGATCGTCTATCTGCATCTTTCTATATGGGTGATGATAATATGTATTCCAATATTGAATCCTCTGAAGAAGACTACAAAATTAAAAGTAAGAATAATTGGATGTGGGGTAATCTTCTTGCATCGCTCAATTGGAATCATATCTATTCTCCTCAATTATTCTCTACAGCTTCGTTATCTTACTCGCGCTATCGTTTTAGTATAGGTGTTGATATGAATGAGCATGATATCACGAATTCTGTTGATACCCGATATAACATGAATTATGGCTCTAATATTGAAGATGTAATAGCTCGGTATTCTTTCGACTATGAGCCACATCCAAATCATCATGTAGAGTTTGGTGCACAATATGCCTTTCATATTTTCACTCCTGCTATCATGAGTGCTTATGGCCATGTCATTGATCAGGGGCAAAAAGATGTTATGGACACCACTTATGGTAATGCACCAATATACACCCACGAAGCTTCGCTTTTTGTTCAGGACGATTGGGATATTTGTCGTAGGTTAAAGTTGAATGTTGGCTTGCGTGGTTCTCTTTATGCTATCGAAAATAAAGTTTACCCTAATCTCGAACCACGTATCGGTTTACGCCTTCTTCTTTTGCGCGACCTCTCGTTTAAAGCCTCTTATCAGTATATATCTCAATATGTGCATCTTTTGTCATCGTCAAATCTGATGTTACCTATTGACCTTTGGGTGCCAGTTACTCGCACTATGCCCCCTATGACTAGCCATCAAGTTGCAGCTGGATTTTTCTATAACATCCCTAATATAGCCGATATTTCTGTTGAAGGTTATTATAAGTCAATGAACAATCTTATTGAGTATAAAGAGGGGACATCACTTATTACTTCAACTGATAATTGGAATGAAAAAATCAATCTTGGTCGTGGATGGAGTTATGGAGTTGAGTTTCTTGTTCAGCGTACAATTGGAAAATTCACAGGTTTGATAGGTTACACATGGAGTCGAACTGAACGCAAATTCGATCGTGAGGGTATGGTAATCAATGGTGGCAAAACATTCCCTGCGCGTTATGATCGCACTCATGACCTTTCTGTCTCTTTGCAATACCGACCAACTAAATTGATTGATTTGTCTGCTACTTTTGTTTATGGTACAGGTGCATGTGGCACTTTAGCCACGCAAATTATGCCTGATGGTTCTGCTGTTGCCACTTCGCGCAACAACTATCGTTTGCCAGATTATCATAGGTTGGATTTGGGTATAAATTTCCATTTCGATCGACGCAAAGGGCGATATGGCGAGCATCTATTGTCTGTGGGTTTCTATAATGTTTATAATCACCAAAATCCATTCTATGTTTATGTCGAATATGACTATCAAAATAAAAAGCGAGTCTTAAATCAAGTCTCGCTATTCCCTATATTGCCATCTATTAGCTATACATTCCGTTTTTGATGTAAATAAAAATAAAGTAGAGACGCAACATGTTGCGTCTCTTTTTTTTTTGTATTTGGGATTTTTGCATCAAAAGTTACTCACATTAGTTTGTGGTTTTGCTTACATTCGGCAGAGTAAGTCTTACTATTGTTCTTATTAGGAATCAAAAGTTACTCACTATCGTTCGTGACTTTGGTTGAACTCGGCAATTTGAAAGTTAATAAAATAGAAAACAAATAAACATTATTTTTCAAATAAATACAACAAAAAACAACCGACATCAATTCAAATAAATTTGATTGTGTCGGTTGTTTTTTGTTATTTTTGCTAAAGCAAAAATTTTATTTGTTTCCTATTTTATCTTAGAAAATTGCTCTCATTAAGCACCAAAGTTGTCGAACATGAGGTTTTCGCGTGGTACACCAAGTGAATAGAGCATGTTTTCTACAGCTTTACTCATTGGGCCAGGACCACACATGTAGTATTCGATATCTTCTGGTGATTCGTGATCTTTGAGATATGTTTCGTAGATTACGTTGTGTACGAAACCTGGAGTATATTTCACACCTGCTGCATCGGCTGCTGGG